>CAZRBZ010000001.1:0-36627 GCA_964598515.1 Candidatus Woesearchaeota archaeon
TGATTGGGAGGGTCCATGGTAAATTCTAAACTAACACTCTTAACCCTTGCAATGATTTTCTTAGTTCCACTTATTTCAGCAGAAATAACTTTAAATGTAAATGTTCAAGATGGTTTTTCTTTAAATGAACAAATGTTTTTTTCATATACTTTAAATTCTGATATAAATACTTCAATTATTTTTATGCCTCATATTATGTGTCCCAATGCTCCTATTGGTTTTTTACAAGAACAAACAATTGAATTACAAGCGAACACTCCCTGCACAGAAATTTATCAAGATCAACTTGTTCAAGATTGGTTTGAACCTCAAACATGTACAGCTTATGTTCAAATTTTATCTCCAATACAAAAAACAGTTTCTAAGAATTTTTCCATTGTCACTAGTTCCTCTTTTGACTTCAACTTAATCTTCTCTAAAAAAGTTTTTCTTCAAAGTGAAGAAATTTATTTAGATTATGAATCTTCAGTTGAAGAAGTTATAATCGAGGCAATTTTAACATATCCCGATAAGTCAACTGAGCAAATTGATTTACCAATTTCAATTAAAGCGTCTCAAGTTGGAACATATGAATTGGAGATTACTGCTTCTAAAGAAGGATATAAAGATGTCCTAGTGAAAGAACAGTTTGCAGTTATTAAGGAAGATGCTAAGATTGAGCAGGTAAATTTTTCTGAGGAAGAGAAAAAAATTAGTTTTGAAGAAAAATTTGATAAAAAGGTATTTGATAAAAAGATTAATGAAAATTTGTTTTATCAAATTTTGATAGGATTTTTGGTTTTGATTATTTTGTTAGTTATCAGAAGGATTTTGATTAGGAAGAGAAAATAAAAGAGTAGGAAATAATTTATATAGTTTAATTCTTTTCTTGTATTATGAGCAATAATAGAATTAAACGAAGTAGGAATAATGTTCTCTTTTTTTTATTGTATTTTGTTGTTGCAATTTATTTTTTAAATTTTAAATTTCCTTTGTTAACTGTGCCGGAATTTATTTTGAAAATTAGTGATTGGATTGTTGTTTTTGGAGGATTTTTACTTTTATTTTCTGGATTAAATTTTTTATTACCTAAGAAGAAAAAGATTATATATTAATTATTTTGTTGAAAATTTTTCCGTCCCTATCTCCAACCAACAGTTGAATATTTGAATTCTCCTATTAGTCAATTAATCAAAAATTAATTATTATCTTTGCTAGGGTTTTTTCAACAAATACCTTTCTAAACAAATCTTTATATATATGTTTTTCATTTTTTATTTATGTTTAAGAGTAAAAAGGGACAGGTGACAATCTTTATAATTTTGGCTATAATTGTTGTTGTGGCAGGAGTTAGTATTTACTTATTTAGGGATACAATTATTACTAATAAAATACCTGTAAGTATTGAGCCTGTGCAAATTAATTTTTTAAATTGTATTGAAAGGGGAACTTTGACAGGGATTTCTATTTTAGAATCTAAGGGAGGATATATTGAGAATCCAGATTTTGTTCCTGGTTCTGTTTATATGCCTTTTTCTTCCGAATTAAATTTTGTGGGAACTCAAATCCCATATTGGCATTATATCAGTGGAAATAATATTGAAATGGAACAAATCCCAAGTATCGATGAGATGAATAAACAATTAGAATCTTATTTGGAGAATAAATTAATGAATTGTAATTTTGAAATATATGAAAATCAGGGTTATGAAATTGAGGCAGATGTTCCAAAGGTTGATGTTAAAATAAAAAATAATAATGTTCAAATTGATGTAGACATGGATTTATCTGTTAGTTTTGAAAATGAGATTTTTTTAATGAAAGATTTTTCTGTTGAAATTGATTCTTTGTTGGGGAATTTATATGGGGATGCAAAAAAAGTTTATGAATTGGAACAAGAAAATTTATTTTTAGAGAACTATTCTATTGATGTTTTGTATTTGTATGCTCCTGTTGATGGTGTCGAATTAAGTTGTTCTCCTTTATTTTGGAATGTTGATGAATTTTATAATAATTTTTCGGAAGCTCTTGTTGCAAATATTTATTCATTAAAAAATAAGGGAAGAGAGGATGATTATTTTGCACTTAATCTTCCTGTTGATTCGGAATTAAGTTTTGTGACTTCAACTGAATGGCCTAAAACATTTGAGATTACTAATGCGGATAATAATATTCTTGTTGCTAAACCCGTAGGTAACCAAGAAGGATTGGGAATTTTAGGATTTTGTTATGTTCCGTATCATTTTGTTTATAATGTGCGGTATCCGATTTTAGTACAAGTGACTTCTTTTGGAGAAACTTTTCAATTTCCAATGGCAGTAATTATAGATAGAAATATGCCGAGAAAAGGAAAAGAGGGTTCATCTTCTGTTGGAGAAGTTTCAGACATTTGTGAATATAAAAATAATAATTTATTGATTAATTTGTATGATTCTGATTTAAATCCTGTTGAGGGGGAAATTTCTTATGAGTGTTTTGGAGCTAACTGTCATATTGGGTTTACGGAAAATGGTCAATTAAATGGATTTTTTCCTCAGTGTGTTAATGGAAATGTTAAAATTTCAAGTGAAGGATTTAAAGATAGTTATGTGAATACAGGAATCAATGAGGAAGAGGTCGTTGTTATTCTAGATAAAGAATATGAATTGGAAGTTGAACTTTACACAGATAACAAATTATATTCTGGAAAAGCTATTGTAAATTTCATTGGTGAGGATTCTTCTTTTTCTTTGGTCTATCCAGAACAAAAAGAAGTTATTTTAAGTGAAGGTAAATATGATCTTGAAACTTATTTTTATAAAGATTCTTCTTTGAAGTTTGAGGAGACAACTACAGAATATTGTACTGACATTCCTAGTTCTGGAATTAAGGGATTTTTTGGATTTGAAGAGGAAAAATGTTTTGAAACAGTAATTCCTGAACAAGAAATTGATAATGTTTTAGTTGGCGGGGGAAAATCTGATTATTATTTTATAGAACAAGAATTAAAAAATTCAAATAAGTTGATATTAAGAGGGAAAGAATTAAATGTTCCTAACTCTCTTGAGGAATTAACTCAAAATTATGAATTAATTGAAAGTCAAATATTAGGGGTTGAATTTAGATGAAAGCAAATAAATTAATTTTAGGATTGGTTTTATTAGTTGGAGTTTTAGTATTTGCTTCTGCTGCTTATACGCATTCTACTTTCCAAGCAACTTCTAGTGGAACTAGGAGTGCTTTCGAAAAGGATATGGCGGATATTAGTTTTGATTCTTCTATGTGTCAAGAAGGTCAAGATTTTATTGTTCAAATTGCGCCTTTCGGTTGTGAACCCGCTGTTGTTAGAAGTGATTTATTGGAGGAACAAGATGTTCCTGTGTTTTGTAAATTGCAAGCTGTTAAAATAAATCCTTTTATTGATATAACTGCTATTAATTCTATTGATATTAATATTCGAGGAGCATATCCTGAAGGAGTTAAAAGTGTGGGGTTTACTCCAAGTTATGATGCTTTGGGAAAGAATAGAAAATTAAATAATTTGCAGTGGGATGAAATTGGTTATGCAACAATTGTTTTGAGACAAAATCCTAATGAAAGTTCAATGTCTGATTTTGTAACTGGAAATTTAAGTGCAACATTTAGATATGATTTGGAAAATGCTTTTGGTCTTAGGAAACATACTTTTTATCTTCCTCTAATGGAGGACAATGAGTTTGATAGGTCTCTTGGGCAATATGCTTTTTTTAATAAGATGGGTTATCTGAGGGCAGAAGATGTTACAAAAGATTCTGCTTCAATTGCAATTTATTCTGGAAGATATGAATCTCCTTTTGGTAAGAGTAGGGAAGGAGAAATAAATAGACAAAGAATTGGAATGTATAATTTACAGGTTGGACAACAAACAAATAAAATTTATTTACCTGGTTTTGATTGTTTTTCTGCTGTTCAGTTTAGATTAGAAAATATTGAATTTCAAGATACTAGAGTTCGATTTAATATCAATTCGCAAATTTTTGAAGTTAAAGAAGATGAAAATTTTCTGGAGGGTAAATGCCGTGTTACAGATATTGAAAAAACTGGTTTGAATCAAATTGTTAAAGTGTCTTGTCAAGAAGATGAAGGGAGAGATACTTTTGATTTGAGAATTAGTCCAAAAATTAAATTGGAAATTAATGGTGTTGAAGGAGAATATGCAGTTGGAGATTATTTGTTTGAAACAGATGAAAGCAAACATGCTTATTTAGGTTTTGTTGGAAGCCAGAGTTATGAAGCTAAAGATTTAGTTGCTTATGTGGTTATTGCGGATGCAAAAATGGCCAAATTGGGAGAGAGTGAAATTTTGGCTGCAGGAAAGTTGGGAGAAGCAAATCCCAATGAAAAGAATTTACTTGAAGAGGCTAAAAAAATTACAAGAATTTCTATTAAATTTTATAAATGGCTTATGGATGGTAAACATTTTCAAAGATTAAATTATTCTGAGAGTAAAATTATTGGTGGAACAAAGGTTGAAATAATTGGTTTTGGTTCTGAAAGTGATTATCCTGTTACTTCTAAGATTGAAGAGTATTATGGTAAGGCTTTGGACGATTATGATTATATTTTTTCTAATTATCAGGGAGAAATTTATCCAGAAGATCAAAAAATTAGTTTAGGTGAAAAATCAGCTTATGCTAAAATGCTTTTGGCAAGGGATACTTCGCAGAAAAAAGATTTGAAGTTTTTTTGTGATGAGTTTGAAAGTAGTTATCCTGATTCTGAATTAGAAAGAGATTTTTGTGAGAATTTAATTTTATTAAGTAATCAGGGCGTTTCTACTAAAGATTTGATGATTGAGGGAGATATTAAAAGAATTTCTTTTGAGGGGGTTTATCAACCAAGTATTGAAGATTATGGTATTGTATTGTATGTCCGAGAGAAGGGGGGAAATGTAGAATCTCATGAACTTAGAAAGGAACAGATTCTATATCTTGATGAAAGTGGACAAAATTATGTACAGTTAGTTTCAATTACTGATGAGAATACAGTTGTTTTGAATTTTAATATTGAAGGGAAAACAACACTTGCTAGAGCACAAGATATTTTAATTTCAGGGAATCGGGGTTTGAAAAAAGAAATTTCTAAAACTTTTGGAAATTATACTTTTACGATTCATGATATTTATTTTGAGAGAGTTGCGAAAGTTTCTGTTGAACCAAGTATAAATTATGCTGGAAGTGAGATTGATTTTAATTTTGCAGTTGGAATTGAAAAAAGATTAATTCAACTTTCTCCTGAAATGACTGAAAATGCAATTGATAAACTTGATGATACTATTGAAACTTGGGAAAGTATTTCTTCTACTTTGGGAGATACAGTTGATGTGCTTGAAAAAACTTGTTTGGCTGTTGGAGGGTTTTTGACTTTGAAGAATTTGTTATTTAATTCTGGAGGAGAATCTATTGCAAGACAGGAAGTTATGAGTGGAAATGGGGGGTGGTATGAAAGATGTGCAGATATGGTTGCTGTGGGAGATTATAGGTCTGAAGGAGAGTGTTTGCAAGATAAGGCAGGTAATATTGATGATGAAGTTAATTTGTTGGCGGAGATGTTGAAAAGCCAGAATGAAGAGATAAAAAATATTCAAGAAGATGAAGAAGTTAGTCAGAGTCAAGGACTTTTTGGAACTAATGTTGTGAATACAACAAAATTAGTTGAAAAGTATTTACCTAAGGTTAAAGCTTCATTGAGGAAGAGAGGAGAATTTATTGAGGATCCTACTGGAAAAGAAAAGGGGATTAGTGTTTCTTCTTTGGAAATTATTTTGACACCTGAGTATTGGAATAAGAATTTATTTAGTTTTGATTTATTGAAAAAGATTGAGTTGTATGCAAATATATTAAATAAAGGGGGGATGGATGTTTCTCAAACAAAAAGCTATAAATCTAAATTATTTATTGTCGTTAAACAATTAGATATAAATTCTAAAAATTCTTTGGATGTTAATAATTGGGCAAGTAGCGTTGGAATAACTTCTGATTATATTGATTTTATTAAGATTGGAGATAATGTTCAAGAATTGCCTTATGATGATTTGGTTTTTGAAGATTTGAAATTTTCAGAGGTTAAAGAATATGATGTGAATAAACTCTCTTCGCATGTTTATGTTTTGAATCAACTTTCTCAATTAAGTGGAAGATATTCTGATATGGACGTTAAGGGATTTATTGATGATTTGTACAATAATAGTTTTTTGAGTGATGCACAATATGATGATTTTAAGGGTGAAATAGGAACATCTCATGAAGTTAGTGAGTTGAATGTTATGTTACCGATTGTAAAAAATACTCCTGTTAAACTTTTACAGGGTTCTGATGGAAGGAAATATATTTTAATTTTAGAGAAGTCTAAAACGGATAAGTTGAATATTTTGGTAGATGGGAATTATAAACCTTTTATTTATAATAGAGATGGAAATAGATTGTCTATAAAAAATATTTCAAAGGATGTGAGAAATATATTTTGTAAGAAATATGATTCTAGCAGTTATAAGAATTCATATAAAAATCCAGAAATTAAGTATTATGAAACTGATCCTTACAAAGGTCTTCCTTCGGTTGTTCCTTTTGATACTAAAGACGGTTGGTATGCTTATGTTGAACAAAATATTGATTTTATGGGAGAAGTGAGATCTTATGATAAATCTGCGAGAGTAAATAGTTTTTGGTTATGTAATGTAGGAAATAATGGATTAGAAGAATTTAGTAAGGGAAATACTGGAGATGATATTTGTCAATTAATTAATTTAGGAACAGGTCAACCTTATAATCAATTTTCTGGATTGAAAACAAATGAGGCTGCAAGATTAATTAATCAGGCAGTTAATGCAATTGAGCAGGCTTCTAGAGCGTATAAGGATGGAGTTAAGGTTGTTGAAATAAATAATCAGCGAATTGAAGTTGGCAGTCCTGCAATAAGTAGTGCTTTAACTAAATGTGAAGATTATATGTCTCCTAAAGATTGTAATTTATTGTTCAATGTTTGTGATCCAGTTATTTGTCCTTCGAGTAGATGTGATTTTGGTGGACAGTATCCAGTTCAAGATGTTATTCAATCTGGAATTATTGGAAGTTTACTTTTATGTTTACCTAATTATCATGAGGATATTTACATGCCAGTTTGTTTGACTGGAGTTAAATCTGGATTGGATAGTTATTTGTCTGTTATGAAATCTTATCAAAGTTGTTTACAAGAAAGTTTGGATACTGGGAGTACTGTTGGTATTTGTGATCAAATTAATAGTATTTATATTTGTGAATTTTTCTGGAGGCAGGCTTTACCTTTAGCTGAATTAACTTTGCCTAAAATTGTGGGAGCAATCACTGGTGAAAATACTCGTGGAGGAGGAGAATATTCTAGTTTGACTACTGCATGGGACAATGCTAAAAATTCAGTTAACTTCTTTACTGAATTTTATGCAATTAATTCTTTTAATGCATTTAAGGCAAGAAGCCAGGAAGAGATTGGTAGTGAGGTTTGTCGAAGTTTTATTTCATTTAATTATCCTGAAGGTCAAGGGATTTTAGATAGTTTAACTATTGCAAATAGTCCCCCTCAATACAGTGGTAATTTTGAAGCCATACCTTTTACCACTACAATTGTTCCACCTGTATCACAATATAAGGTGTTTTATCATATTTATGCTGGGGAAGATCAGGGGGCTTATTATAAGGTTTATTTAAGGGGTGGAAGTGGAAGTTCATATTATCAAGATACTTCTTCAGGAAGAATGGTTGCTTCTGGATATATTCCTGTTGGAGAGTATGCAACTGGAACAGAAGACTTTATTGCTCCTGAAGGTTATAAAGAATTGTGTATAGCTGTTAATAATGAAGAAGAGTGTGGATTTAAAGAAGTGTCTACTAGTTTTGCTTTTGATTATGTTCGGGACCAATCTAGGCAGTCTCAAATAGAAAATACAAATATTAAATCGCAAGATGAATGTATTTCTGGGAGTGCCAATATTTATGGTTTGTTGAATTTAAATGTTCAAGAGGGAATTGCGAACACTGTTGACCCTGAAATTTATAATCAAGGTATTGTGAGAATTTGTGCGACGGATAATCCTGGTAGTTCTGATCCTTATTTAGGTAGTGAAGATCAGAGATGGATAGATGTTGGTTATTGTGGTGATTCAAATATTAGGTGTTGGATTGATCAGGAAAGTATTGACCGAGCTTTGGAATTTCAAACTTCTGTAAATGAATCTTTAGAAGAATTGAGTGAAAAATTTAAAGAAAATTTAGAAAATGATAAGGGTTATTTGAATCCTGAGCAATTTGCTGAAAAGATTGACAACATTACTAAAGAGAAAAATCGAGATAAAAGATTTGATATGATTAAAGAATTGTTTGATAAAGTTTATTTGAATAATCATAAAGCTTATTTATATTATTTACGGGCAGGGATTTATGAAGAAATTGTTCATGAGTTGTTTGCTAAATTGGATACTGGGGAGAAAAAAGGAATCAGAGAAGGTAGGCCTACATATGAAAATGAATATAAGACTGTGCTAGATATTGTAACTGCTGAAGGTTTTGAATCGGGAGAGTTTGAATTTCATGATGCAAGGGCAGCTTTAAGGATGACATCAAATCAACCAAATGTTTGTTATAAATTTATAAATAATGGGTGGGATTATGGTTGGTATTGGACTTTGGAATGTAATAAAATTGGAAGTTATAGTTCTTATGCAGAAAAAAATATTGATTGGATAAGTGTAAATGAACCACTTGTTAATCCTTATTCTAGAAATACATTAACCAAAACTAGTAAAGAATTTATACCCAAGTTGAAGAAAAAAAATTATTTGGAGGGAATAGATTTGTTAATGAAAAGAGCAAAATTGAATAAGGAGGGGGGAATTGTAAATTCTCTTGGGCTTGCTAAAACATTTATTACAATTGGAGACCTTATCTTTGATCATAGGGGACGTTTTTCGGAGGGAAGTGAATCACAACCGAGACTTCAATTATATTTTCAATATAGAGGGGAAAAATGGAATTATTATCTTGGGCCATATGGAGCTTCTGAGGATTCAGATTGGATGGATCTTGATGTTTTTCCTGAAGATATGGAGTTATCTCAGAATGAAACTTTATTTTTAAAAATTATGGGAGATTTGAATTTTCTTGAAGGTGCAGCTGTTTTATTTGGAGATGTTTCATTAAATGAGTTGGGTAGTTTTGTAAAACAGACTCGTATTGGGAAATGGACTTATGCATCTGCTTTGGAGGAAATTGAAAAATTTGGTTCTGGAACTTATGAAGATATGGGAGTTAAAGAAATGGTAGATGGATTTTATGAGGATGGTTTATTGAGTAAGGAAGATTATATTAATTTTATTGATGAAGAACAGGATATTGGTATTTTTGGGAAACAGGGAGGCTATATTTGGACTGGCACAGAGTTTGAAGCTAGAGAAACTTGCCCTATGCCTGAAGAACCTAGTGAAGAAGTTTTAAAATTGGGTAATGCTCGTGAAAGGGTGTTAAAAATAGTTGATGAGTTAGTTGGGAAAAAAGCTTATATTGGGGTGAAGGGTTGTTTTAGTGCTGTTGAATATGTTTATGAGAAAGCAGGAGTTACTCATAGTTGTGTTTATTCTGATAATGAAGGTAGGAGTTATTCTATTGGGGATGGAATTAGGATAGGTATCGATAAAAAATTGGTTAAAGGAAAATGGGTAATTATTTATCAAATGGCAACATATCCCACTAGAGATTGTAGTTTGAATAAAAAAGAAGGAGAAAATTTACCTATGTCTGATAAACTTGCTGAAATTCAACCAGGAGATATTTTAAGTTATGCTTATGATGATGATGATGGACATAATGTTATTTTCATTAAGTGGATTGATTCTGATATTTTGAAAGCAGAGGTTTTTGATTGGAATGGTCCAAGAGTGAATGGAAAGAAAACTTATCGAATAACTAATGTTTTGTTACAAGATGATGAACATCCGGTTTATATGTATTGGAAACCAATTATTTTGGGACAGGCTACTGAAGAGACAGAAGCAGATGAAGTTAAAATTTCTTCCTTAGAGATTGAAGAGGAAGAAGAGATTGTTATTCAAGATACTACTGCTCCCGAGATTGTTGTACCTGTCGAAATTAATTATGTTGAATATACTTTAGATTCTGCAATTGAAAAAGCTGGAACTTTGAAAGGAGATTATTCTAGTTCTCAAGAGAATCAAGATTTTATGGATGCTTTGTTGGCACAAGGAATAATTAATAGAGTTGAATTTTATAAGTATAGTAATAAATGGAAAAGGTATTCCAAAACCCCTCAAATGAGTGATTTGAGAACATTATTATTACTTATTAAAAAGAATGCAGGATTAGAAAATTCTATTGAAAAGATTCCTACATATGAATTTACTGGAGATGAAAGAGCTGTTTTTAATGAAGGAGAAGTATGTAGTAATTGTGGTGATGATGAAGATTGGTATACTCTCGGTTTTGGAAATCTTTGTGATGAGGAAGAATGTTTTGTTTTGGGAATTGCTTTAGGAGAGAATTGTTGGTATGAAAATAAAGAATGTTTAAAAAAATAATTATTTCTTTATGGGAATATTAATATATTGTCCAACCATTAATTTTGTATTTTTTGCATTATTAAGTTTCATAATTTTATTTGCATCTTTTCCTGTTCCATAAATTTCTTCTGCAATTTTCCAATAAGTGTCACCAGATTTTATTTTATATTGTTGTGTTTGTATCATATTTTTTGTAATAGTTTTATTTGGAGTTGATTGTTCTAAAATCCATTCATAAATATCGCCTTGTTTTACAACTACGTTTTTTTCATTTCCAATTCTTGGTTTTTCCAAAGAATATTTAAAATTTTCAGTGTCTACAAAATAGAAGTCTAATTTTCCAGGAGTAGAATTTTCTCTTTCTGCTATTGCAAAAGTTTTATTTTCTAAAGAGATTGTTGCTATGTAAAATTCTTGCCCTTTTTCTGTTGTAATTTTTTTATAAATTATGTCTCCTTTAGATTTGTCGAATTTAGAATGTTTTGGAATTTCTTTGTAGATTGTTAAAATCAAATCATTCATTTTAATTTTTTTTGGAATAAATTCATCTTTTGCTTCTCTTGTTGGTATTGGGTTCCCATATTCAAATACGTCGGAAGTATATTTTGATTTTCTTATTTCGAATCCTAAAGGGTTTGAATTATCGTCTGCTTCTTTAAAATTATATTCTTCTTTAAATATTCCAACATCCAATTTTTTATAAGGTATATCATTTTGGGTTATTTGTTCTATTTTAATTCCTTTATATAGATGATTCTCTGCAAAAGGTCTTTTTGTTGCACAACTTGAAGTTAAAATTCCAGTTGTTAATAGATAAATTAATCCTTTTTTCATACTAGTTTATAGAAGAATTAGATTATAAAGTTTTCTATTGTTGTAATTTATTAATGATTACAAATGGGGGTTTGAATTTCTCCTGAAATCAAAATCGATGAATTTTGACTTAAACCAGCGCAATCACTTCTTGTGATAAAACTACTTGAATTTTTGAACTTTCAAATTTTGTTTCAGAATTAAAATTATTCTTCTAAAGAGGAATAAGATATGCAAGGGACAGGATTTGTGGGTCGTTCAAAGAACTCTCCGTAGCACAAAAGTTTAAACTTTGTGCTAAACCCAAGGTTTCGAACCTAAAAATAAATGCAAGGGACAGGATTTGAACCTGCGCAAGTATACACTACTGGAGCCTAAATCCAGCCCGTTTGACCACTCCGGCACCCCTGCATTGTTTTGTGGTCAAATGGTTTACTGTTGAGTTAAAGTGACTGCGTCGACTTTGACTTGGTTGAACCTGAAAGGTGATGCCTGACCACTCCGGCATCCCCACATGTGATAATAAATGGAGAAATCTTGGGTATAAAAAGGTTTAGAATTTATTTTTGAATGTGGCAAAAAATAAATTAATTGAATAAAAGAAAACTTCACTTTGTTCAATATCAATAAATAAATTTCACGAAGTAATTCGGAAATTTAAGAAAATAATTAATAGGATAATTTAAGAAATGAATGGGATAATTATTTATTTCTGGAAGAGCGAGCAAAAAGTAAATCTATGCTTAGCGATTTAATGAAGTGGGTAGTTGGTTTTGATTAGTAATAAATCTTGGAATAATATATAAGAAAAGTTATTCTTCTTTAGCTGCTCTTTTTCTTTCTTTGTTTTCAACTTCTTTTTGTTTTATTTTATCTTCTAAATCTAACCTATCAATTAATTCTTTGTATCTATTTCTTATTGTTACTTCTGTAATTCCTGCGATATCTGCTACTTCTCTTTGAGTCTTTTTTTCATCATTCATTAAAGCTGCAACATAAAGTGCTGCTGCTGCAATTCCTGCTGGACCTCTCCCAGAAGTTAGTTCAACATCTCTAGCTTGGTCTAATATATCCAATGCATCATTTTGTGTTGCAGGAGATAATTTTAAAACTGAGGAGAATCTTGAAATGTAATCTTTTGGTGAAGATTGTTTTACTCTGATTCCTAATTTTCTAATAATAAATCTATAGGTTCTTCCAATTTCTTTTCTTTCTACATCTGATGCTGTGGCCATTTCATCCAAAGTTCTTGGAATATTATATGATCTACATGCTGCGTAAAGACAAGCTGCGATTACTGATTCCATGGATCTTCCTCTAACTAATCCTCTTTGTAAAACATAATTATAAATTCTTGATGCTTCGTCCCTAACAACATTTGGTAAATTTAAATAAGAAGCTATAACTCTCAATTCAGCCATTGCAAGTCTTAAATTTCTTTCAATTGAAGTTGAAACTCTTTCTTGCCATTTTTTTAATCTTAAGAATTTTCTTGTTTGTTTTGGTTCTAATCTGTATATATCTGAAATTTCACCAACATTTGTAGTTAAACCTTTATCAAATTTTTGAATAGAAATTGGAGCTCCTCCTCTTCCTTTTTTCTCTCCTTTATCAAATTTACCAGATAAGTCTATACCTGTGTCAACCATTTTTTCTTCAACTACTAATCCACAATCATTACAAATTATTTCTCCAAGATGTGAATCAAAAGTTAAATTTACACTTCCACATTCTGGACATTCTCTTATATTTGACATTTTAGAATTTCCTTTACGTAAACTTTATAAAGGAAATTCTTTTATAAAGCTTTTGGTATATCAAATTAGGGTTTAATATGGTTATATTTGGAGTTTTTAGAAATTATTCAATAAGGATTCCATTAATATTTCCTTCTTGAGTTGGCCTATTTGTAATTTTTACTTTTCCTAATTTTGTTTCTATAATTGTTCCTTTAGTTATAATATTTTGTCTTGCAAGAAATCTATTTGAAGGAGTTTCAAGAACATTTTTAATTTCAATTTTTTCCTTTTTTCCTTTTGATTCCACATTAATAAAATTTGATTTTAATAAATATGTTTTTATATTTCCACCTTTAGTTCTAACTGTTTTTCTTTTTTCTTCTCCTAATTTTACAGTTCTTTTTTGACCGGCTCTTTCATACTTTTTCTTTTTTCTTTGTTTAACGTATTTTCCACCAGTAATTTTTCTTCCGAATTTCATGTTATTGAAATTCAAATTTGATTTATAAAGTTTTGTGTTATTTTATTGTAAGGATATTTTACTATTTCATTACGAAAAAATTTATAAACTAATTAGACGAGAATTATTTATGGTAAATGGAATTGAAAGACCCTTAGATTTGTTAAACACGTCAAAGGGAAAAGAAGTTTTGGTGCATTTGAAGGGTGGAAAAGAGTTTGTAGGAACTCTTTTGGCTTTTGATATCCATATCAATTTGGTATTGGATAATGTGAAAGAAATGGAAAATGGTGCTCAAAAGAAGTCATTAGGTTTGACTTTTTTAAGAGGAGATACTATTATCTATATTTCTCCAGCTTCAACTGCACTTAAGTAAGATTTGGCGTTTTGTCTCGTTGATTTTCGCAGGGACAGAATTCTTAGAGATTATAAGTTAGCTTAAGCTCTAAAAAAGTTATTTAAACGCTTGGTGATACTTGTTAGTATGACGTCTAAGGTAAAATTAACTTTTTTAGGTACGAGTGATCAAATTCCTAGTCGGAGCAGGAATCATACTTCTATTTTATTAAATTTTAATGAGGAAAATATTTTAATTGATTGTGGAGAGGGAACTCAAAGGCAATTTAGGAAAGCTAATTTGAATCTTTGTAAGATTACAAAAATTTTAATTAGTCATTGGCATGGAGATCATGTTTTAGGTTTACCGGGATTACTATCTACTTTGGCACTTAGTGGTTATAACAAATCTTTGGAAATTTATGGACCTAAAGGAATTAAATCAAAAATTGATACTATGTTGAAATTATATAATTTTCATCGAGAGTATAATTTAATTATTAAAGAAATTGAATCAGGTATCTTTTTTGAAAATGAAGGTTTTTATTTGGAAGCAGAAGAGATGGAACATGGTATTCCTTGTTTGGCGTATGGATTTATCAAAAAAGATTATTTGAGAATTGATAAAAAGAAATTTGAAAAATCTGGATTAAAAATTGGCCCAGAATTAAAAAAATTAAAGGAAGGTAAAAATATTAAAATTGATGGAAAAGAGTATAAATTTAAGGATTTTACTTTTACCGAGGATAAAAAAAAGGTCTCTATTGTAATGGATACAAAGTTGAATAAAAGAATAATCCCTTTTGTTAAAAATGCAGACTTGTTTATCTCTGAGAGTACTTATTCTTCTGAATTAGAAAAGGAAGCAGAGGAACATTTGCATTTAACTGTTGGCCAAGTTGCAAATATTGCTAAAAAGGCAAAAGTGAAGAAATTAATTTTGACTCATGTTAGTTCAAGATATTTGAAAGATTTGAAAAGTTTATTGGATGAATCAAAAAAAATCTTTAAAGAAAGTTATTTGCCTCGAGATTTAGATTTTTTTATTTTGGAATGATTTTTTTTATTAAAAATATTTTTGTTAAAAAAATTTATTCTCCTAAAACTTTAATTAATATTTTTTTTGGTCTTTGACCATCAAATTCTCCATAGAATACTTCTTCCCAATGACCTAAATCTAGTTTCCAATTTTGGACAGAAATTGTTGTTTCTCTACCCATAATTGTTCTCCATAAATGAGCAAAACCATTATCTTCTCCTGTTTGATGGTGATGATAAGTGAATTCTTTCGGAGCTAATTTTTCTAGCCATTCTTGAAAATCTTTAATTAAACCACTTTCATTATCGTTAATAAAAATAGATGATGTGATGTGCATTGGATTCACCAACACAATTCCATCTTGAACCCCAGATTCTTTGATGGCTTCTTGAATTAAATCAGTAATTTTAATGAAATCAATTCTTTTTTTAGTGTTTATTGTTATATGTTTTGAATAAATTTTCATCTTAATAGAGGTTAGTCTTTCCGTGATGAAGGCTAATCTATCATGCCCACAAATTGACATGATTATGGTTTATTAAGCGGAGGGTGGGATTCGAACCCACGAAAAGCCGGGTTGCAGCCGACCGCAGTAACCACTGTGCCACCTCCGCATATAAAATTAATAATAAAACCTTATTTAAAGATTATTATTAATTAGAAAATTTTAAACCTTTTGCTTTTTTTATTAAACCTTTTTTGTCTTCAGGAATATCTTCTCTTTTTGCTTTTTTTAGATATGATTTTATTTTTTTTATTTTTTTATTTTTTGATAACTTTTTGTTTGTATGTGGGCCTCCAATACATCCACCATCACAAAATAAACAATCTAAAAATTTGATTCTTTTTTTTGGATTTTTTAAAAATTTAATAACTTCTTGAATGCCATCAATCTCTATCCATTCGTTTTCATGAATGACTTCTTTTATGTGGGCTGTTTTTGCCAATGCTCCTGAGAGAGGATAAATTTTTGTATAGTCATTATAAAATTTATCAAATTTTCCTTTTTTGAAAAGAGGTTTTTTAATTTTATATTTTTTAAATAATTTTTTTAATTCTTCGTAATCAATTACATAGTCAACATATTTACAAGATTTAGCTTCGATTTTTTTGAAGTCACATGGAGAAATAAAAATAATTTTATGTTTTGGAAAATGTTTTCTGCAAATTTTTCCCATAGAAACCATTGGGCTATCAATTTTTGCTAAATTATTTTTATATTGTGGAAATCTATTTATAATTGTAGCAACAATTCCTGGGCAGGTGGAAGAAATAAGCATTTTTTTAGAAGTTTTTAATTTTTCATTATATTCCCTATTAATCATTTTTGCACCAAAAGTTAATTCAACAACTTTATCAAATCCTAATTTTTTTAAACGATGAATTATAGAAGGGTAAGAAAAATCTACTACAAAACTTGGAGCAATCATTGCAACATATTTTCCTTTTAGTGGAAATTTTAAATTAGCAACATCTTTTTTCATGTTTGTAAAATAAACTCTAAATATTAAAATCTTTCTATTAAAAGAAACACTTTTAAATCAAATAAAACAAATATTTACATGCTTCGGTAACTCAACTCGACACCACGCTCGGAGTTGATAAGTAGAGATTGTCCTTCGCGTAATCTCTCGGCCTGGATATCCATCCTTCGTTACCAATTCGTGAAGATTGTGCTTCGGTAACTCAGCCTGGATAGAGTGTCAGCCTTCTAAGCTGAAAGTCGCAGGTTCGAATCCTGTCCGGGGCATATTTTTTTTGTAAAAAAGAGATGAATAAATTTTTACACGAAATGATTTAAACAATAAACTTAACCGATAAATTGGGCGCTCGTTCACACAGTGACTTCGCATAAACTATCTGCTCAACCCTTGAAAGATTTTTTAATTTTTAATCTGAATTTTATTTTCACTTTCAATGATTTCGCTCCGCCTTATCGGCTTCAGTTGAGAAAACAATGGCTCTGACAGGTTTATTGGATTGGCATAAAAATAAATTTTTACACGAAGTGATTTAACTCTCTACTCGAGTTTAAAGAAAAATGGCTCTGAAGAGATTTAAACTCTCGACCTCCGCCTCATGAGAGCGGCGCTCTAATCACTGAGCTACAGAGCCAGATATTGTTATTGGAAAATATTCTTTTAAAAGTATTTTGTATTATTAAAAATTATTTAACTTTAAGAGATTCTGCTTCTTTTCTCTTATGTTTCATAAATCTAGATAAGTAACCAGCCATTTTATTTCTCATTCTTTTTGATGGCATTTCTTGTCCTAGAATTTTTTTATTTTTGTTAAAATCTTCATTGAATTCAATTCCTTCGTTCATTAATTCTTGTGAAGATCTTTTCACTTGTTTTGATTTTATTTTTCCCATGATTATCCTTATTTTATTTTATTTTTAAAGGTTTTGATTGGTTTTATTCAATTTTTTCTATTGAATAGAGGTTTTTTATAGCAGATATAAAGTTTGTTGTTTTTTTGGCTGGTTCGCCTAAAGTAAATATGATGTATTTCAAGTTATATTCTTTAGCTTTTTTGTATGCATTTATTATGTCTAATTCTGTTAATCTTTTTTTGTTATATGCAATTAAAATTTTTTCTGTTTCTTTATCTTTAATTTTTAATGTTAAATCTCCTTTTGAGAATCCCATTATATCTGTAATTTCAATTTGTTTTTTTGTTAAATATTCTTTTATTGTGTTAAAAAATCTTTCATTTTTTTTATTTTGAGCTTTTGTTTTTGCAGGTGTTTTCTTTTTTGTTGGTTTTTTGAGAAGCTTTTCTTTTTGGACATTTTCTTTTTGTTTAGGTTTTTCTTTTTCTTCAATTTTATTTAATGTTTTTTGTCCATTCGAAACTATTGATTGTGGCAGAGGGTGTTTTATTTCTTCTTTTGGATTATATTCTTCTTTGGTTATAAAATATTTCCAAATTATTTTTTCATTTTTTTGAAATGGTTTTGCAAAATCTTTAATTGATCTTAATGCTACCTGAATTGCTGGTTCTTGTTCTGAATCTATTAAGAATTTTTTTTGTTGTAATATTAAAAATGCTTCTTTTTCTTTTGATTTTAGATATTCTATAGCATATTTTTCTAATTGCTCTTCTGTTCCCTCAATATAATAAACTGGACTTCCGCCTACTTTCATATTTGTAATTTTAATCTTTTTTTGAGATAATAGTTCTGATAAGAATGCTGAGGTGAAAAGAGAGTCAATTTGTATGTTTCTTGCGATTGGTATTGGAATATTTGGACCATTTGTTTTTAGGAATTCTATTATTGATTCTTTTATTTTAGTTGTATCTTTAGTTGGCATAATAGAAAAAGAAGTTAAAATTTTATAAAGGTTTTTAGTTGTGGGGAGACAAAATTTTTAACAATTATAGTTTGCGTTTAGCCCATCTCTCCCACCCAATAGTTGTTAAAAATTTCTATGAATTCTCTGGAAAAGTTTGATTAAATTAATGTTTTGAAAATAAATGAAATTAAATTACAAATTTTATCATGAAATAAATGAAAGTAATTATTAATATAAAAATACCAATTCCAATTAATTTATCTTTTAGAGAGATGTGAAATTTTCCTTTGCCTTTTTTTAATGGACGTTCTGGTTCATATTTTTGTAGGCCTGGATTAAATTTCCCTTTCATTTAAGGTTTAGTCCATTTAATCTCGTAATAGGTTATTTGGTTTTCTTCATCTACAATTGCTAGAAGTACGTTTTTGTTTGTTGAGTGTGCTACCCTATTTTTTGCTGCGAATTCATGCCATGTTGTTTTATTGTTTTCGTGATCTGTGAATATAATCCATTTTGAATGTTCTTTTCCTGGTTTTTTTCCTTTTTCATATGCTCTGAATTCTGCACCGAATTTTAATGCTGTTTTTATTACATATCCTTTAATTCTTAAATCTTTGAATACTGCATATTTTATTAGAAATTTTTTATCTGCTTTTGTAAATTTTTGGATTAGTTGATCAGCTGTTAGCAATTTATTGTTTTGATATATATCCATTTTTTCATTTTGAACTAAAAATAATCCTTCAGATAAGGTGTATTTTATTTTATCCTCAATATGTTCTCCGAATGAAGATTGTTTGCAATAAGAATATGCTTGTTTTGAATTGGTTGTTAATGTGTTTCCTATTAAATGTGCGATGATTTCTTTTTTTGGGAATTTTTCTTCTTTTTTTTCTTTTGTGGTGGGCACTATTTTTTTGGGTGTTGAATTAGCTTTCTTTTTCACCGGTTTCTTTTTTGTTGATTTTTTAAAAGCCTTTTTTTTCTTTGTTTCTCTTTTTTGTTTACCAAATACAAATAGTGACATATAAATAGATTGTTAATGATGTTTAAAAGGTTTTTTGGAACAAAAATTTATTAAAACCTCTTGTCTTTTATTTTTTGTATGGTAGAAATTAATTTTAAAGTTATTGAAGAAAAATGGCAAAAAAAATGGGAAGAAGAATCTACTTTTGTTGCTAATGATAATTCTGAGAAGCCAAGATATTATGTTCTTGAAATGTTTCCGTATCCTTCGGGTTCTGGGCTTCACATGGGGCATGCTTGGAATTATACAATTGGAGATATTTTGGCGAGATTTAAAATTATGAATGGATTCAATGTTCTTCATCCAATGGGTTATGATGCTTTAGGACTTCCTGCTGAAAATGCAGCAATTAAAGATGGAATTCATCCTGGAGATTATACTGAAGCTGCAATCAAAAATTATATTAGACAACAAAAATCTTTAGGTTTAACTTATGATTGGTCTAGAATTTTGAAGACTTCTTCTCCTGATTATTATCGTTGGGATCAGTGGATTTTTTTAAAGATGTTTGAGAAAGGCTTAGCTTATCAGAAAGAGTCTAGTGTTAATTGGTGTCCTAGTTGTGAAACAGTTCTTGCAAATGAGCAAGCACAAAATGGAACTTGTGATAGATGTGATTCTAAGGTTGAGATTAAACATTTGAAACAGTGGTTTTTGAAAATTACTGATTATGCTGATGAGCTTTATGAGAATTTGGATAATATGAAAGGTTGGCCTGAGAGAACTCGTGCCATGCAAAAACATTGGATTGGAAAGAGTTATGGGACTGAAATTGATTTTGAGATAAATGGTGAAAAATGGCCTGTTTTTACAACTCGTCCGGATACAATTTTTGGAGTTACTTTTATGGTTATTTCTGCACAACATAAAAAATTAAGGGATTTAGTTACTGAAGAGCAAAAGGGAGAAGTTGAAAAGTTTTTGAAGAAGTTGGGTTCTGTTTCTGAAAAGGAGGTGGCAGATATGGAAAAGGAAGGGGTTTTTACTGGTTCGTATGCTGTGAATCCTGTCAATGGGGAGAAAGTTCTGGTTTATGTAGGAAATTTTGTCGTTGCTGATTATGGTTCTGGAATGGTTATGGCTGTTCCTGCACATGATAAACGAGATTTTGAATTTGCAAAGAAGTATGGTATTAAGATTAAACCTGTAATTAATCCAACTGATTTTGATTTTGGAAAAATTTTAGAAGAAGCTTATACTGAAAAGGGGAGTTTGATGAATTCTGGAGATTTTAATAATTTAGATAGTGATGAAGCTAAAAAGAAAATTACTAAATGGTTGGAGGAGAAGGGTGTTGGTAGAAAGACTTTGAATTTTAGATTAAGGGATTGGGGAATTTCTCGTCAGAGATATTGGGGGGCTCCGATACCAATTATTCATTGTGAAAAGTGTGGGAATGTTCCAGTTCCTGAAAAAGATTTACCTGTGATTTTGCCGAAAGAAGTTAAATTTGGCGAAGGTAATCCTCTGGAAACCAATAAAGATTGGATTAAAGTCAAATGTCCGAAATGTGGGGGTGAAGCTAAACGAGAAACTGATACTATGGATACTTTTGTGAATTCTTCTTGGTATTTTATGAGATATTGTGATCCAAATAATGATTCAAGAATTTTTGATAAAGAGAAAGTTAAATTATGGTGCCCAGTTGATAGTTATATTGGTGGTGCGGAACATGCATGTATGCATTTGATTTATTCTAGATTTTATACTAAATTTTTGAAAGATTTGGGATTAATAGATTTTGATGAACCTGCTAAGACTTTGTTTCATCAAGGTATGCTTATGGGTGAGGATGGAGTGAAGATGAGCAAGTCTAAAGGAAATGTGATTTTACCTGAAACAGTTTCCGATAAATATGGAATTGATACTGCAAGATTTTTTTTATCTAGTTTGGCTTCACCTGACAAGGATATTGATTGGTCTGAAAAAGGGATTGTTGGTTCGTTAAGATTTGTAAAAAAGATTTTTGATTTTGTTGAAAATTTTGAATTGAAGGAAGATTCGGAAAAATTAATTATTAAATTGAATAATGTGATTAAAAATGTTACAGATTATTATTCTAATTTTCAATATAGGAAGGCAACGATTGAACTGAGGGAATTATTTGATTTGATTATTGGGGTTGGTTGTTCTAAAAAAAGTTTTGAAATTGCTTTGAAGTTATTAAATCCTATTTGTCCACATATTACTGAGGAGCTTTGGGAGAAAATTGGCAATTCTGGATTTATTTCAGTTTCAGATTGGCCGAAGTTTGATGAGAATAAATTGAAAATACATAAGAAGGAAATTGATTTAAACGCAAAAGTTCTTGAGAATGTTGAAGTGATGATTAAGAAGTTAGAAGAGAAGGGCAATGAAATTAAAAAAGTTTATTTGTATGTAATTCCGTTTGAACTTTCGAAGTATAATGTTAAGATTTTGGAAAAAGAGTGGGGAAAAAAAGTGGCAGTTTATTCTGTTAAGGATGAGAAGAAGTATGATCCACAAGGAAAAAGTAAGAAGGCGAGGCCTGGACAACCTGGTGTTTATTTTGAGTGATTTTTGTTTCTTTTTTGTTTATACGTTGTTATTTGTTTGCTTGTGTAATGGATTACACGGCGCAAATAAATGTCTAGTCTAAACGAAAAAATAAATCAAAAATGGGGTAGAAAAAAAGAGGAAATTATAAAACAAGGATTTTGTTTTTGTGATTTTCTGTTAATTCTTTTTTTAACAAACATTTTGAAACAATCGTTTTCTAAAATACCGATTTATTTGGCTAAATCTTTATAAGTGAAAAACGTTTTTACGTTATATGATTGATAAAAAAGAATTGATAAAAGAGATTGAAAAAGAATTTAAAAAAACTAAAGAGGAATTAGAATTTAATGCGACTTTTGAAGAATTGGAGGAGGCTTTTAGAATTTATGATGGAGTTATTTCTTCTGAATTTGTTAGCACTAATTTTTCTAGGCAGATTTGTTCTCGAATTCTTGATAATTATATGGGTTGGCATAATTATTTGAATGGTATTTTGATGCCCAATGCTGGATTTCTTGCTAGTCAAACAGAGGCTAATTTATTTAATAATAAAGAAGATAGGGAGATGATTTGGAAATTAATTAAAAAGACAATGGAATTTTCTACAACACATTCTTTAATTGGTTTAACTAAGAATAAAGAACTTGAAGCAAAATATATTGATGAAACTTTAAATTATTGGAATGAATTTTTTGATCCAAGTATTAAAGGTATTTTGTTGAGGGCTAATGAAGCTTGGAAGGAATAGGGGCTTTTTGTTTTTAATTTAAAAAATTAATTAATTAAAATTTCCAGATAGGCTTTTATTACATCAAGTTCAGATTGATATTAAATTTGTATCTCCCTAAAGTAAACATCAATTAACTTTAGATTTTTGAAATATTTGGTGAGTTTTAATAATTTTTTTGAGAAAGAGGTGTAAATAATTTAACTTTTTAACGAAAAAATTTTTTTGCTTGTATATAATAGTTAAAATTTTGTGGGTGCAATAATTATAATAAAATAATTTGAAAACTTTTTTAGAAGATTTGGGGATTGGTTTAAGAGGTTATTTAGTTAGTTTTATTAATTGTTTTTTATTAATTGTTTTAATGGAAGAAAAATTTTTAATTGAGAAAACAGGGGGAGTGAAAAAACATTATTCTAAATATTGGGTCATTGGTTTTTTTGCTTTTGCTTTGGGTTTTTTTACAATTTATGCTTTATTAAATTTTACTGGAGAAATTGAACAAGAATTAATTTGTGGTGATGGAACTCCTTTTAATAGCTGTTCTTTGAATGAACCTTATTATTGTAAAGATAATGTTTTAATAGAAAATATTGAGGAATGTGGATGTCCTAAGGTTTTAAGAAATTTAGGAAATGCTTGTTTTTCTTCTAATTATGTTGAAGAAAAAGATATCAGTTTAAAATATATTTTTGAGAAAGAAAAAAAATTTATTGATTTGCCAATTTATGAGGGAGTTATTAATTATCTTAATACATTACCTCGTTCACTTATTACAATTAATGGGGAAAATTATAGTAGGAGGGATTTTAAATTAATGAAAATAGATAATGAGTTGCAAAGAGAAGCTTTGATGCCATTAGTTATCAAAATTCAAAATCTTGCTCCTTGGTCTAAAGATTTACAAGCTCAAATTGCAATAAGTTTAGTTCAAAATATTCCTTATGGTGAACCTGATTATGTTGATGTTTTTGGTGGAAGATTTGAGGTTAGGCTTTCTAGATATCCTTACCAAACTTTGGAAGAACATTTTGGATCTTGTGAATGCAAATCAGAGTTACTTGTATTTTTATTGAGAGAATTAGGATTTGAGGTTGGTTTATTTTATTATCAAGAAGAAAATCATGAGGCAGTGGGAATTAAATGTCCTGAAAAATATTCTTTGAATAATACAGGATATTGTTTTGTTGAAACAACTTTGCCTGCTCCTATTTCATATGATCGTGGAAGATATCAAGGTCCAAAAGGAAGTGCAGTTTTAGGAAATTATACGGAATTTTTATTTATTTCTGAGGGGATTAGTTTAAGTGACAATTTAAATGATTATTCTGATGCTAATGTTTTGGGAAAATTAGTTGATAAAGTTGATGAAAAAGGTTATCTGAATTATTTTGAGAAAAAAAGATTTGATAATCTTAGAGAAAAATATGGTCTTATTTATTGATGCTTTATCATATAAATAATTAAAAGATTGTTTTGATTTATTTTTTTATGGATATTGTTAAATTGGTTGAATTGGTTGATGAGAATTTGAATATTAAACCTACTTTTTTTGAATTAAAAGAATTTTATAAATTTTCTTCTAATTCTGTTTTATATTATTATTCTTTTAATCAGGATCAAGTTAATCTTGGGGAAAATTTTAAATATTTTCTTAATCCTAAAAAAGGAGATGAAAAAATTTTTATGGATTCTCCTAGTTTTCATATGAATTCCTTTAATTATTATGCTCTCATTGTTGAAGAAATGATAAATAATTTGAATAAAGATCAGAGTAAAAATTTTAAGAATTTTAAGAATTTACAAGAAAGTTATTCTTTTTTTGAATATGAATCTAAATATTTATTTGGGAAGAGAAATATTAATGGAGAGGATTATTCTGGTTCTGAAAATGAAATATTAATGAAATATAATTCTTGTAAAAAATTTATTTTATCTATGGCAATAATACATCAAAATTTTTTAAAAACAAAAATATATTCAAAGTATTTTGAAGAAGTTGAGGATGAAATTAAAAGTTTAAAAAAAGTAGGCAATAAAATTAGAAATATTAATAAATGTAATAATTATTTATTGAAATTGTATGGATTGGAAAATTTTATTCTAAAATAGCTTTTATTCTTCTGATGCCCGAAGAAGATGATTGTTCTTTTATTATTTTAAAATTTCCTAATTCCTTTGTATTCTTTACATGTGGTCCTGTACAAATTTCTTTTGAAAAATTTCCTATTGTATAAATTGAAACTTTATCTCCATATTTAGAATCAAATATTCCTTGTGCACCTTTTTCTTTTGCTTCTTGAGGAGACATTTCATTTCGTGTAACTTCCTGATTTTTTTTTATTTCTTGGTTAACTAATTTTTCTATTTCTTTTTTTTCTTCGTCTGTTAATTTCTTATCAAAATTAAAATCTAATCTTAATCTTTCTGAATTTATATTTGAACCTTTTTGTTGGATTTTTGGTCCTAATATTTTTTGTAATGCTGCAAGTAATAAATGTGCTGCCGTATGGAGTTTTGTTGTTGTCTCTGAGTTGTCGACTAATCCTGATTTGAATTTTCCAGCAGCTGCGGTTTGTGATAATTTTTGGTGCTTTTTTAATTCTGTTTTAAAATCTTTAGGATTGAAAGAAATATTTTGTTCTTTTGCTAATTCTTCAATCATTTCTAGTGGGAAGCCGTATGATTGATAGAGCAAGAATGATTCTTTTCCATCTATTTTGTTGTTTTTGGATATTTTTTCAAATTCTCTCAATCCTTTGTCTAATGTTTTTTTAAATTTTTCTTCTTCTTTTTTTAATTCTGATAAAATCAAATTTTCTTTTAATTTATAATCAGGATATATCTTGAAAATTTCTTTTGCTATTTTATTTATTGCGTTTATTTCTAATATTTTTGGGTCTAATTTTTTTAAATTTCTAACGGCCCTCCTAATTAATCTTCTTAGAACATATCCTTGTTCTGAATTTCCTGGAACAATTCCATCGTTAATTATAAAACATGCAGCTTTTAGATGATCTGCAATTATTCTCATTTCTTTTTCATTTCTTCTGTAAGATTTGTTTGATAATTCTTCTATTTTTTCAATTATAGGTTTCCATACTTCTGATTCATAATTATCTTCTAAATTATTTAGAATTGTTAACATTCTTTCTATGCCCATGCCGGTGTCAATATTTTTTTGTTTTGCTTCTATATATTTTCCTTTTTTTGTTTTTTCATATCCCATTAACACATCATTCCAAATCTCTACCCAGTTTTTGTCTTTAGGATTAAAAATTTCTGGGGCGGGAATATTATTTAATTTCCAATAAAACATTTCTGTATCTGGTCCACATGGTCCAACTTCTCCTGCTGGTCCCCACCAATTATCTTTTTTGCTGAGAAAAGCAATTTTTTCTTTTTTTATTCCAAGAGATTCCCATATTTTTGCTGCTTCTTCGTCTTTTGGTGCATCTTTATCTCCTTCAAAAACAGTTACTGCAAATCTTTCTAAAGAAATTTTTAAGATTTTAATTAAAAATTCAAATGAATATTCAATGGCTTCTTTTTTGAAATAATCTCCTAAAGACCAATTACCTAACATTTCAAAAAAAGTGTGGTGTGTTGTATTTCCTACTTCTTCAATGTCTCCTGTTCGGATACATCTTTGAATATTTATGAGTTTTTTCCCTTGTGGGTGTGGTTGTCCAGATAAGAAGGGTATTAATGGATGCATTCCTGCGGTGGTGAATAAAACGGTTGAATCATTTTCTGGAACTAATGAATAATTTTGAATTTCTTTATGGTCTTTTGATTTGAAAAATTCTATATATTTTTTGATCAATTGTTTACGAGTTATCATATAAAAATATAAGGAGGAGGGGTTTTAAATTTATTCCTGAAGTGCCTTTAATTTATTTTGTATCTCTTCAAGTTGAGATTCAAGTGTATTTTTTGAAATTACTTTTATTTTTTCTTTTGGTTCTTTTATTTCTCTTTCTTCATAAGTCTTTTCTAAAATTTTTGGGATTTTATATATTGGAAGAATTTTTTGCAATTTTTTTATATTTAAATTAATTTGTTTTAATTTTAATTTTGTTTTATTTTTATTTTCTAATTCTTTTAGTCTTAATTCTTTGTATTTATTTATTATTTTAATTATATTTAGTAAATTCATTTGAGAAGATAAACTTTTTGTTTTTCCTTTTTTGGCTTCAAGATAATTTAATTTTATATGAATTAATTCTTCTTTTTTTGGTTTAGAAATTTTTTTCTTTGCCATCTAAATTTTAGAAAAAATATCTTTGTCTACTTCTTCAATTTGTTTTTTGATGTTTTGTATTTCTGTTGCCCACAAAGATAATTCTTGTTCCTCTTTTTCTTTGAGTTCTTTTGTTTCTTTTAACAATCCTTCAATTTCTAATATTTTTTCTTTTGTATCTTCAAAAATTTTTAGAGCATTTTCAAATTTATCAAGCCTGATAAATATTGGTTCTGCATCAATTGTTTTTGGTTGAGAAAATTTTTCCATTGCTTGTTGTGCGCTTGAAGTTCCTTGTTCTAATTGTAATGGAGTTGTTAATCTTTTAATTGGTTCAAGTGGGGTTTGAGTTAACTCTGGTTCTTGCATTTTAAATTCCATCTTTTCTTCCCCTACAACTGCATTTTTTATTGTATTTTGTGAAAACTTTTCTCCTAACGTGTTTGTTGGAAAAGAAGGTAGTTGATGAAGCTCTTCTTGATTTTCATAATCATCTAAACGTGGTAAATTTGGTAGAGAAGGCAATTCTGGAAGTTTTGGTAATGTTGGATTTTCTTTTTTATTTTTTTTCCCAAATAATGACATAGTAACACCTCTAATTATATATCGTCTCAGGGGTTTAAAAATGTTTTTTATTTATTATTTTGAATTCTTTTTGGTTAATACTTGCTAAAAAGTTTTTCACAGATAAACAAAGGTTTTAAAATTTTTTAGATGGTGTCTAAACTTAAAAATAAAACAAAATAAATCAAAGATAAAAGGGGTAGAAAAAAAAACAAGAAAAAATTTTTTATTTTTATTAAACCGAAAGTTATTTAATTAGATTTTTTTTCAGTATTATTATGTTAGATAAACTTCTTAGAGAAATGGTGGTTATAATTGTAGGAAAACAAGCTGAAGAGATTGCAAATTTATTAAATTCTAATAAACATCAAAATGAATTTACTCTCGCTAAAAAGTTAGAACTCACTATTAACCAAACAAGAAATATTTTATATAAAATTTCTAATTTTGGTTTGGTTTCTTCGATAAGAAAAAAAGATAAGAAAAAAGGTTGGTATACTTATTTTTGGAAATTTGAAACTATGAAATGTTTGAAATTTTTGAAAAATTTATTATTAGAAAATAAATTGGAAATTCAAAAGGAAATCAATCTTAGAAAAAAATCTAATTATTATGTTTGTGATTTCTGTGCTTTGGAATATGATGAAGATGAAGCACTTTTAATGGATTTTACTTGTGATGAGTGTGGAGAATTATTTAAAATTAAAGATAATTCAAAATTGATTAAAGAATTAAATAGGCGTTTAGAAAAAATTGATGAAAAAATAGCAATAATTGATGTTGAGATTGAAAAAGAGCAAAAGAAATTAGATAAGAAAAAAGCAATTGAATTAAAGAAAGAAGAAAAAGAAAAAGAATTGAAAAAAGAAGAAGCTAAAAAGAAAAGAGCAGAGAAAAAGAAAGAAAGAGATGCTGAAAAAGCAAAGTTGGCTAAGAAAGAAGGGAAGGTTGTGAAAAAGAAAGTCACGAAGAAGAAGGCAGTGGCTAAGAAGAAAGTTGTGAAAAAGAAAGTCACGAAGAAGAAGGCAGTGGCTAAGAAGAAAGTTGTGAAAAAGAAAGTCACGAAGAAGAAGGCAGTGGCTAAGAAAGGGGTTAAGAAAAAAAAAGTTATTAAGAAGGTTGTTAAAAAAGCAGTAAAAAAGAAATAATTCTTCTAGAAACTATTAAAAATAAGAATTAATTATATTTATTATTAAAATGGGTGTTTATCAAATTTATCCTAAGAAAAAAAAGAATTTTTTTGGAAATTTTTCTAATCTTAGTTTGACAACTCAATTAATTTTAATTAATGTTTTTTGTTTTGTTTTGTTTTATATTTTGATTGGAACTGATATTCTTTCTTGGGACCATATTGCAATAAATCCGGCCAATATTTTGAATGGGATGTATCTCTGGACTTTTTTTACTAGCATGTTTATGCATGGGGGAGTTTTTCATCTTTTTGTTAATATGTTATCTTTGTTTTTTGTAGGTTCTTTAATTGAGAAGATTATTGGTAAAAAGAGATATTTTTGGTTTTATATTTTTGCAGGGTTATTTGCGGGAGTTTTATTTGTAATTTCCTCTTTTATCTTTCCAGGAGATTTACATAATTATGCAGTTGGAGCTAGCGGAGCATTATTTGGATTGGTGGGACTTTTGGTTTTATTGACTCCAAATCTTCCTGTTTATATTATGTTTATACCTATTCCTATTAAAATGAAATATGCTGCTTTTGGCATGGTTATATTGTTGTGGATTATTTCGATTACTGGTAATGTTCCAATCGGAAATATTGCCCATTTTGGAGGATTGGTTTTTGGTTTAATTTATGGATTAATTTTAAGAAAGAGATTTCCAAATAAAATTAGAGATATAAGTAGACATTTTAATTAAGATTACAAATTCGTGGATTTTTTAAAGGCGAATTTTCATACTCCCATTTGACATAGAGATAGTCGCCCTTTGGATGCCCATTAATAAAATAAACCGTACAATTTAGTGCATGGTTTCAATTAAGAACATATGAAAAATAAATTTACTATGAAAAAAATAAGTCAAAAATTGCATGATAGATATAATCTTTGTTTTGATTATTTAAAAGAATCTAGAAATTTTATTTGGATTGCAATTGGAATTTTTTTCTTTTTTGCTTTAATTGGTTTTTTTGTTCCTCTTCCTGAAAATATTCAAAATGAAATAATTTCTTATTTTAAAAAATTAATTTTAGAAACTCAAAATTTTAATAGTTGGGAGATGATAGAATTTTTATTTATAAATAATTCTAATGCAACTTTTATTGGATTATTTTCTGGATTTTTATTTGGAATAATTCCTTTTTTTCATGCTATTTTAAATGGTTTTGTTTTGGGTTTTGCTTCTGCAATTAGTGTTTCAGAAAATGGTTTAATTTCTTTATGGAGACTTTTTCCTCATGGTATTTTTGAATTACCTGCAGTTTTTATTTCATTAGGCTTGGGTTTTAAATTGGGTAGTTTTATTTTCTTTAAAAATGCCAAGAAAAAGTTTAGAGAATTTTTTATTAAATCAATCAATGTTTATGTTTTTATTATATTACCTTTGTTGGTTATTGCAGCAATTCTTGAGGGTTTGTTGGTTGTTTTTTTATAACTAGAAATTTACTGAACAAGTTCAGAATGATAGAACAAAATTTTGGAATGTGGTTCACAAAATTTTAAAAGAATGAAATTAATCGAGGAATTTTTAGAAGGATAGGCTAGATTTAAATAAATTAAAAATGAAATAATTGAGAAAATAAAATTTGAGAAATATTTTATAAAAACTAAAGCTAACTAATTTTATCTAAATTATTTTTTTAAGAAAATTTAATTTTTTAATTCACTAATTCCCATAACAATGAGAATTAATCCAATTAATGGAATAAGGATAGTTAATCCCCCTTTAATCATGGTAATTGCAGCTTCTCCCCAGGATAAAAGGTATTGTTCTTGTGAAACAAAGAAAATTGTTCCTGTAAGAAAAATTAATCCTAATAAAATTTTTAATATTTTTTTCATACTTTGTAAAGTTAATTATATTTTAAAAAGATTTTCGTGGTGGGAGAAGAAAGAAATAGAAGAAAGATTATTGATTTTGAGGATGAAATTTAGATAATTATAATTTTCGTTTAGCCCCTCTCAACTCAAACTTTCAATTCTGAAATGTTTGTAATTGGGAGAATTGAACCTTTTTGTCCATCCAAATATTTGTTAAAATTTTTAAGTAATTATGGTAAAGCAAGAAAGGGTTTAGATTGTGGAAGAAAGTTATTGGAGAAGAATTATAAAGATAAGTTAAAATTTAATATGGAGCGTAATAGAAATTAAATTTGCGTTTAGCAATTTAATTGAAGGGAGTGTTTGATTTTTTGAAGAAATATTTAAGGGGAGAGGTTAGATTTAGATAATTATTTATTAGTTAATCTTAAAAGATTTGAATTTTTGTTGATTTTATGAAGATAGTTGTTGTTCCTGGAATTAATGGACTTGGAGTTACTCAGGGAGTTGAAAAAAGTTATTTAGAAGTTTTGGAAAGGCAAGATTTTGAAAAGATTAATTTGAATAATGGGAATATTGAAGAGCAATTGGAGCAGATTGTTGGTGGAACAAAGAGATATTTTAATGGGGGGAAAGTTTTGTTTTTTGGAGGAGATCATTCAATTAGTTATGGTTTGGTTTTGAATTTTTTTGAGAAGTATAAAAATGGAAAGTTGATTGTTTTTGATGCACATCCTGATTTAATGGAACAAATGCCAGAACCTGGCCATGAAGAATGGTTGCGAGCGGTTGTTGAGAAAACAGGAATTGATGGGAAAAGGATTTTGATTGTGGGAGTTAGGAAGAATTCTGAGAATGTTGATAAAAGAGAGATTGATTATGCAAAAGAAAAAGGAATTAAGATAATTTATTCTGATGAATTTGATTCTAGAAGAGAGGAAATTTTAGAATTTATTGGTTCAGGAGAATTATATTGTTCGTTTGATATTGATGTTTTTGATAGTTCTATTATTGCTTCTACTGGTTATCCTGAGGAAAATGGGTTGAATGAGGAGCAAATGTTTAGGTTGTTGGAAGAAATTGGAGAGAAAATTAATTATTTTGATTTGGTTGAGGTTAATTTAGAGAAGGGTAGTGAAGAGGAGAAGAAAAGGACGAGGGATGTTGTGGAGAAGGTTTTGAGCGAGTTTGGTTAACATCGCGATTAAACAACCCCTAGGTCACGAATGGAATGTAATGACCTCATGAGTTTTTTCTGCAAGAAAAAATTTGGGAAAATCCTTGCAGGATTTTCTGTTTAACTGTTGTTGCTTGACCCGAACGAAGTGAGAGTCTGCAAGGCGTGGCAAGAAATTATGAAATAATTTCGCAAATTTTTAATTTTTCTTTTCAGGTTAGGGAGGACGATGGGACAACCAATATATTGGGGAGATAAGCCCGCTTTTTGTTTCTTTTTTCTGCTTGAAGAGTACCTCTTTTGGGCAAAAAGAAAATGGGGATTTCCTTTTTGCCTTCTTTTTCTAAAAGAAATTTTACCAAGAAACATAAGCACTAAAATCAGAAGACCACATACTTTTCTTAATTCCTATTTTTCCCTCTGTGTCTTTGGGAACCTCAAAAATTATTTCTGCTCTTTTTGGAAGTCTTGGTTGTAATTTATCCAGCCCGCTAAAAAGATTGTTATATCCATAATCTATTTTTGCATTAATATCTTCTTCAAATTCTCTTCCTTGTGAATCAACTATGAAAATATTATCTTTAAAATATTCAGGTTCATTATTTATGTTTTCAATTGTTATATCTGCTATCAAGAAAATTCCGTCTGATTTTTCTACTCCCATTATGCTTTCTCCAACTTGCGTTTTTGATAGGCTGTTTTTGAAACCACGACTTTCAAGTCGTGGATGTCTTTTCAAAAAAGATTGTGTCGGGGGCTTTGGCGAGACGGTATTCTCGAAGGGTGAGCGTCACATTGTCGAGGGTGAATGTAAAAATTCGTGTCTTGAAAATCTGCGGTCAAGCCCACAACTTAAGTTGGGGGGTAGCAGATTTTAGCGAATTTGTGACTTTATTAAGAAGAATTTGTTAAAGTATTATAGTAAGTATTAGTTTAGAAATAAGTACTTGTTTGAGGGGCGCAGTGGCGGGAAATATAGTAAGAAATCTGTTCAGAAGATTTTGGAGAGGTTCGGGGAAGAGGGTTGGAATTAAAATTACTAATCATATGCTTCGTCATTCTTATGCTACCCATTTGTTAGAAAATGGAACTGATTTGAGAATTATTCAGAAGCTTTTAGGACATTCGGATTTGAAAACTACTGAGATTTATACTTATGTTTCTAAGAAGGGATTGGAGGAGACTAGGAGTCCTTTGGATAATTTGTAACAAAAACTTTAAAAGTCCCTAATTCTAAATATTTTTATGAAAGTGAAAGATTTAGCTATTCCAATTCTTAGGAAATAAGTTAGTCAGTACTTTTTCATTAAATTCTAATTGTATTAATTTAAAATGAAAGTTAAAGATTTTATGTGGCATGAAGATATGAAGGTTTCTGAATTAGTTGGCGATTTAAGTCAGGTTGGTTTTCAGAGTGTAGAGTTAGCTAAGGCTAAAGATGTTATTGTGAAAATAAAAAAGAATAATGCTAAAGTGTTTTTGACTTTTACTTCTAATATGGTGACTTCGGGATTGAGGGGATTTTTTGCTCAATTGGTTGAAGTGGGTATTCCGAATTTTTTGGTTACAACTGCTGGAGCGATTGAGGAAGATATTATGAAGGCCATTGGTGAGAAATTTGATATTGGTTCTTTTGATGCTGATGATGTTGAACTCCATGAAAAAGGAATTAACAGAGTTGGAAATTTAATGATTAATACTGAAGGATATATGAAATTTGAAGATTGGATTGTTAAAGCTTTGGAAAAATGTTATGAAAAAAAGAAGCGTTGGTCTGTTTCTGAGTTGTTGAAGGAATTTGGTTTGATGCTTTCAGATAAAAGTTCAATTTTGTATCAAGCTGCAAAAAAAGATGTTCCAATTTTTTGTCCTGCAATTACTGATGCTGGAATTGGTTTTCATTTGTATTTATTTCAACAAAAGCACAAAGATTTTATCGTTGATGTAGTGGCGGATTTTGGAAATATTTTACTTGGAACTAGTTTTGATGATAAAAAGGCAGTTATTGCTTTGGGTGGTTCTATTTCAAAACATCATGCTATTTTAGCGACTTTGCTTAACGGTGGCGCGGAATATGCTGTTTATATGACGACTGCTCATAAAAGTTCTGGTTCGATGAGTGGAGCGACAACTCAGGAAGCTAAATCTTGGGGAAAAGTTAAAGATGAGAGTGATATTGCTACCGTCAATGGAGATGTTACGATTATGTTTCCTTTGGCGATGATTGCTGCTTTGGATGAATTAAAGAGAGAAAATCTTCTTGACGAAGATTATCGGTTGCCAAAAAAAGAAGGTTTTTTGACAAAGGAGGGGTTGTTGAAATGAAACCTTTATTTGAAATTTCAAAGAAAGTTGTTTTGGAAAAATTTGATGAAGTAAAAGAGGTAAGTGATATTGTTTCTTATTCTTCTAAAACAAATCCTATTGTTACTGGTATTCTTGAAGAAGAAAGAGATTGTTTGTTTAGTGTTCATTCTGTTAATGAATTGAAAAATGTTAAGGATAAATCTAAAATTTTGTTTTTGGCTCAAGGTTGGAATAAAGAAGAATTGAAATTTTTGATTGAGGAAGGAGTTAGAAAATTTGTTGTAGATAATATTCAGGATTTGGAAATGTTGAGGAAATTTATGGTTGATGGGGAGGTAAAAATTAATTTGTTTTTGAGATTAAAATTGAAGGAGAATACTTTGAGAACGGAAAAATATTTTGTTTTTGGATTTGGTTCGGATTTTATTAATGAAAATATTTTGAATTTGAAAAATTTGGATTTTATTGAAAAAATTGGAATTCATTTTCATCGTAAGACTCAGAATATTGCTGAGTGGGATTTGAAAAGAGAGATTGAAAATGTTTTGTCTGATGAAGTTTTGAGGGGAAGTGATTATATGGTTATTGGTGGGGGGCTTCCATCGGTTTATGCAAATACTAATGTTAAAGTTTTTTCTGGGATTTTTGATAAAATTAAAAAATTTAGAGAGTGGTTAAGTTCCAAAAACATTAAGATGATTATTGAACCTGGAAGATATATTGCTGGCCCTGCTGGAAAATTGATTTCTCATGTAAAAGCTGTTTATGATAATAATATTGTTGTTGATGTTTCTGTTTATAATTCTGATTTGGATGCTTTAATTGTTTCTGTTAAACTTTTGGTTGAGGGGGAAGTCAATAAGAGGGATGGTGGACCTTATATTGTGAAGGGAATTACTCCTTGTTCTATGGATTTATTTAGATATCGGGTTTATTTGAAAGAGAAACCAATTGTGGGGGAAGAGTTTGTTTTTTTGAATGCTGGAGCTTATAATTTTACTACAAATTTTTGTGATTTGGATTTAATTGAGACAAAAATTGTTGATTGATTATATTCTCTAGTGTTAAAAAATTTATAAGGGATATATTCTTTAGGGATTTATGGGGTTTTTCAATTTTGAAAGTTGGGAGAGTAAACGTTTACGTAAAGAGTGGGGTATTCCAAAAGAAATAGAATATTGGAATTTTTCTGATTTTCGAGATCCTTTGAAAAGTAAGAAATATATAGTTAAGATTAAACCATCTATGAAAAATTTTAATTTTGAAAAAAGTTCTGAACAACGTCTTTATGTAAATATTGAATTAAATGAAATTGTAGGGGTTAAATATAAAAATAAAATTTATTGGGATCAATCTGCAAAATTAATTGAATTTCCTAAATTAAAATTAATTTTTTCTGATGAATTTCCTTTGACCAAAGATCATACTGTGAAAAATATTTTTTATAATATCCATAAAAAATATGGTTTAGAAAAAAAATTTATCAATAATCTCTTTGAGCCATCTATTTGTGATTTGTTAAAATATAAAAAAAGAAAATTTAATCCAAAAAATATAAAAAATTGTTGTGAAAATAAATAATTTGATTTTTTCTTACAAATATTTATATAATTCTATTATTTATTTTTGTTATGGCAAATAAAAAAATTAATTCAGAGGATTTATTTTCTTCAGTTTCTGATTCAGTTATTGAAGGAAAAAAGTTTGAAAAGGATTTTGTTAATGTTTTGAAGATGGTTGCTCCTGGAACAAGTCTTAGAATTGCATTAGATGATTTGCTTAGAGCTAAAATGGGTGCATTGATTGTTTTTGATAATGGTAATATTAATCCCCTTGCAGAAGGAGGGTTTAAAATCAATTCTAAATTTAGTTCTCAAAAATTAGTTGAATTATGTAAAATGGATGGGGCTATTCTTGTTTCTTATGATGCTAAAGATATTCTTTCTGCAAATACTTTGTTGGTTCCAGATAGTTCTATTTTTACTAAAGAAACTGGAACAAGGCATAAAGCTGCGGAGAGAACTGCTAATCAAGCAAATACAATTGCTATTGCTGTTTCTGAGAGAAAGAATAAAATTTCACTTTATTATGGAAAAACTTATTACCAATTGGAAAGAAGTTCTGAAATTTTAAGACGAGCTTCTGAAACTCTTCAAATTTTGGAAAAGCAAAGAGATGTTTTTGACGAATTTTTGGAAAATTTAAATTCTTTGGAATTACAACGTATTTCTACAATCAATGATGTTTGTTCTGTTTTGCAAAGAGCGGAAATCATTAAAAGAGTTGAAGCGATTGTTCAAAGATATTTGATTGAATTGGGGCGTGAAGGAATGATTGTTCGTATGAGATTAAAAGAATTAATGGGTACTTTAGAGAAAGAAGAAGAGTTAGTTTTAAAAGATTATTTTGGTTCTAATCATTCTAATTCTTTAGATATTTTGGAAAAAATGGATTTTGATTTTTTATTGGAGCCTTTGAATATTTCTAGAATATTATTTGAAGAGTTGCATGATAAATCTGTTTCTCCCAAAGGTATGAGACTTTTAGGTAAAACTAATCTTTTAGAGAGATATGTGGATTTATTGATTGGGAATTTTGAGAATTTTAATGATATTCTTTCTGCTAAGAATGAGAAATTGTTGGAAGTTTTGGAAAGTGAGGCAATGGTTAGTTTTTTTAGAGAGGAAATTTATAATTTGAAGGAGAAGGTTAGTTTGGGTAGGCGTATTTAATCACCGATAAATCGGATGCTCGCCGACACAGTCGCTTCGCTTAATTCTGAAGAACCGATAAATCGGATGCTCGCCGACACAGTCGCTTCGCTTAATTCTGAAGAACCG
>CAZRBZ010000001.1:36727-45483 GCA_964598515.1 Candidatus Woesearchaeota archaeon
ATAAATCGGATGCTCGCCGACACAGTCGCTTCGCTTAAGGGTTAGTTTTTTTAGAGAGGAAATTTATAATTCGAAGGAGAAGGTTTCTCTTGGAAGGCGTATTTAGGGAAGACGAAATTTTGTAAAATCAATTAGCCCACCCGCCCACCCTTTTGTACAAAATTTCTAATTGAGTTAAGGTGGAGCAAGAAGGAGAGGTTAGATTTTTGGAAGATTAATTAATCTTAAGGACAAATCTAATAATTTAACTTAAAGTGATTTATTGAGATAATTATTTATGCAGGAAAAGAGCGAATGAAAAAATAAATTTGTGTTTAGTAATTTAATTGAGTAAACGATTAGGGATTTTTAAAATATTTTAATTAATCACATTTATATATTCTGATTTTGATTTTTTATTATGTTAACAGAGAAGGAAAATCAAGAAATTAGGGAGCATTTGGAAAGGGCGCAGAATCCTTTGTTTTATTTTGATAATGATCAAGATGGATTATGTAGTTATTTATTGATGAGGAGGTTTTTGGGTAGGGGAAATGGGGTTCCTGTTAAGACTTCTCCTTTGGATATGACTTATTTTAGGAGAGTTGATGAATTTAATCCAGATTATATTTTTATTTTGGATCAACCTTCAGTTTCGAATGAGTTTTTTGAGGCTCTTTATGAAAGAAATATTCCTGTTGTTTGGATTGATCATCATGATTTTGATAAAAACACATTACCTGATTATGCAAATTATTATAATCCTTTGTTTAATAAAGATAAAACTAATGAACCTGTTGTTGATTTATGTTATAGGGTTGTGAATGGAAAAGAAGATTTATGGTTATTGATTGTTGGATGTATTGCGGATAAATATCTTCCTGAAGAGTATACTGAATTTTTAAAAAAATATCCTGATTTAGGAATTGAATCAAATGAACCTTTTGATATTTTTTATAATTCTGAGATAGGTAAGATTGCAAGAATGCTGGGAACTGGTTTGAAAGATAGAACTGGTTTTGTTATGAAAATGATTCGGTTTTTGATTAATACAAAAACACCTTATGAAATTTTAGAAGAGAAAAAAGAGAATAATACTATGCATGAAACATTTAATAAAATTGATGGAAGATTACAAAAAAATCTTAAGAAAGCTCGAGAGGAATTTGATGGAGGAGATGTTTTGTTTTTTACTTATTCTGGTGCTACAAGTATGAGTGCGGATATTGCTAATAGATTAAGTTATGAGTTTCAAGGAAAAGTTATTGTTGTTGCTTTTGTTAAAGGTGCGAGAGTTAATTTGTCTATTCGTGGTTTGAAAATTAGAGAAAAGGTTTTGAAAGTTTTGAAGGATTTACCTTTATCTACGGGAGGGGGTCATGAAAATGCTGTTGGTGCTCAAATTGATTATAATCAATTGGGGAAATTTGAAAGAAAATTGAGGGATTTGGTTAGTGAGAAATAGCTTTGCTACGCTCAGGATGAATAGACTAAAATTTTCGAATATGATTTCCACAAGGGATAACCTTTCTTATGAAAGGCCCTGGAAATTTTAAAATCGTAATTAATGCGGAAAAGTTTTGAGAAGCTAGAGGGGATTTTTTAGAAGGATTTGGGATTGGGTTGTGGGGTTTGTTTGAAAAAAAGTAGATTTGGAAGGGGGAGGAAGTTTTTGATTTGTTGTGGTTTTAATTTTTACTTCACTTCATTTAGAATTAATATGTAATTATCTGTTGTACTGCCTCGTTATACTCCTAGCACAAGAACCTGCTTTCGCAGGCAGTTGTGTGCAAATATTGTTTGATAGATTGTTTTTGAAACTACAACTTTTAAGTTGTGGATGTCTTTTCAAAAAAATTCCTGAAGGGCGAGCATTTATTATCGAAGACGAGTGTGGAAATTCGTGGTCAAGCCCACAACTTTAGTTGTGGGTAACAGGTTTTAACAAATTTGTGGCTATTTGGAATGTTTGAGTTAGAGGATTTGTTTTTTGTGAAATTTATTTTTATTCAATATCTTCACTTTTTATTATTGTTCTTCCTTTGAAATCTGCGTTTATTGAGGCGTTTTTTAATTTTTCTTTTATGATTATGTTTATTTCTTTTTTTAGTTTTGAGTATGCTTCTTTACTTATTTTCTTTTTTTCTTTTTTTGTGATTTCTTTTAATTCTTTTTGTGTTATCATTTTTATTTTTGTATTTTATTCGTAATTTGGTATTAGTATGTGTTTTTGTTTGAATTCTATTTTCCATGTTTCTAAAAATTCTGCAAATAAATCTGATTTGTTTATTGGAATTATTATTACTCCTTTGCCTAATCTTTTGGCTTTTAGTTTTTTTAGTATTCCTTCTTGTTGTCTTCTTCCATTTAAGGCATACGAGAATTTTGTTTTTTCTGTGTTTGATAGTTTTTCTAAACTATAATTGAATAATCCAAATCCAGAGAAGCCTATTTTTTTTGAGAATGGTTTGTCGTCAATTAGGCTTTTTCCTTCTGTTATAATTCCTTGTCTGGCTAAAAAAGTTTTGTCGAATAGTTCGTTTATATTTATTGATTTTATATCTATATTTTTTATTTGTAGGGATTTTTTAAATTTTTGAGAGATTTCTAGTCTGTCTTTTAAGGGTAGGTTTTGAAATATTATTACAACATCTATATCGTTAGCATTTCTTTTGCTTCTTGTTGTTGAACCATATAAAACAATGTCAAAAATTTCTTTATTCTTTTTAAATTTTTTTGATTCTAATTTTAAGGATTTCAAATATTGTTCTGCAATCATTTTCAAATATTTTAGAGACCTCCAAGTTTAATTTTGATCTGTAGCTATTTTGATAATATGGAAAGTCTTTGTCTAGAATATCATATATTTCTTTGTATTTTTTTTCGAGTATTCTAAATCTTTCTGAGTGGCTTGATGGGGGATGCCCTTCTTTTTCTATTATGTATAAATCTGTTAGAGCTGAAAGAGTTTTGAAGAATAGTGTTACTGAAGTGTTATAATGTTTTCTTTTTTGCGCATATATTCCATTTTTGAAATATTCTTTTGCGTTTTCTATTAGGTCTTGTTTTGTTGACATGGTTAATTAACCATTATTGATTATTTAAGTGTTTTGGTTATGTTATATAACAATCAGTTGTTGTTGCTTTTGTTAAGGATGTGAGAGTTAATTTATCAATTAGAGGAAAAAGTATTAGGGAAAAAGTTTTGAAAGTGTGAGAAGATTAGATTTGGAAATATTGGTAAAATGTTGAACAGGGTAGATTCTCCAGCGGCCTGCAAAGTAGGTTCTCGTGCTGGGAGCGTAGCAAGGCAGTAAAATGGATAATTATATTGTTAATTACGACTGAAAGGATTCAATTTGAAGGATTATTGAAAATTAGTTTCTTTGAAGGGATAAATAAAAATCAAAATCCTTAAAAAGAGGAAGTTCTTTGTTTTTTTATGAGTAAAAACTGGATGTCCTATAAAACGTATTGTTTTAATTCAGTGAATACTATCATTATTAAATTAGCTTAATTGATTCAAGTTATCCTAAAACCTGAATTAAATTAAGAAAAGATTTCTAGTTAATTTAGGTTGTAGGAGTGATACGAATTTGTTAAGTTTGATTGAATATCAATTGAAAATGGAAAAAGAACAAATGGATAAAAAAGATGTAGAAAAAGAATTAAGTTCTTTGTTAGCGAGGACTTCTTCATGGGAAGATGAACTTAATTCTTTAATATCAATGGATGATTAAAGAAAGGGAATTAAGAATGAATGTTAAAGGCGTTAGTGTCTAATTTGAAATTTTGTTTTTTATATTTTCAAATTTTTCTTTATTTCTAAAATTTGTTTTTTAAGTTTTGGTATGTCATTTTTTATTATTTTCAAAACAACAGTAATATCAATTCCAAAGTATCTATGTGCCATTATATCTCTTGTTCCAGAAATCTCTTTCCAAGGGATTTTAGGATATTTTTCTTTTATTTTATTGGATATATTTTTTGAAGCTTCCCCAATGATTTCAATTTCTTTAACAATTGCACTTCTCTTCAATCTGTTTAAATGGAGTTCTTTTTCGTTTATGTTTTTGGAAAATTCTTCTATTGCTTCTATGCTTTCTAATATATGTTCTATAAAGATTTTACTATCTTTCTCGGTCATATTATTTTAACCTCTTGGTTTAAAATTCTTTTTTTAATTGAAGGGTGGATGCTTTTGTAAGTTATCAAATCTACTTTTTTGTTTAAATTTTCGGATAAAGTTTCTTGAAGACCATAGAAAGCAAATCCTAAAACTTTTTTACTTGGATCTATTAATATATCCACATCTGAATTTTTCTTTTGTTCCCCTCTTGCATAACTTCCAAAAATCCCTGCTTTTTTAATTCCATTTTCTTTTAAGATTTGAATTGTCTTTTTCTTAATTTTTTCAAATTCATTTCCTTTTCTTTTTCTTTTTAGAGCATATATTTCTTTATCTGCTTTTGTTTCTTTGTTTTCAAGTTGTTTTTTTGGAAGATTTTTTCCAAGATAGATTCTTTTTTTGGAAATTTTATTTTTATTTCTCAATGAAAGAATCCGATAATAATATTTTTTATTATTTCTTTCTTTAATCTCTGTGAATACCATTTATTTTGTACGGCTACAATCTTTATAAACTTTTTGTACGGCTACATTTGGGAAGAAGAATTTGAAAGACAAAATTAATGGGAGAAATGAATTAAGATTGAGGGTGTGAAAAGATATTATTAGAATTATTAAGCAAGAAAAATAAATTAATAACTTTTAGAAAAATACATAACTTCTTTTGCTTTTTTGTTACAGATTGGACAGTTTCCTGAAGCTTTTTCTTTTTTGAGTAAAGTGCAACGAGTTGTTGCTCCTGTTTTATCTTTTATGTTTTCTTCGCAAGATGTTTCTCCACACCAATTCATTCTAATTAGCTTTTTATTATTAATTGCTTTTTTAAATTCTTCTAAAGTTGATACATTTGTGATTTGGGATTGCATTCTTTGTTTTGCATTTTCAAACATTTCTTTTTGCATATTGTTTAATATTTTTGGAATTTCTTTTTTCAAATTTTTGATTGGAAGAGATATTTTTTCTTTTCCTATTCTTGTTTTTATCATCACTGAATTATTTTCTAAATCCCTTGGACCTATTTCTATCCTCATTGGAATTCCTTTTAGTTCGTGTTCTGAGTATTTGTATCCTGGGGAATATTCTTCTGAATCATCTAGAATAGGATTGAATGATTTTAGTTGTTTTTTGATTTCTTTTGCTTTTTCTAAAACTGGTTTTTCTTTCCCTTTGAAGAATAATGGAATTATTACTACTTTATTTTCGGCAACTTTTGGAGGTAAAACTAAACCTTTGTCATCTGAATGCGTCATTACTAATCCTCCAATTAGTCTTGTTGATAATCCCCAAGAGTTTTGGAAAGGTGTATGTTTTTTTTCATCTTTTCCTAAAAAAGAAATCTTGAATGCTTTTCCAAATCCTTGTCCTAAGTTATGTGAAGTTCCACATTGTAAAGCTTTTCCGTCTGGCATGAATGATTCTATTGTATATGTGTGTGTTGCTCCTGCAAATTTTTCTTTTTCTGATTTTTTTCCAACGAGAACAGGTATTGCTAACAAGGTTTCCGTTAATTTTGCATAACGTTTTATTATCTCTATAGTTTCCTTTTCACATTCTTCATTTGTTTCATATACATTATGTCCTTCTTGCCAAAGAAATTCTCTTGAACGTAAAAACAATTTTGTTGCTTTTGTTTCCCATCTAACCACATTACACCACTGGTTAATTTTTAGGGGTAAATCTCTATATGATTGTATCCATCTTGAATATGAATCATATATGATTGTTTCTGAAGTTGGTCTTATTGCCAATCTTTCGCCTTTTCCCGTTAGTTCTTTGTCTATCCAAGCTACTTCAGGTGAGAAACCTTTTGCGTGTTCAGCTTCTTTATGAAAAAATGATTCTGGAATGAAAATTGGGAAATATGCATTTTTTACTTTTAGAGGTTTATTGATTGTTTTTTCAAAATGTTCTTTTATTTTTTCCCAGATTGAATATCCGCTTGGTTTTATTACCATGCAACCTTTTACCGTTGAGAATTCTACTAAATCTGATTTTAGACAAATTTGTTCATACCACTCTGACATATTTTCTTCTTTTTTTATGGTGATACCTTTTTCCTCTTGCTTCATATTTTTAATATGGTGAAAGGGTTTAAATTAGTTTTGGGAAGACGAAATTTTTATAATTATAATTTTTTTATCCTCTCTTTTTCACCTAATGATTGTTGAAAATTTATAAATAATTAATAAACAGACAAATAAGAAAGATGGTATTTGGGAGTAGTTTTATTAATAGTTTTAATTTAATTTATAGATGGGAAAAAAAGGACAGGTTACAATTTTTATTATATTGGGAATTTTGATAGTTGTATCTGGAATTATTTATTTTTCTTTTAGAGAAACAATTACTGAAAAGATGAGAGGTTTTTCTGGGGCCACAGCTGTAAAAGAATATATAGATACTTGTTTTTGGGATTCAACTAATGGAATTGTATATTCTGTAGGAAGGGGAGGAGGTTATGTTTTTGGTCCTGAATTTTCTAATGAAACTGGATATAATTATCATTATATTGGAAATCAAAATTATTTTCCTAATTTAGAAAAAATTGAAGAAGAAATTTCTCTTTATACAACAATTACTTTGCTTTCTTGTGTAAATAATTTTGAATCTTTTTCTGAATTTGAAATAAATCGGGGCAAGGTAGAGATTACTACAGAGATAAAGGAGAAATATGTTGAGGTTAATTTAAATTATCCTATTTCAATTAGGAAAGGAAATAATGTTGTTCATTATGAAGATTTTGAAAAAGTAATTGTTCCTGTTAGATTGGGTGAAATGCATTCTGTTGTAAAAAATTTGATTGAAGAAAATTATTATGGTGAGACAGGAGTTTGTATTAATTGTATAACCGATTTAGCTTATGAACATGATTTTGTTTTTGAACAGATTTATTCTAATGGAAAAAATTTATTCGTTTTAAGTGATTTTGAAAATGAAGAAACAGAGAAACCTTATCAATTTATCTTTTTGAATGGGGGACCAAATGAGAAATAAATTAATTATTGGAATTGTGTTATTATTATTGATTGGGGGATTTGTTTTGGTTAGTTCTGAAGAACCTGAAGAAGAATTATTTGATTTTAGTTCGTTGTTAAATATTGGGGGGAATGTTACTGGTTTTGAACTTGATCATTCTTTTGAGGAAACTAGTAGAAGGAAAGATACTACTTTTACTCTTACAAATGAAGCTTCTTCTTTGAATTTTGGTAATACTACAATTAAAGATGTTGTTCCTGCTTCGGATAATGTGAATGCAACGGTTATTTTAAATAAAAATGGTGAACTTATTGAAGCTGATTATACTTTAGCCAAAAAGGGAGATGTAACTATTGGGAAAAAAACAATTTCTGATGTGCCTGCTAATTCAAGAATTACTTTTAATGAAAAAGATGGGCTAGTAATTGAGGTTCCAGATGGTGCTGAATTTAAAGGAGGATACGATTGTGAATTGAAGGGAAATAATATTAAACTTTCTGATGGAAATATTTTTAATTCGGGTAAGTTAAATTATGGTTCTACTGGGCAGAGTTTTATTAAAAGTGGGGGAAATGTAATGGTTAACAATGTTGAAATTTTGGCTGGAAAAGATTTGAGCATTTATTTTGATGGAGAGAAGCATCCTGGAAATTATGTTTCTTTTGGAGATGAATTTTATTTTGGAGGGGGGGGAAAGTCTGGAGAAATTGTTTTTGAAGGAAAAAACAAATATTTCAAAAATATGAATGAAAATGATTTGGTTAAATTTGGATTGGGGGAAAAAGAATCAGAAATCAGAATTGTTCAAAATAAATTTAAAGATTTTCCAAGAGTTTATTGTGAAAATCAATATGTTGTCAATACTGGAAAATTTTCTCTTACTTCAAATGGATTAAAAATTTATTATGCTGAAGTAGGAGGTTCAGAAAATTCTGTTGAGATGGACATTTATGATTTTGGGGGGAAATATAAAAAATTAATTTCTATTGGAGGAGATTCCAATATTTATGCTCAATCTTATGAAGGGGATTTTTTATCTTCTTCTTCATATAAGTTGGGAAGAGAAACTTTAGAGAAGGATCCAGATGTGATTTTAAATTCTATTTCTTCCCAGTTATGGGATACTTTTGAAGATTTAAATTTGGGTTTGAAATCAGCAAATAAAATATTAAAAGGTACATTTGAAAGAAAATATCCTAATTTAGATTTAACTTCTTTTGAGAATGCTAAAAATAATTTAGAATTAGACAATCTTGCAGAAAATGTTCCGGATTATTATGTTTTAACTGCTAAAGATGTAAAAGATGCATTAGAAGGAACACCTTATAAAAATTATTTTGATATTCGACAAGCATATTCTAGATTACCTGCAATTATTGTTCCTACTTCTGGAGTGAAAGAAGATCTTGGAGAGGGTGCAGTGGGAATAAGAAGCATTTATTCGAAGTTAGGAAATTGGGATTAAAATTTTTTATTTTATGAATAGAATAATTCTATCTTTTGAATTAACAAATTATATAAGTTAATTTTATTTATGTTTTTTATTGGGTTCGTATTTCAGGCATAAAATTCTAAAAGAATTTTATACCAAAGCCAAACGTTTCAATGAAAGTTTGACTTTATGAATAGAATAATTCTATCTTTTGAATTAACAAATTATATAAGTTAATTTT
>CAZRBZ010000002.1:0-12670 GCA_964598515.1 Candidatus Woesearchaeota archaeon
GAAACACTAAAATTCCATTCTGAAAAATTCAACCAATCAATAATTTCTCCCCTAGGAGTTAATTCTACATCAATAAAATCTTCTGAATCAGCAGAAATAACAACAATCCTTTCAGCATAACCATTCCTCATAACTTCTTCAAAATTAATTGTTGCAGGACTAATTCCAATATTAACAGAACTGACAATAGGAAACGCAAAAGCTAACGCTAATAAAAATACCCAACATTTATTTTTTAATCCCCCATTTAATTTCATTTTCTCCCCTAATAATTATTTATTAAATTTTTTCTCCCTTTTGTAATTTAATTAAAAAATTATTTGGATCATAAATTGGAATTAAAGATTCTAAAGAAAAATTAGATAGATTACTCTTAGTAACATAAGAGTAATCTATCTTTTTATCAAATTCTTTGACAACCGAGTCTATTTTTGTTTTCACCTCTTTAGACCCAGAAAGAACAAGAACTTTAGGAACAAAGCCTTGTTCAACAAATACACCTTCTATTTCACCCAAAAATTCTTCCAACACTGAGAACAATTTCTCAATTGGATAGTGAAATGTGATATCATCTAAAAGCCAAATATTCAAAATGGCTTTATGATGAAGTGTAAGAGGAATTAATTTTTTCTCAGAAATATTTTTAGTTAATAAATTTAAATAAACAAAATCATTTGTAAGACTATAAACACTACGAGGTTTTCCTTTTCCAAATTCCCCCGTCTTTATTTTAGAAACAAGTCCTATAGCCTCAAATAATTTAAGCTGTTGACTTACATAAGAAGGAGTAATTTTTAATTTTTCAGCCAATTTGATAGGAGAACTCGGCACCTCAGCTAAAATTTTCAAAATTTCCCACTTCTTTTCAACTAAGAATGAATTAATTTCCATTATTTTTACTACAAAAAAAACTTATTTAAATCTTTTGTTTCATTAATTAATTAGATTTATTTAATTATTTATACTAAATAAAGTAATTAACTAATTACTACATTACATAACCAAATAAAATCTCTGCATTTTAGCCAAAAAGAAACAAAACCCCTTTATTGCAACTCAACATAGAAATAATAAAGAGTTGTATCTAAATCAGTATCATGTCCATCTTCTGGTACTAACATCTGAAAATCATGGTCTCTTCCATCAAATCCCTGAAGAGAAGATTCCTCAAGAATTGCTGTCCAAATAATTTCTCCATCTCCCCCCTCCAAAATAACTTCTTCATAGTTATTAGCTGTTCCAGTTCCTGTAGAATCAAAAATCCTAGTACTATTACAAGAATTTGCACTAATTTGTATGTTATTAACAAAAAATTCCGAATGGGTTGCCCAATTGAAAGTTTCATCAATACCATCAACATCATTACTTTCAATATTATAAACTGATTCCAAAGAATTGATATTATTGTTCATATCCCAACAAGATGTTCCTTCCCAATTAATAGAACTATTCACCGAAGCATAAATTTCACCTTCGGGGTCAGCCAAAGACCAATTATACATTATATTATCAGAAGAATCAGCCAACTGAATAGTACCAGAAACATTACCAAAATAACCCTGCCAAGTTTGAGTTGTAGAAAAACCCATAATATTCAACTCTGTTACATTTCCAGCCTGAGCTTGAACACTTTGAGCATCATCTGGCGTAGCAGTCGAAGTATTCTCAACTATAATCGTCTCAACACCAAAAGGAATAACAGCACAAGCAAAACTAATTAAAAATAAACCAATACCTAAAACTAAACCAAACTTCACCCCCAAATTCATACAAAAATAAAGTTATTTTTCTTTATAAAAATACCGTATATACGTCGATAAAAATATTTTTCACTAATTCTTTATTCTCGATGAAATTTCCTTAAAATTTATTGTAAAAATCCTCCAACCACTTCTTAAAATTGTTCCCACATTAATTGTTTTTTATTAAATCTTAGAACCACATTCTAAATATTTATTATCAACTCCAAAATTTATTTTGACAACTTTCCCTAAACCAAACAAATTTCCAAATCTCTCTCTAACACTCGCACTTTTTTAACATCCTTCGCAACACCAATCTTCAAAAAATCAAAAAACTTCTTCGTCATTAAAATCTTCCCCGGAGAATGAACTAACAACTTACGATTCAACAAAGCAAACTTCTTCAGCAAAGTTAATTTATTCTCAAATATCCCTCGGTTAATAACAATAGAAGTCTTCGCATTTTTAACTCCAGAAAATCTCATAATAGTTTTGGCTAAATTATAAGCCTTTAATTCAGAATTCATATTTTTAGATTCAAAAAACAAAACATAACCTAATTTCTCCTCAACCAAATTCAACTTAAAACCATACTTCTCAATAATTCCTCTAAAACTCTCTAAATCAACACTAGATTCCAAAAACAACATATAATTCTTTCTCACAACAGGTTTATCCTCTTCCTTAATCTCCTTAACAATTAATTTATTGGATTGGATTTCCTTGATTTCTTTCTTGTTCCCATTAACAGTCTGCTGTTTTGGGGGCGAGTGGTCGAGGAATGATTGACCTGCGAAAGCAGGTTCTTGTGCCCTTGGGTTATAGAATGATTGTCTTCTGCCTTCTCTCCTCTTCTTTCCCAAACTTCTCAAAACTTTTTTCTTAAATACAAAAAACCAAACTAAAAACAAAAACACTAAAATTCCTCCAGCAACAAAATAACTTTGTTCATCAAAATTAATTTCTCCCAAAATAAAATTACCAGTCAAAGGAATCAGACCATAATTTTTCCCATTCAAACTAAAATTATATTCTCCCTCATAATTTAAGACATATTCTTCAATCTCTCCCACACCAACACTAATATTAAAATAAATGGTTTCATTAAAATCTTCCTTATTTACGGTAAAATTTACAATTCCATCATAAATCACATTACCCAAATTCTCAAAATACAAAACATTGCCCACCAAAGAACTATTAATTTCCTTATTTTCATCAATACAAACAGGTTTCACAGCAACAATATTTTCATAATAAGATTTAATATTCCAACAACCTTTCATTGCATCACCACTAAAATTATAATAAATCATTTCTCCACTCAAAACTGCATCTTTAAAAATAACATTTCCCAGAGGATTCCACAATTTAATAATAATTGTTTCATTATCAAAGACCCTCTCAATTTGATCCAAAAGTGCAACCGTAAAATTAAATTCATAAGGCGGCACAATAGCTTCAATAGCCTCAATTTTAATAGAGGTAGCTTTAGGTCTAATTTCTATATTTTCACTCTCAGTTCCAGAATTAATAATTTTATCTCGAAAATCTCTTTCCTCAACAGATATTTTCAAAAGATATTCCTTCGGATAACTATCCTCCCGAATTTCATACTCAAAAGAAAAATCTCCATCAATAACCTCAACTGTCTTTTCATCCAAATCAACAATCTCAACCTTCAAAAGCCCATCATAATCTTCCCCGCTTTCCTTCTCGACAGTTCCATTAATAATCAATTTTTCATAAGGTAAAAAAAATCTATCATTCAAAGTGTAATCAATTTCAATTTTATCACTAACCTCAAATTCCACACTTCTCTCCTCCTCATTCAAAAAAGAAACAACCACTCGACAATCACCCTCAATTGCCAAAGGAGATTCCAAATAAATATATTTCTTCCTGTCTTCCTCCAAAGAAACATAATCCTTCTTCAAAACAAATTTATCCTCCCCACAATCCAACAAAGCCTCAACAAAACCAGAAACATCATAATCCTTAATCACAGAAAAATTAACCTCCACCAAATCCCCAACATTATACAAATGATCAAAATCATCATCAATAACAATAGTCGCACTAACAACTGGCATAATTAAAAATAACAACAATAAATATCCCCCCAATTTCATAACGATAATAGAAATAAAATCTTTATAAGATTTTATGTGATTGTTGAAATTTCTTGTTTATTTTATTAGTAATATAAGATTTATTTCCAAAAATCCTCCAACCACCAATGCCCTCGCCGATAGCGATAATTTAACATATTAATCCTGAACTCGTTCAGCAAAATTATTTAAGCCCTTCAAGTAATTCCTTCAACTTCTCAATATCCTTTCCCATAGAACTTTTCTTTTCCAAATCCTTCAAAGCTTCAACATATCTCTGAACTTTATTGATAAGTTTATCCAAATCATCTTTGCTAGCCAAACCAACTGCCTTATCTTTTAAAAATTGAACATCCTTTTCATTTTGTTCTCCTTGAGCTTTCAATTCCTGTAATTGAGAATCAAAAACCTCAACTTGCTGAAACTTCTTTCTAATTTCCGCATAAATAGTATCAACCTTATCAGTATTTATTGCAATTCGAGATTCAATTTTCTTAATCTCAATTAACTCATCCTTAGTCTCTTCCGAAAGCTTAACAATTTCCTCAATTCCTCTAAAAAACTCAACTTTTTTCTTAACCTCTTTTAATTCGTCCATAACTCTCCCCATAATAGATTCATTACCTTCCAAATTAGCTTTCAAAGCTTCAATCTTTGCCTCTTGCTTTTGAACATCAGTCATAATCTTTTCCGGCTGTACAGTTTCAACCAAATCCGCCGCCTTGATTGCTTTCAATTCAATAGTTTGAATACTCTTATCACGATCAAGAATCATTGCCCTAAGTTCACCAATTTGTTCACTGGTTCTATTAAATCTTTCAGTAAAAGATTTCCTAACCTCTGCAAAAGCCTCCATACTAGCCCCAAGTTTCTCAACTTGAACACTCAACTGTCCTAAAGAAGCCCCACCAACTTCTGGTTTTTTGACTTCCTCTTTAACTTCTTCTTCTGGAATCTCTTCCGCACCAGGTGCCTCTAAACTCTCTTCCTCTTTTTTCTTTTTGCCAAACAAGCCCATTATATTTTATTCAACTCCTTTTCAATTTCCTTAAACAATTTCAGAATCATTCCAAAATCTTTTTTATGAAATGTTGTATTAAAATATCTGATTTTCATCTTTAATAAATTAGCCTTCGCAAAAATAACAAAAACATCAACTTCTTTCTTATTCAAATCTTTTAATTCCATTTCAATCCTATGTAATTTCAAATCTAAATTAGAACTAATAGCATGTTTCAAAACATCAATTCTTTCATGCTTATCTTCAATCTTCTTAATCTTCTTCAAAACACTCTTAAGAACAACTTTCTTTCCAATAAAATTAAGTGTTTTCAAATTCTCCCTCATAATATAATATAAAAAACATAATTTATAAAATTTGCTTATGAATAAAAATTATGTCACAAATTCGCAAAAATTTGTTATCACCCGTTAAAACATGTGAATTGGCTGCAGATTTCCAAAACGCGAATTTTTACATTCCCCTTGCAATGTGACACTCACCTTCCAGGGATTTTTTTGAAAAGACATGCACGAATTGAGGAAAATTTTAAAAAATTTTGAGACACAAAATCCACCTAGTGATTTTGATTTAAGTTGTGGTTTCAAAAACAGCCTATCAAATTTTTATAAATTGCTAAACTCAATTCATGTTCTTGCCATTGGAACGATAATTAAATTATTAATTCACACAATATCGAGTAATTTTCTTGAAATAATTCTTAACTTAATAGCAGGAAAGATTATCTTCAATAATAAACGCCCGCTTTTTCCACACAAGAATTTTGGTTTAAATTATGATTTCAAAAACAACTTGTCAAAATTAAAAACTATTCTTTCTACTTTCCAAAAACCCTCCAACAATTACCCCAAATTATTTCCCCCCAATTAAATTCTTAAAATTTCCAGTTCCTTTCATAAGAAAGATTATCCCTTGTGGAAACCACGTTCGGAAGTTTTATCTAAACATTCTGAGCATAGCAAAGTTATTTTTCCCCTCCCACTTTTTTCCCGTCTTCTTCTTTACTTTCCTTCTTTTCTTCCTTCTCTGCTTCCTTCGCAGACAAACGGGAAACTTCCACAATTGGAGAAAGTGGAGGTATTTTTTTCTTTGCCTTATCTTCTCCTCTTACCTTTTCTACTTTCTTCTTTCCAACAATTGCTTTTCCCTCAACAGGTTTGGCTTCTTCCTTATCCTTGCTGGCAATATCTTTTTCAATTTTATTTTTTTCTTCCTTATCATAATTCTCAATTGCTTCTTTTTCTTTAGCTTTATTATGTTCTTTCTTAGCTTCCTCATTTGCTTTTTTAATATCTTCGTCACTAACCATTTCCATTTGTCTCTTCGGAGCTTTTTTACCTAATTTTTCCCATTCTTTTTCAACACGAGGGCCAAGTCCTTCTAAATAAATTTCAACAACATTAAATGAACCACTCATAATTTTATCCTTAATTAATTTCAATTCCATCTTCAAATCAAAAGTATCAATTTTTTCTTTCTCTAAACCTCCAACAGAATATTCTAAATCATCAACTAAATCATTATATTTATTATATTTTTCAAGTTCCTCATCAGACAACCTTCTAGTGCTATGTAAAATCGGCCTAAAATTAATAAAATAAGGGCGACCACGATTATACTCCGCATTTTGAAACATTACAACACCAACTTCAGCACGAACTAAAGATTTCAAGAACCCTTCACCATATTTAACACGAATTCTTTCAAGATCATTTTCCTCTAAAGTTCGTGTTTGTAATTCTGTATTAATATTTGCTTTAATTTCTCCCACAAAATCATTCAAAACCTGTGAAATTAACATCACACCAATACCCCATTTACGAAATTCACGACAAGCTCTTTCAATTTGTAAAAATCCTTCACCATTACCCCCAAACTTAGGAAGCAAACGATGAACTTCATCAAAGACCAATAAAACTTTCAAAGTTGGACTTTCTTTAGGATCAGATTTAAACACTTGTCTAATCACATTAGCAACAAAAATATCAATATCTTTAGGTTGTAATTTATTCAAACCAAAAATTTGAATTTGTCCAGGAGTAGTATACTTTTTAATATCTACAATTTGCTTAGGATTTAAAACTTGACGAACATTCCCCTTAAATCCTTGAGCATCGGTGGGTTTCATTCCAAATTTAGGATAATAGGCAAGCATTCTCTTATCCGTACACTTTCTAAGCATCCCAGACCATTGGGCAGTTGGATCAAAAACAATAACTGCAGTGCCATTTAACAAAGCCTCCTCAATAACAACCTGTGCAGAAATAGATTTACCCATTCCTGTCGCACCTGCAACAATTGCATGTGTTGTCAATTTTTCTAAGTCATAATAAGCCGGATGTTTTGTTTCTGCAATGTGACCCAATTTAACAACTCGCTCCCCAGATTTAGGCAAAGAATCATAATCAACTTTTATTTGATATCTTTTTTTCTTTTCTTTATGTCTTTTATATAAAAATAAATTCAAAAAAGAAAAACTTACAAAAGAAATAATAAGAAACATAACCCAGAGAGGAATGCCAAAAAACGCATACAAATAAATTGGTTTAGAAATAACAAAAGAAGCAACAACAGTAGAAACTAAATTCAAATATTTCGCATCAATTTCCAAAAGATAATCTCCTGAACTAATATTTTCAGGAATAGGAAAATCTCTCAATAAAGTAAGGGAAGTTGCAATCTCTGAATTAAATTCTTGCTCAAAATAAACTTTCCCATCATGAAGTCCTTTTAATCTTGCCACTAAATCTAATTGATAATTTTGATTCCTAAGTAAATTTTGTAAATTTAATTTATATCTTAAATCCTCTCCAGGACGAACCAAATTTTTAAACAAATCTATTTCCATCAATAAAACTTCAACAGAAAATTTCTTTTCAACAATTCTAATTTTAACAGGAATCACTTGTTCAACATCTCCCAAAATATTTATTTTTCCCTCATAAGTACCAACAGGATAATTTCCATAAATAGTAATCTTCAAAACATTAGAATCGCCTGGAGGCAAAGTTAAACTCATTTTATCAACTTTTACAAAATCCGCAATACTTGGAGAAACAACAAAAGTCATAGATAAATCCGTTCCCCTCAAATTATACAATCCAATTTCATCTTCAATAAATGTTCCCTGTCTAACTTCTTTATTAATTTCTTTTGTACTAATCCAATAATCTTGACCAGCATCCACAACTTCTTGAGGTATTTCATCATATTTACCATCATTTGGTTCATCCGTATAAGGTCCTGTAATAAATTCATAATCTAAAGAACTCAAATCCATAGTAAAATTATAATTATAACTAGTTGTGCTTTCTAAAAATTCTAAAATATTATAATGAGTTTCATAATTTTCTTTAATTCCAACAATGGAATTATTTCCAATCTTTAAAGAGGGAGTGAAAGAATAGTGTCCAAAATTATCTGTATAAATAATAGAATTACCCAGCATCATTTTTACATTCTCTAAAAAATTTCCAGTCTCTCCCCTAACATATCCAAAAACAAGAGGTCTTACCAATGTATCTTGTCCAGGTGTTTCAGGTTGTAAAGTAATATTTTTTTCAATAATATAATGACTATTATTAATAGTTATATTTTCAAAATAATCATCATATTCTTCTTTTATTGCAATCAAATTATGTCCTCCAGCAAGAGCACTAAAATTCATTCCATAATAACCATCAAAATTAGAATAAACTTCAATTCCCGTAATAATCACTGATGCATTAGAAATAGGATTACCAAAAATATCAAAAACATATCCTGAAAGTTGAACAGCTAAATTTTCCCCCATCCCCCCTTCTGGACAAACATCATAAGGATCAGTAAAAAAATAATATTTGGGAGTAGTACCCTCGGAAGCAGGTAAAATCATTTGAAAATTCACTAATTTATCTTCATCATAAGAATACTGAATAGATTTAACAGATGCAACATAAACAAAATTTGTTCCATCACTCATTAAACCTAAATCAAAAATTTCATTATCTCCATCAAATTTATGTGTGTGAGTAGAAGGAACTCCAGAAACATTTCTAGAACCAACCATTACACTCATTGTTTCACTAAAAGTATTTGTAGCACATTCAGTTTTTCCTACACAATCCAAAAAAATATCCACTTCTGAAGGATCTCCTGCAACTAAATTATCAAAATCAATTGTAGGTGAAGTGGAAGCATAAACTTCTGGCCCTCCAAGAACATCACTTTGTAAACAATCAAAAAATAAATCTTGCCTAGTAATATCTCCTTCCGGAAAATCACGAGATAATAATTCAGTAAAACCCGCCACCCTTAAAGCCAAACCATAAACTCCAGCCCAATAACTAGTATCAAAGTTTCTATATAAGGTAAGTTCAGTAATATCACCAGCTTGGCTTTCAACATAACTAGAATATCCAGTCAAAGAAAGATTAGAAATTAAAAATATAAACAAAGTACAAACAGTCAAAGCAGTTACTAAAAATAAAGCACCAATTATTTTTTTTTCAAATTTGTCTTTACTTAATTCTTTTTTTACAAGTTTAAAAGTTGATAAATTCTTATTACTTTTTTTTCTTTCTCCCACCATAAATATGTCTCGCTAAAAGAATTAATAAAGTTATTTATGATTAGGTCTTTTTCCTTAACAAATACTTCCCAGATTAATTGACTCAAGCTTCACAAAATAACCTTCTTCAATTCTTTAATCCTTTCAAAATCTTTATCTAAAGTAACTAAAATTAAATCATTCTCAATAACTTGACTAGCAATCAACAAATCAGAAAGGGAAAAACTCAAACCCTTTTTATTATATTTCAATTTCAAATCACTTAAAATATCAGAGGTTTTAAAACTTAAATCCAAAAGAGGAAAACTATTGACAAAATTCATAAGATTATCAAAACTTTTTGGTTTTCTTTTTTTCAATACATAACTAAATTCGAAATGAGCAATAAACGGTAAATTTGGCGACAAAGGATATTTTTTAAACAATTCTCTTAATCTTTGCATAACTTTTTCATCTTTTCTTTCAATAGCAATTAAAATAGAAGTGTCAAATGCTAAACTCATATCCTAAATCCCCTTTCTTTTCTCAATTTATAAGAAATACTTTCCAAATCCTTCGCTTCCTTATCACTCAAGGTCTTTTCCCTATCAAAAATAATTCCCCAAATATCCGATTTACTTTTTTCATAACTCTTCACCATATTTTTTAATAAAGATGCCATACTTACCCCCTCTCGAGCTGCCAAAATTTTAAAATTCTTCCATGTTCCAGAATCAACATTCTTAATAGTTCTAACTTCCATAAGTAATACTAGTATTACTTCTATATAAATCTTATCTTTACAATTACAAATTATTTAAAGTAAGGGTAAAAATAAAAATTAATTTAATTTATTTCATTCATAATAAATATTTTAATTGCCTGTATATACATTTTAAAATAAAATGTTATTAAACTCTAGAAAATATTTTAATAATCTAAACTCAATCAATACCTCCATCATAACTAATTTAAAATATTAATTCTGGAGTCTTATGCAACAAAATTATCCATTTGGGAAACCTCAATTCAGCAAATTGTTTTTTCCCTTTTCTTTTCCAGAATTTCCCTCTTCTCCCTCTTCAACTTTCTTTTCTTCATTCTTTTTCCCCACTTTCTTTTTCATTAAAATCTTTTCCCTCTCCTGCTTTCTTTTCCTCATTTTCCTTTTCTCCCTCCGCTTTTTCTTCTCCTCCAAATATCTCCTTCTTTTCCAACTCTTCTGATTGTTCTCCTTCTTTTTTTTCTTTCTCTTCTTCTCCTTCTTTTTTCTTCTTAACAAACAATCCAATAAATTTCTTCCAAAGTTTAATGACTTTCTCATAAATATTTTTAATGCCCAAAGCAAATTTTTTAAAAAACCCAACTAACTTTTTTCCACGTCTTCTTAAAAAATATCCAAAACTTCTTCTAAACCCCCTAAAAAAATTAGAGATCCTAAAACGAAGCTTAAATAGTCTAAAAAAAATCCAAGCAGGAATAATATGATAATAGAAATTGCTCCACCAAATTTTCAATTTAAATTTTTTAATGCTTCTTTTAATATTTATTCTTTCTTTTCTGCTTAATTTCATATCCAAATGTTTAACATCTAAATATTTTGGACCTTCTTTCTTTTTCTCTTCCTTTTTTCTATCCTCAGCGGGAAAAAGTTTATCACCATGTTTAGAAACAAACTCTGCAATCTCTTTTTCTTTTTTCTTCAGTAACAAAGAAATTTTTTTCTTAAATTCTTTTTCATAAATAGGAACTTTTGCACGATTTTTAAAATCAGCCAACTTAGTTTTAAATTTCTTGCTCTCAATCTCAAGCAAAGAATTAAATTCTTCATCAATCTCCTCCAAATTTTTCATATGTTCTTAATTTTGTATCTGTTTTTAACTAATAAACACCCAAAAGGGCGAACGCCACCTGATAAAAGGTGAGTGTAAAAATTTGTAATAACAAATTTGTAACAATATAATTCCGAAAATAAAATATTTAAACATGTGGGTACCCACAATTAAAATATTTTACATAAATCCCTTCCCCATCAATTCAAAATTAATCCAACAAATTTTAAAAATTTTCCACTTCAAAAAAAATTTATTTCATTCATATTTGATACTTTAATTATCCATTCCGCTGAAGAATAAATAATATTCAAGACTTACAAAAAATAATCTAATTAATCATGAAATTTTTTTCAATCACTATTTTTAAAATTCAAAATATCTTTTTTCCAAAATCTAAACCCTTTTCATGCACCCAGTGGGACGGATAATTTAAAATTATCAAACTAAAATTCATTTTAGCAAATCATCCTCCCTAAATTCTTCCTCCTCAAAAAACTCCAATTCCAAATAATTTTATCCCTTCCATTATCTCTTCCCTCACTTACATTGACATTCACAAGAATAACAAGTTAGATTTTCCGTTACAAAATTATGATTATAATAATTCAATTCTCTAACCTTGCAAAGATTGGAACATCTTATTTTGCAATCTGCTTCATTTCCAATTTCATGTAAAAGATTTCCCGCAATTAAAGAACAGCCATCTTTAATTTCAAAATCCTGAACTTCTTTAACAAATTTAAAATTTAGATTTGACCCCATCAATAAAAAAATCATCAATAAAACAATTAGAACCCCAATTAAACCAAGAATAATTCTAGAACGTTTATGTGAAGATTTACTCTTTTTTCTTTTTTCCTTCATTCTTTAATTTCTCCGCCACACTATTAGATTCAAGATTCTTTTTTTTATTTTTACATACCCCTACAAATTCTTTCAAAAGATCTTTTAGTTCAGATTCATAATCTTTAATTTCTTCTTCTTTTTCAATTAATTCAAAATAAGTACTTTGCCAATCTTTTTCTAATTCTTGTAATTTAGAAATTTTAACTGAAATCTTCTCTTGAAAATTTTTGCCCAATAAATCTAAGATAGATTCAGTTTTCTGTTTTTCCCAATAATTTTTCATATCAGATAAAATATCTCTAGGCAAAAATTTCTTTTCATACCAATTTTCCAAATCAGATAAATCACCAATTTCTTCAGTCAAATTCTCTTGTAATTCTTCAAAAAAACTTTTATTTTTAACTTCAAATTTCTTTTTATTTTCCGTATTTTCATTTTGTTTATCTTCCTCTTCTTTGATATTTTTAATTAATCTAGAAATAATCTCCTTAGAGGCTCTGCCCTTGTCCTCTTCTTTCTTTTCTTCTGGTTTAATTTCTGGTTTAATTTCTGGTTTAATTTCTGGTTTAATTTCTGGTTTAATTTCT
>CAZRBZ010000002.1:12770-30470 GCA_964598515.1 Candidatus Woesearchaeota archaeon
AATTTCTGGTTTAATTTCTGGTTTAATTTCTGGTTTAATTTCTGGTTTAATTTCTTCCTTTTGTTTATTCTCAGAAGCTATCTTCATGGGAGTCTCCTCTTTCTTCTTTTCATTCTCCTTTAAAAAATTATTAACTTCATGAGAATTTTTCTCAATATCATCAGAAATCAAATCCGGCAATTCATCCGGTGCGCTCTTTTTTTTCTTTATTCCCCAAAATACCATCTTCTTATTTATGAAATTTTATTTAATAACTTTTCTCCCCTTTTATAATTAAACAACAATAATTTTTACTTTTTTATTTAAATGTTGTTTCGGCAAAACAATATGGCCCCCATTTCCAAAAACCTTGACCTCTCTTTCCAAAACATCCTCTGGAACCCCAATTGATTTCATCAACACATCAATTTCCTGGATTCCCTGTACCAAGCTCTCAATCTTTTGCCCATTCATATATACTAAAATATATACTCACTTATAAATGTTTTGATTATGAAAATAATTTTCTATTCGTTATGCATACAAAATAATTCATTTTCATTCAGAATTAATATTTCAATTATCCATTCCGCTAGAGAACAAATATTATTCGCCATTTTCAAAAAAGATAATTATATTTTTACCAAAAACTTCCAACAATTCCCTTAAAATTATTCCAGACTAATTATTTTTCCCACACGAATTATTCTCCTAAAACCCTTTCAATAAATCTGCTTCCCAACTGCCATAAATCTTTTAACCTTTCATGTTTCCGCCAGAAGCACCAATAGAGTTGTTTTTTGTCTCTCTTCCCTATTTTTCTTTCAACCCCAAATATTCACCCTCTCAATTTTCCTCTAAACCAAATCATAATACAAATAAACTTCCTCTGTATCTGAAGAATCATAACTTCTTAGTTCAACGGGAATTTTAATTTCATAATCATAAACACCATATTCACCAACAGCACCATTATTCAATTTTGTGACAAAAACTAAATCTTCTTTATCTCCTTCACTAAACTCTCCATCTCCAGAATCATCAGAACTATCCCATAAAATACCCGTTACAAAATTCCCATTACTAGAAGTGTTTACAATAGGAACATGACTAATATTTTTTTTATGAATAAAAAAATTCTCTTTTTGTATCACTAATCCATCCTCTAAATAAATATTAGAAATAGAATCATTAAAATTAGTGGTACCAAATAAATTATCTACCTCAGAAAAATCATTTAGCTTTTCCACATCAAAAATATTTCTTCCCAAAGCTTTTAAACTCAACCAATTAATTATTGCTTCACTATCTGCAACAAAAATATTTCCAATAACAGATTCATCAATACTCCAAGAAGTAAAATTATCTTTAAATTGTAAAATTTTTACATCAGTAACATTTCCATAAAATTTCTGCCATAAAGTAATACTAAAAAAATTATTCGCAACATTATTATTTTCATTATGTTCACTAATTTCTTCCCCACTATCAACAAAAACAAAAATATTGTTTCTTCCAACAAAACCAGAATAACTTAAATTGACAAATTCTCCAGAAAAATTTCCTAAACTCATGCTTTGATTCAACCCCAGTTGATAATCAAAAGAAACACTATTTTTAAAAAAAGAAACATTAAAATTTGAAGAAGCCACGCAACCAATATTTTCAACATAAGCACTAACTTTCACAGTTTCTCCCTCAATATATGTTCCCTTATCAAAATTTATTCTAGAATCATTTATATAAATTTCAGGAAATCCAGAATAAGATTCAACATTCAAAAAATCTGAAAAATTTTGGTTCCCTGCATTATCTTGAGAAATACATCTAAAATTCCAATCACCCACTTCATCAATAAATAATTCTTTAGTATAATTTCCAGAAATCAAATTCATACTTAAATTGACCTCTCCACCAGGTTTACTAACCTCCAATAAAACTTTATTAATGCCCTCATTATCGCTTGTATTGCAAATAACAATCAAACTAGTATTTCCACAACTTGAACTTTCATTTAATTCAAATAAATTAATTAAAGGGGCAGTTATATCAACAATTAAAGTTCTATTTTCTCCAAAAGTTTGCATACTTGAATTATCTTCCGCCATACAACTCCAGAAATAAAAACCTTCAGAAATTATTTCACTAAAAAGATGATTTAAACTTCCAACTTCATATCTATTAACTTCCTGCCACACACCAGAAAAATTTCCAAACAAACTCAAATTACCAACAGGATAATCTAGATCAGAAAAAGAACAATTAAAATTTACCTCATTTAAAGAACTATAAAAATTATCTTCAGGAGAATTCATGGTTACATTTGGGGGATCATTTGCTAAAACAAAAGGAATCAAAATTCCGATTAATAAAAATAAAAATAAAAATTTTGTAATAAATTTCATTTAACTTTCCTCCTCAATAATTAACTTTTTCTTATCTGGATCAAATTTAATCAAAATATTATCTCCTGCTTTCAATCCAAGAGTATCCATAACTGCTTTAGGAATTTTAATTCTATCTCCAGTTTGAATCTTCCCTCCTTTAAACAAAACTTCTACCATTTTAATACTTTTAAAATACTTTTTAAAGTATTTAAATATTTTCATCTTTTTTTTATTTACTAATATTTTTTCCACAAATCCTCAAACAATTTCCAAAAATTTTTCTCATACTAATTTAATTTTTAAAATTCACAACACCACGTGCATGAATTTTATTATATCAATTCTAAACCTTAGTTCAGCAAATTTCTCTTCTTTCCTTTTCTTTTTCAATTTCTTCCCAAAATCATTTATCCCCTTTCCCTAATCACAATTACAAATAAAAAAATCCTTTAAACAAGATGTCCAAAATTTTATTCAACCCAAAAAAAGCACAAAGAAATATTCCAGAAGTTATATTTTTAACAGTCTTTTATGCTTCATTATCAATTTTAATGAGTTATTAGATCTTTCCAGAATTTGCTTCAATAATTTCTGTGACATTCACTGTCTTCGCATGTCTTTACACAACACAAGGAGTTTTAAAAAATGAAGAAGAACAAGAAACACAACTGAATGAAAAAACACTTCTAAAAAGACATGCCAAATCAATTAAATTCTTTTTAACAATTTTTATAGGAATAACAATTGCATTTGCATTTTGGACATACACTTTAAATTCAACACATACAAACCAATTATTTTTATTACAAGGTAAAGTCATAAAACAAATAAAAGAAGTTCCAATTACAGGAGATTTAATCAACCAAAATAATTTTTTTAAAATAATAATTTCAAATAATTTCAAAGTTATTTTTGTATCTTTAATAATTTCTATTTTTTATGGTGCAGGGGCCCTGTTCATAATAACTTGGAATGCAAGCATAATGGGTTTTGTAATAGGAAATTTGGCAAAAGAACAAGGAATAAATTTTCTCCCCTTAATTAATAACTAGATACTTTTTACAGGGGATTCCTGAAATGTTATCTTATATAACAGTAATTTTAGCTGGAGGAATCATTTACATCTCAATAATCAAAGGGCATTTTGTAAAGAAAGAAAAAAGAAATAAAATCATGTTAGACATTAGTATTCTAACTCTAATCTCTCTAACACCAATAATTTTAGCCACGTTGATAGAAATTTATATTTCTCCCTTAGTTTAAACAAAACCTTTAAATAATTTATTAACAAATTCAATCTTATGGGGAAGAAAAAAATACTTTTAATATTTGTATTCGCTCTAATATTAATACCATTTATTTCAGCAGTAGAATTTAATCATGTTATTTCAAACTCAGAAAATTGGCAAGATGTTTATTCAACAATGCATTATGCAAATTTGCAAGAAATAGAAAATGATTTTTTGACAAGTGTAAATCATGGTCAATTATTATTGAACGGGATATCAAAATCAAAATCAATTCAAGTTATAACCTCAAAAGACAAACCATTTGTTTTTAATTATCCGAGCATGATTCTTACAGAAGGTTTCGAAAATGCAGAAGAAATAGAAGTTAAAGAAGCAAATCTGGAATTGATTGAAGAACTTGACAAAATAAAAAATTTCATAATTGTAGATGATTCCTATGGATACAACGCAATTGCAGTAACCCCTTATGCATTAATAACAAATTCGTGGGTTTTCTTAGCAAACAAACACAATATAAACGAAATAGATAAAATCCTTTCAAACAGAAAAACAGAAAAAGTTATTCTTTATGGTTATCTTGACAGAGAAATAAGAGATACATTAGAAAAATATAATCCAGAAACAATCAACAATAAAGATAAATTTGAAGATAATATACAAATAGTAGAAAAATTTCTAAAATTAAAAAATACAAAACAAGTTTTATTGACAAATGGTGCATTTATTGAAAAAGAAATTATTGGAGGAAAAGAACCGATTCTTTTTACAGGGAATGAAAATGTTCCAGATCAAATAAGAGATTATCTAAAAAATTCTGAAATTGAAATTGGCGTTCTTATAGGAAATGAATTAATGTCAGCTGCAACAAATATTCGAAGAAGCACAGGAATTTCAGTTATGGTAAAATTTGCAAGAGGAGCAAGAAGCGAAAACGATGGAATTTCAGCAGTTGAAGGATTAGATTTATTTCCTGTTCCAACCCCAATTTTAGAATTAGAAATTGAAAGTATAAAATATAATACTATGATGGACCAACTTGAATTAACATATAAAAGTAATGCAAATCTCCCCATGTATTTGAAAGGAACAATTACTATTATAGCAGATGGAGAAACAATAAGATTAGGAGATTCTGATCCAATATTTATCACCCCAGGAGGATATAAAACAACAATTTACTCTTTAGAACTAAATGACTTTAATGACTTGAGTGCAAATGTTTACACAATATTTGGTGAAACAGACTCTTCTTTGGATTATGTTCTTCAAGAAGATAGAATCATAGACACCATAGATATTATTGATAGATGTGAAATAGAAATTACAAGCATAAAATATAACAAACAATCAAAAGAATTTCTTATTAATGTAAAAAACAAAGCAGATGTTAGTTGTTGGACTACTTTAGAAATTGAAGATTTAGAAGTAGGTTATGAAGAAAAAACAATTGGAACAGAAGAACCAACAAGAATTTCTAAAAAATCATCTAGAAAAATAATTATACAAGAAGAATTACTTGAAGAAGATTTTGAATCAAATAGTTTCATTAATGTCGTTGCACATTATGGTGAAAGACAAACAAGCCTAATAAAAATTTTCAGTGGAAGATTTGAATTGAAAATAACTATTTTGACCACCCTAACATATTTAATAATTTTAGTAATACTAATAATAATTGGATTATTGTTCTTATATAAAAAAGCAAAAAAAGATGAAGACGAAGGATATTAAATTGATCTTGTTCCCCCATCATTAAATTATCTAACTATCTTCAAAATAAATTATTGTCACAAATTCGCTAAAATCTGCTACCCCGCAAATTAAGTTGTGGGCTTGACCGCAGATTTTGTTAAAGAAAAAGTTTCAAAAACAGAACTCAATTGAAACTTTTTGAGACGCGAATTTTTATACCCAAAGGGCATAACCAAAGGTCACAAGAACCTTTCTTTGAAAGGCAAGAACCTGACAAGTCAGGTGACTTTATTGCATAAGGCCTCAGGAATACCGTCTCGCCAAAACTCTCGGCACAATCTTTTTTGAAAAGGCATCCACGACTTGAGGAAAATTTTGAAAAATTTTGAGACACAAAATCCACGCAGTGATTTTGGTCTAAGTCGTGGTTTCAAAAACAGCCTATCAAAATCTAAACTTAATTCATGTTCTTGCCATTGAAACAATAATTAAATTATTAATTCTCACAATAGCGAGCAAATTTCTTTATTTTAAAAATTAGATTCAGTAAATTATTTTCCTAATCCTCAATCTTAAACTCTTTCAACTCTTTTTCAGCAAAATCAATAATTTCTTTAACCTTCAAAAAATCATTCAAAGTAAAATTGGCTTTCAACATTTTCATTTTCAAGGGCATCATCAAAACTTCATAATCAATATACATTACTTTTTTTCCCTTCTTTCTCAACTGAGAAATTCTAGATTTCAAATCAGCATAAACTCCCTTCAAAAAATCAAAAATTCTTTCCTTAAAAAAATCCTTGATCCCTTTGTTTGTATCAAAACTACCACTAAATCCCCGATTAAAAAAATCTTTATCCATTTTAAAAATTAAATTATAAATTTCAAAATAATCTTTATTTCCAACTATCTTCAAAATATCTTGAACATTTTTAACTTCAATCTTCTCAATTCTTTTTGGAATAATCTTCTTCTGCACAACAGATTTTGAAATTATTTTCTTTGATACAACTGGTTTTGTCACAATCTTCTTCATTGCCAAAACTTTTTTAGGTGCAATTTTCTTGATAATTTTCTTCATAACTTTATTCTCTACCATTTTATTTAATTATTTTTTTATTCCCTCTTGTCTTTATTTTTTCCCACCAAAAATCCTCCAACTCCCTTTAAAACTGTTTCTTCATTAATTTAATATCACAACCCTCTACAACGCAAAGCTATTTTTTCTCTGCCCCTTCTTTCTTCTCCTCTACTCCCTCTTCTTCCTTTTTGCCCTCTGCCTTCTTTTCAACAATCTTCCCCTTTCCTTCCTTTTTGCCTTCTTCTTTCTTATCAAAATTTTTCAAGGCCTCAATCAATTCTTCCTTTGTCTTAACCTTTAATTTTGCTCCTTCTTCAGCCCCAAAATTAGTTTCAATCCAAGAAGCAATATCATTTTTAGAATCATTAACATGGACAGAAAAAATTCCTGCATCCATTGTGGGAAGATAATTTTTTAATTCCTTAACAGACCCAATCATAACACCATTATCAAAAGTCAGTGGATTAACTTGTTTATCTTCTAATTTTTCTTTAGCCTTTTCTTCTCCTACTTTTTTCTCAGCTTCTTTCCCTTCTTTCTTTTCAATTTCTTCCCTTTGTTTTTTAGCCTCATCAATGGATTTTTGAATTTCCTTCTCACTAACCAATTCAAGCTTTCTTTCAGGTGCTTTTTTACCTAATTTTTCCCATTCTTTTTCAACACGAGGACCAAGTCCTTCTAAATAAATTTCAACAACATTAAATGAGCCACTCATAATTTTATCCTTAATTAATTTCAATTCCATCTTCAAATCAAAAGTATCAACTTTTAATTTTTCTAATTCATCAACACTAAAGACCAATTCATCAAGAGCATCATTATATTTATTGTATTTTTCAAGCTCTTCATCAGGCAACCTCCTAGTACTATGTAAAATTGGCCTAAAATTTACAAAATAGGGTTTAGCATGATTATAAGCAGGATTAGAAAACATTCCAACCCCAACTGACGCCTTAACTAAAGATTGTAAAAAAGTTTCTCCATATTTAGTATTAATTCTGTCTAAATCTGCCTCATCTCTAGTTCTCATTTGAATTTCTGTAGAAATATTTGCTTTAATCGCTCCAATAAAATCTGAAAGAACCTGACTAACAAGCATAACTCCAATACCCCATTTACGAAATTCACGGCAAGCCCTTTCAATTTGTAAAAATCCCTCACCATTACCTCCAAACTTGGGAAGCAAACGATGAACTTCATCAAAAACAACCAAAACTTTCAACACAGGAGATTCTTTAGGATCGGTTTTAAACACTTGTCTAATAACATTAGCAACAAAGGTGTCCATATCTTTCGGCTGTAATTTATTTAAAGTGAATATTTGTATTTGACCAGGATTAATATTTTTTTGAATATCAATAATTTGTCTAGCATTTTGAACTTGTTTAACATTTCCTTTAAACGCTTGTGCATCCTGGGGTTTTAATCCAAATTTTTTATAATAAGCCATCATTTTTTTATCTTTACATTTTCGAAGCATTCCAGACCATTGAGCCGTTGGATCAAAAACAATAACAGCAATATTTTTTTTCAAAACTTCTTCAATAATAACCTGTGCAGAAATAGATTTTCCCCCCCCCGTAGCTCCAGCAACAATAGAATGTGTTGTCAACTTATTAGGGTCCAAATATGCAGGATGATTCGTTTCTGCAATCTTCCCTAAAAATAAAAATTCTTCATTTTTCTTAGGAATAGATTTCAAATCCAATTTCATTTTATATTTTTTCTTACTTTCTAGATGCCTTTTAATTAAATGGATAATTAAAAAAACCACGATAAAAATACTTAAAATTAAAATTAAAAACCACATTGGAATGAAATTCAAAATCATAATTTGCATAAACTTTTTTTTCATAACAAAATCAGTTTTGTCTGAAAGTATAAAATCCTCATAACGAGTAATAACTTCAAAAATATAATCTCCTTTAGTTAAATTTTCAGGAGGAAAAAATTCTTTAACAAAACTATAAGAATTATTTATAGATTTACTCTCTTTTCCTAGAGAATATGTTAAATTATTTTCATGAATAAAATACTCAAAAGAAATCAAACCAAGATTTTCTTTTTTTAATTTCTTCATATAAATTTGGAAATAAATTTCCTTATCCAAATAAAAACTTTTTCTCAAAGGAGTTACTTCTAATAAAAAAGGAGTACCTAATTCTTCTTCAGTTATACTAAGGGCAATAGGTAAAACTTCATTAATTCCTCCAGAAATATAAAAATTTCCCGTGAAATCTCCAATTTCTTTAGCTTTAACTAAGAAAAAAACAGACTCCGTTTTTCCAGAAGGAATTGAAACACTTGAATTTATTAAATCAGCAAAACCAGCAACCTCTCCATCTATAGAAAAAGATAAATCAAGGGTCCCACTTTTCAAATTAGTAATGCTTATAGAATCTGTAAAAAGAGAACCCCAGATAATTTTCCTTTCTATTTTATCTCTTGAAATTTCATAATTATCTGTAGAAATTGAATTTCCATAATCAGTTGCACTAATTAAAAATAAACTAAAAATAAAAATAAAAAATCCAAATACAAATTTATTTGCTCGCAGAGAATCTCGTAATCTTTGGTTACTCATCCATCTTAACCTCTTTTTTTAATTCAATAAATTTTGTTGGAATAACTTTTTTTGCCGGAATAATTTTCTTTGATGTTGGTTTTATTGTTGGTTTTATTGTTGGTTTTATTGTTGGTTTTATTGTTGGTTTTATTGTTGGTTTTATTATTGGTTTTATTATTGGTTTTATTATTGGTTTTGCAACAGATTTTATAACAGGTTTAACATTTAGTTTAACAAGATTTTTCACAATTGGTTTTGTTACAATTTTCTTCACAACTGGTTTTATTATGGGTTTTGCAACAGATTTTATAACAGGTTTAACATTTGGTTTTAGAGAAATATTTTTTTTCACAGGAATAATTTTTTTTAACACTCCCCCCATACTTTCCTTTTTAGCTTCTTTCTTTTCTCCTTCAACCTTCTCTTCCTCACTCCCTTTTTCAGGTTTAATTTCTCCTTCTTTTCCACTCTCACTTCCATCCCCTTTTTCTTCTTCCTCACTCTCTTTTTCAGGTTTAATTTCTCCTTCTTTTCCACTTTCACTTCCATCCCCTTTTTCTTCTTCCGTCTCTTTCTGTTTCTCCACAACCTCCTCAAAATTAATTTTTCCAGCAAGAAGTTTAATAGATTCAGCAAGTTTTTGTTTATTCTCTAATAAATCTCCTGAGACATGTTCACCATAAATCCTTTTAATTCCAAGATAAACTTTAGCAGCATCTTCAAACTTCTCTTTCTTAACCAAATCTTTCATCTCATTTAACTTAACATATAAATTCAAAACTCTTCCTCTATCCTTTTGTCTTTTATATCTAACAACAAAGAAAAATAAAACAAAAGACAAGAAAAAGATTAAAATAAAAATAGAAGAAGCTTTAACAAAAGCAGCAAATTTAAATTGATAACCTACTTGAAAACTATCTGAATTAATAGAAACATCTTTTTCATTATACACTCTTGCATAAAAAATATAATTCCCAAGAGGCATTTCTTCAGAAATATTTAAAGATCTTTCCAAAGAAAGACTAGAATCAAAACTAATATTTTCTTCATTAAAATCATAAATATTTCCTTGAAAATCTTTCACAGCATAATATAAAATAGCATCAATTAAATATTGATCTTTTAAACTTTTCAAATCAATTTTTGCAACAACATCTTTGCCCGGTTTTACAGATTTAGACTTCTCAAAAACGGAAACCAAAACTTCAAATTCTAAATCAATTTCATTAATATTCATAACCAAAGGTATCTGAGCATCTTTGAATGATTCAACCATTAAAATACCATAATATTCGCCAGGAACCATAGTTAAACCAACTTTAAAATCAACTGTAATTCTTTTTGTTGCACCAGCAGATAAATTAAAAGACTCTTCACTTAATTCAACATAATCTCCTAAATTTAAAATGCTTAAATTAAAAGATAATTCAGAATTACCTGTATTTATAATTTCAAAAATTTTTGTTGTTCCCGTACCTTGTTTTAAATTTACTAAAAAAGAATTTACATTAAAACTAAAATCTGGTTCATCAGATTTAGTAAAAAAGTCTTTGATTGAATCATAAAACGTTGCAGAATCAGCAGGGCTTGAACTATCAGAAAAGCTACTTGAATCATCTGTTCCAGAATTAGGAGGATTTATGGGTGTAACTAAAACATCAAACTCAAAAATATCAGTGCACGCAAAATTATTAGATGTGTCCGAAGCACAAACTTTCCATTGAACAATTTTCCCCGCAGGAGCACTAATTTGAACTTTTGGAACTGAATAATCTAAAGTCCCATTCAAAAACTCCTTATATTCAGTCCAAACTTCTTCCTGCCTTATATAAAAAGTATAATTACTCAAAGCAAAATTATCTGTCCAAGTTACATTAAAATTAATATAATCATTTTGATAAACCTTCGGTTTATCTTTTATGGCATTCGACCAAACCGGAGGTTCAGTATCTATTCCCACATTTAAATAAACCAAATTACTTTCCCCATAATCTGTAGAATCATCCGCATAAAAAACAACTGTCCTTGTTCCAACAAAACCAGAATCAGGAAAAAAAGAAACTGAATTATTCAAATCAAGATTAACACTTATATTTGTTAAATTAGAAAAAGAATAAGTAATTTCCTCTTCTTCTGCATCCTCAAAATAATCATCCAAATCAAAAGCCGCAATCAAATTTGTATCAGTTTGCCAAGATTGATTGGGAATGTCTTGAATTAATTCTGGTGGAGAATTTGGAATATCTAAATATGTTTCTGCTTCGGCCAAAACAAAAGGCAAAGCTATAAATGTAAAAATAAAAATAAACAAAATTCTCCTCAATTTTATCACATTCTCCATATTAATTACTATGAAAATTGATTTATATATTTTTAGAGAAAAAATCTTTCTTATCTCTTTTCCTTTTTTCCCTTTTCTCTTTTTTCCTTTTTTCTCTTTTTTCCTTTTTTCTCTTTTTTCCTTTTTTCTCTTTTTTCTCTTTTTTCTCTTTTCTCTTTTTTTTCTTTTCTCTTTTTTCTACATATGTTCTTTCTTCCTTTCTCTTTTTCACATCCCAATCTCCAAAATGTTTATAAATACCTAAATAGTACTTATTTCATGCCTAGAGAGGATTTGAAGAAGACTAAAAAAGGGATTGAAGAAAAACCAAAAGCAGAAACTTCTACAGTAAAAGGAACAATTACACAAAATCAAAGAAAAATTTTACAACAATTCATAGGTATTTTGGGGAGCAATGAACAAGATGTTGTTGGAAAAATATTAACCCTCTGGCTATATAACGAGGGATATCTAAATTTAAAAAAAGACAAAAAATAAAATGAAAACTCTGGGAAGAATCGATGCAAAAGAAAAATTATAAAATATACATATTAGCAATCGTATTTATTTTATTATCAAGCATGGTAATAACTGCAGAAAATAATTCATTAGAAATAAAAGAATTACAAGAACCCACAATAAATATTCCAGAAAATTTACCGGAAGAACCAAATCAAAACATAGAAGAAACAATTCTCCTTGACCTAGAACAAATTGAGATGGAACAATTTATAGAAATAAAAAAATTACCAAAAAAACCATCAAACATAACACTCATAAAACAAAAAGATGGAGAAGAAAATAATTCTTCTTCATCTCCCTCTTTTAAAAATAATTCATTAGCAAACAAAAAAAATCTATCCGAAAATCAAACCAACGCCTTAGAAAAAAATCAAACATATATTGACCTGGACAAAATAATACAAAAAATCAATGAATCAACCCAAACAAATATAACACTCTCAACACAAAATGTTGAAAATAATTCTCTATCTTCAACTTCCCCTAATTCAAACCAAAATACTCTTTCTTTGGAAACCCCTCCCATACAAAAAGAAACAAATTCTCAACCTAAAGAAGAAACAATAAAAATACAATTATACAAAAATGGAAAAAAAGAAATTGAAGGAAAAATACCAAAAGATTTTACAGCAGAAATTAAAAAATCAGAAACAGAAATCTCAGATACAAAAAAAGAAGTAATCATAAAAAGTAATGAACATCTTGATGCTCCCTTAACTATTTATTCAGACATAGAAGAAACAAAAAATAAAGAAGATATTAAAATTCATTGGAAAAACGAAAACAAAGAAATCAAAATCAAAAAATATCTAGACACAAATAATGACGGACTAATTGACAGAATTTCCTGGATTGTCCCACATCTTTCAGAACAAATATTTGAGATAACAATAATACCAATCACAAATGATGAATCAGAAGAAATATTATTGGAAGTTGAAGGATTAGAAAGCATTCTCACAAATCCGATTTCCTTCACAGTAGATGTTAATTATACCAATTGGGAAAATCTTACTTGTGAAATTGAAATTACTAATAGTTCAGGCACCATCATCAATCTAGAAGAAAATGAAATTAATCTAAATTATAATACTTCTTTTGAAAATGCTGATTTGCCAAATGGTGATTATAATTGGGAAATACATTGTGAAGACCAAAATACTTCAAAGGAGAATTCAATAAGTGGAACATTCGAAATAGATGAAAAAGAACTTGAAATTTCAGGATTAAATACAATTTATTTAACTGGACAAGATATTGAATTTGAAGTGATAACTCCCCAAAATTTTCCATTTGATGCAAATTTTATAGAGGGTCCAAATACTCCTTTTGGTGCTAATAGTTGTGATGAAGAAACATGCTACATAAGTTTCAATTCCATCGGGCAATATACTTTACAAGTATCAAATAATTATTATGCTGAAACCACATATAGAAACCAATCATTTTATATTTCCCAAGCAGAAACTTCTGATTCAAATATATATGCAAATATTAATGAAGAAACAATTTTAACCCTCAAATTTAAATCTTATATTCCAATAGAAGATTTAAAATTAAATCATGGAGATTCAAAAATCAATCAAACTTTCTGGGAAGAAGATGAAACTTTTTTAAATGAAACTCTAACCTTCAAACACAATTACACAAATAAAGGAACATATAATCCAGAATTTACTTTTAAAATTAATGATAAAGAATTTTTTGTAGAAGGACCAAAAATAATCATAACAGACCCTGATGACGACAACGAAGCTCCAGAAATAACATTAAAATCTCCAAAGGATAATTCAATAATTGAATCAGAAACAATAACTTTCATCTATGAAGTTGACGACGACGAAAGCATAGATAATTGTGTTTATGAATTATATATCAAACAAGATTCATTTAAAGAATTAGATTATACTACAAAAGATAGTAGCATAATCTTAAATGAAGAAAATGAAGTTAAATTAACTTCATTTGAAGATGGCGATTATACTTGGTATGTAATCTGTGAAGATAATCAAGGAAAAGAATCAGAAGAAAGCAGAGATTTCACAATAAAAACAACAAAACATGAATACGAAGACGAAGTAGAAGAAGCCATTACAAACTTAGACAATTTCTTAGAAAAAATGGAAGATTATACACTAGAGAAAAAAGAAGTTCTTGAAGATTTAGGAATTACAGAAGATCTAAATTATTACAAAAAAAGATTACCCCTCATAAATCAAGATCTTGGAACAAATCTTAAATTCATGACAAATGAAAATTTAAAACAAGAAAGAATAGAAGAAACAATTGAAGAACTTAAAGAAATTGGCAATAATATCCCAAAGGAGATTGAAATAATAGAATCAACAGAATTCATAAAAAACAGTCTGACAAATTTAGAAAAAATAACAGAAGAATATATAGAAGGTAAAAAAATACAATTAAAATCAAGAGATATCAAAAGATTAGCTCAAGAAAATTATTTTATTCAAGAAGAGCTAAGTGTAACTACAAAAATTAAAACTGTAGAGATAGTTTACAAGGATCGAACAGAAAAAATAACCTCTGTAAAAAAAGAAATTAATTTAATGGATGATTCATACAAAACAATCCTAGAAAAGATTCCAAATGAAATAAAAGAAATTGAATTCAAAACAAAAAGCCAAGAAGTAAATAAAAATTTATTTGAAATAAAAATAGAAAATATAAAAAATGATGAAATTATTTATTATATCAAAGAAGAAGTAAAACTAAATGATCTAAAAGAAACTGAAACAATCCTATTTGAAGAATTTCCATTGAATCGAAGAGGTATTACTGGTTATTTCACTTTTAACGGATCAAATAAAAATAATTCTGCATATTATATAATTTTTATAATTTTCTTAACAATTGCCCTTTACTTTGGAAAAGATATATTCAAAAAATTCAAAATGAATATTTGGAAAAAAGAAGAAGATGTAAGAAGAATAATAGAATACACAGAAAAAGCAAAAAGAGCCCTACAGGAAAATAATCAAGAACTTGCAAAACAAGATTACCATAAAATAAAAGAAATATTTAACCTAACTCCAAAAGGATTTAGAAATTACATATATCCAACAATCAAAAAAATAAGAATTGGTATAGATAAAAGAGATATGCAAAATTTCATAAAAGAATATGAACAAGCAAAACAAGAAAACAGAAAAGAAGACGCTCTAAGAATTTACCAAAACATACGAGAACAATACAAAAAGTTACCACAAAAGCACCAAGAAAAAGTTTACGAAAGAGTAATCAAAAAAGGAGCTGAAGGATTTAGTTTCTAAATATAGATTCATTTCATTCATAATTGATAATTCTATTATCCGTTCCGCTGGAGGACATAATATTAAATCTTTCCACAAACTTAATCTCCTAACAACCATAAATATCCCCTCCCTTCCTTAAACTTGTTCTAATACTAATTATTTATTTAAAATTTCCAGGGCCACATTTTGAAATTTTATCCAACCAATCCTTTACAAAGCAAAGCAAATTTCCCAAATAAAAACAATCATCATCCAATAACAATTATTGGGATTGATAATTGACTAATCAAGGGGAACTTCAGTAATTCAAGGCGGTCAGGGTTAGGGATGGACGATTGCCTAGTAATTTATCCCCTTGCCTCCTCCAAATTTATCCCTCTCCTTCCATTCCACACTTAAATCCTTTTGTCTTTTTTCCCTTCATGTTATTTCAAATCATCCTCGCTCTCATCGTCGGCCTTATCGCAGGAACAATAACCGGACTAACTCCAGGAATTCATATCAACTTAATCGGAGCACTTCTCCTCTCAACCCACCTACTTCCTGTGGAACCAATCTATCTAATAATTTTTATAATTTCAATGTCAATAACTCACACCTTTCTCGATTTTATTCCATCAATAATTCTCGGTTGTCCAGACACAGATACAGAACTGGGAATACTTCCAGGACAAAAATTACTTCAAAAAGGAAAAGGTTACGAAGCAATTTTACTAACAACATATGGAAGTTTAATTGCAATCATAATCTTAACCATAATTGCTTTCCCCTCTTTATTTTTAATAAAACAAACATATAATTTCTTTGAAAAAGTAATTCCTTATATTTTAATTTTGATTTCAATAATTTTAATCTCAACAGAAAGAAAAAAACTAACCGCCCTAAAAATATTTTTGCTAACAGGATTTTTAGGATACTCCATAACTTTTCTAGAAATAAATCAACCACTCCTCCCCCTACTAACAGGATTATTCGGTTCATCAATACTAATTCAATCAATAAAAAATAAAATAACAATTCCCAAACAAAAAATAACAAAACCAAGAATAAAAATAAAAAGACCAATTATGGCTTCTCTACTCTCCGCACCACTCTGCTCATTTCTACCCGGACTCGGAAGCGGCCAAGCAGGACTAATTGGAAATTTAATAACAAAAAACAACAACAAAGAATTTCTAACTCTCCTAGGAATAACAAACACCCTAGTAATGGGATTCTCAATAATAACTCTTTTTGCAATAAACAAAACCCGAACAGGATCAGCTGCTTTTGTTGGTCAAATTATACCTAATTTAGACATGAAATATTTAATACTAATATTAACTGTAATTATTATTTCCGGAATTGTTAGTTTTTATTTGACACTATGGCTAGGACAAATCGTAAGTTTAAACATTTGGAGATTTAATTATCAAAAACTAGCTTTAGTTACTCTCGCAATTTTAATCATAGTAATTATTTTAGTTAGCGGTTGGTTAGGTTTTTTGGTTTTTGTAATTTCAACACTCACAGGATTATATGCTTTAGGACATAAAATAAGAAGAACAAATATGATGGGTTGTTTGATGATTCCTAGTGTGGTGTTTTATTTGATAAGATAATTTTTTATTCTTAAAATTAATCCATAAATTATTTTCTTTTCTTTAGCAATAAAAATTGGTTTAATTTGTTTTTTATTTGAATAGCTTTTTGGCAAAGCATTAAATCTCTTAACTGATAATTTCAAATATTCTTTTTCTAAATCAATCCCTACATATTTTCTTCCTAATTCAATTGCAGCAATTCCAGTAGTTCCCGAACCACTAAAAGGATCTAAAACCAAATCTCCTTTTTTAGAATGGGCAACAATAATTCTCTTCAATAATTCAAGAGGTTTTTGTGTTGGATGTTTTCCTTGAACTTTTTCTCTTGGAGGAGTTAAAGGAATATTCCAAACACTCTTCATTTGCTTACCAACATTACTAATTTTATCATCCCATTGTTTCATTGCACCATAATCAAAATAATGTCTGGCTTTCTTTACTTTTCTAGCACAAATTAAAGTTTCATGTGAATGTGCAAAATAACGACAAGATAAATTTGGAGGGGCATTTGGTTTAAACCAAATAATTTCATTAATTATATCAAAACCCAATAATTTCATCGCATATCCAACTTGATAAATACTATGATGTGTTCCTGAAACCCAAATAATTCCATCATCTTTCAAAATTCTTTTACATTCAAATAACCACTTATATGTAAATTTAAAATCTTCATCGAACCCTTTCGACTTATCCCAATCACCTTTATTCACAGAAACCATTTTTCCTGCCCTACAAGAGATTCCCCCATTAGATAAATTATAGGGTGGATCTGCAAAGATTAGATCAAAAGATTTTTCTTTAAATGTTGGGAGAACTTTAAGACAATCTTTATGATGGAGATTGAAGTTTTGTGTTGTAAAAAATTGTTTCATCTTAAATAAGGAATATGATTTTTAGCATCATTTTGTACATTTACTAAATTCCTAAATTCAAAAGACTCAAGATATTTTAAAAGATTGTTGTTCTCAAATATGTCTAACACCCATATATTTTTTTCTTTCCTTAAATGAAAATAAAACTTATCAGTTTCAACTTCAAAACAACT
>CAZRBZ010000003.1:0-3729 GCA_964598515.1 Candidatus Woesearchaeota archaeon
GGGATTAATAAGAAGTGGTGCAGTTGTATTCTTCAGTGGTTTACTCTTCTTATCATTATTCTTAGGAAATCTATTCCTAACAGTATCATGGTCCCTAGAATATGAAACAATAGAACCACATTTAAACGAATTTGCTACAATCACAATTAATGAATTAGGTGTGGACAAATTATTAACAGAAAATTATGAATTAATGGAATTATACTGTGAAACTCAAGAAATATTTACAATAAATGAACAGGGGTTAAATCTAGAAATACCTTGTTCAACAATTAATCAAGGTTCACAATCAGTAATAGAATATGGTATACAAGAATCAATAAAACAACTTTATTATCAAGAATATTCTTGTGAATTTTGGGAATGTATAAAAAACACCGATACAATGTTTGTTCTTGTCTCAGATACTGCAAGAGAATATTGGCATTCAAAATTTTATTTAGCAATAATAGCTTCAATAATTCTAGTTACATTATTATTTGTATTCATAGAATCAAAAAAATCAGCATTAACAATAACTGGTGCACTCATGATTGTAGCTTCAATACCGTTTAGAAAAATAAATTGGATTTTATCACTATTACCAGAAAAAAATTTCACAGAGATTTTCACAATATTTTTTACAAAATCATATAATGTTTTCTTAACAATGCTAATAATTGGAATAATAGTTTTATTAGTAGGATTAGCATTTGAATTTTTTGGAGTAGGGATAAAATTAACAAATTTATTCAGGTGGATTTTCAAAAAAAAGGAGGATAAAAAAGGAGAGCTGCTCCTCAAAGAAAACGAAAATAAAGAAAAATTCACAAAAGAAGAAGTAAAAAATATAGTAAAAAAAGAAATCAAAAAACAAAAAAAGAAAGAAAATATAAAAGGTGATGTTAAAGAAATAGTCAAAGAAGAATTAAAAAAATCTGATAAATAATTCCCCCTATTTCTAACCATAAATCTAATCTCACTCAATTTCTCTGGTAAGAGCGATGATTTAACATATCAACCGTATATCTTAATTCAACTATTTTTCAAATTAAGGTAAATCATACATTGATATCATCAAATCTAAATTTAAATCATCAATACACTTTTTGCAATAAGGATAATTCTTAATATCAATATCCACATTTGGCCAAAATTTCTCGGCTTGAATCAATTTCTTCTCCTCATAACATCTAACACAATAATAATCTTCAGCATGAACTTTATTATCTCCTCTAATTATTTTATCTTTTTCCCAAACCCCTAATTTTTTATTTAAATTTTTTCTCATATTTTCTTCCATTCAATAAATCTATCCTCAAATTCACCATTCATCTATTTACCTTCTTAAAAATTTTCCACATTAATTCAATTTTAAAATTTCAGAACGTGGTTCTTGAAATTTTAGTCTACCCATTATAAACAAAAAGAATCAATTCTCATCCTTAACCACCTTTTCAACAGAATTTTCTATTCTTTTTTTATCCTGCTCATGTTCCTTCTTCAATTCAATTTTTTTCTTCTCATTCTCCTTAACTAATCTTTGCTTTTGTTGTCTTTCAACAAAACTTTTCAAAAAAGGAGAATAATCCTTTTTACCAGAAATTACCTCTTTAATTTCATAAGCTCTAATTGAACCAATTTGTTTTAATTCAGTTTTAACTTTAGAAGCAAGTCTCTCTTTTACTTTTTCACCAAGATAAATATTTTCTTTAGAAGTATTCGCCATTTTCCTGGCATCAGCCATCAAAGTTCCCATACTCATAAATTGATTAATATGAACACCAATTTTAGTCACAATTGTTCCATAATTTAAACTAATTCCAAAATCAATTTTTTTCTTAAATTTTCTATTATGATTTTTCAAAAGTTTAATAATTTCATTAGCAATTATTAAACCAGTCTCTTCATTTTTAAAAGTCTTTGTTAAAACAGGTGCAAGAATAAAAAATAAATTTCCATGATTTTTGTAAATTAATCCTTTATTAGATTCAATTAAATTTGAAATAATTTCTAAAGTTTCACGAACATTTCCAGCTCCAGATTTAATTTCCTCATAATTCTTCAAAGAAATGCACCCAACAAGCGCATTTTGTTTTGTTCCATTAATAGACAAAGATAATTCAGTTTTCATCTTAGGATTAACTAAAATTTTTTTAGAAATACTTTTTTCATTTTTTAACTTAACCATATTTTTCTTATTTTTAGATTTTCTAATTTTTCCAAAAAAACTCTTTTTATATCCTTTCTTAAAAATAACATAAGCCATAAATCCCAAAATCAAAATAACAAAAATCCAAGCAATTATTTTTACAATTCCTGAATTCATATTTGAAATTTTTTTCACTCTAATTGCATTTCCAGTCAATGAAACTCTCTCTTGAAGATTCCCAATGCTAATCTCATATTCTCCAGGGGGAGCAGATAAAGAGTATCTTTCTTCTTCACCAATATCCAAATAAATCAAAAGACTAATAATTTTATTTCCAACACTCAAATTAACAGTTTCATTATAAATAACATTTCCAATATTTTTAACAAATAAAGTATCATTTGTCAAATCAAACAAAGCTTCTTTATTTTCTTTGATGATAAAGTCTTCTCCATTAATTATATCTTCTGCATATGCAGAAATAGACCATTTTCCAGGAACTTCATTATATCTAATTTCATAATTAAAAACAACATCTGTTTTAGTTTCAATCTTATCAACAATATTATTTTCAGAATCTTTTATTGCGACATAAACTTTAGAATCAATTTTTTCACCAGTTTGATCATGAAGTAAAACTTTTGATTTCAAAATATCCCCTGGAGTAATTGCTTTTTCTTCAATCACAACTTCAATATTCGTGGGAACTTGTCTTATCACAATTGTATTAATTGAAGTTCCAAAATTAATAACATTTCCCATCTTATCTTCTTCATAAACATAAAATTTAATTATTCTATCTCCTGCTTTAAAATCTTTTGGAATTTTTAAAATTAAACCGAATTGCCCACCTTTAACAATCTCTCTTTTCAAAACTTTTTCACTTTCTCCACTATTTTTTATTTCTACAACTCCCTCGACCATTTCCCCATTTTCTTTTATTGCAGTTCCATTAATAACTATATTTTCTCCAGGAGTTATACTTTGAAAAGGAACTTCAGAATAAATATTAATTTTATCGGAAATAATAAATTCCTTTGAAAGTGCTTCTTCATCATCTCCAATTTTTCTAATTATTTCACAAACTCCTTTTGAATCACCAATAAAACTTTTAATTAAAGGAATTTTAATTTTCTTTTCAATTTCTACATCACTAATAATAAATTCTCGATAAATTTCTGTTTCAATATTCTCACATTTTAATTTTAAAATTAATAAATTATCAAAATAATCTTCGGGAATTAATTTCATAACAAATTCAACATGATCTCCCAAATTATAAATATCATTTGGTTCAGTTTCAATAGAAATCTGTGCAGAAGCTAAAGAAATCAAAAAAATTCCAGCCAAAATTAAAGTTAATAATTTATTCATTTTTTATCCATTATTTTATTTAATAAAATAAAGAATAAATTACTTATAAAATATGTGGTGCAAGGGTTATAATTAATGGGCATTAATAAATTGAGAATTATTAATTTTTTGAATTAGAAATCCTTAAATATAAACAAAAATTTATAAAAAGAATGGGTGCATAGTTTAATGGTAAAATCGCCGGCTCCAGACCGGCAGCTGAGAGTTCGATTCTCTCTGCACTC
>CAZRBZ010000003.1:3829-29649 GCA_964598515.1 Candidatus Woesearchaeota archaeon
ATCAAAATAAAAAAAGTGTAGTACGAAGTTGTCTGCACTCATCAAAATAAAAAAAGTGTAGTACGAAGTTGTCTGCACTCATCAAAATAAAAAAAATGAAAGAAAAAATCAACCCTTACGAAATTGAAGGAATTGTTAATTATGATAAATTAATCAATGAATTTGGTGTAAAAAAAATAACTCCAGATTTATTAAAAGAAATAGAAGAAATTACAGGAGAACTTCACCCATATTTAAGAAGAGGTATTTTCTTTGCTTATCGTGATTTAAAAAAAGTTATTGATGATTTTAAAAAAGGAAAAAAATTTTTTCTTTATACAGGATGTGGACCTTCTGGACCGATCCATTTAGGACATATTAGTATTTGGTTATTTGCCAAATGGCTCCAAGATAAATTTGATGTTGAATTATGGTTTCAATTTACCGATGATGAAAAATTTTTGTATAAAGATAAAAGTTGGAATGAAATACAAAAATGGACTCATGAAAATATGTTGGATGTTATAGCGCTGGGTTTTAATCCAGAAAAAACACATTTCTTGATAGATACAAAACATGCAGGAATAATGTATCCTGAAGCTGTTAAAGTTGCAAAAAAAATCCCTTTTAATCAAATAAAAGGCGCTTTTGGATTCACAGACTCAAATAATATTGGAAGTATTTTTTATACAGCAATGCAAACAGTCCCAGTATTTTTACCAAATATTTTGACTGGAAAAAATCAAAATTGTTTAATTCCAATGGCACTTGATCAAGATCCCCATTTTAGAATTAGCCGTGACGTTATAGAAAAATTAGGTCATAAAAAACCTGCAATTATTCATTCTAAATTCATGACTGCATTAACTGGTCCCGAGGGAAAAATGTCTTCCTCTAATCCAGACAAAGCAATTCTAATGACAGATACTCCTGCACAAGTCAAAAAGAAAATAAATAAATATGCATTCTCAGGTGGACAAAACACCATTGAAGAGCACAGGAAAAAAGGTGGAAATGTTGAAATAGATGTTGCCTGCCAATGGCTAAAATATTTCGAAGAAGATGATAAAAAATTAGAAGATATCTACAACAAATATAGAAAAGGTGAATTACTAAGTGGAGAAGTAAAAAAAATTCTAATAGATAAAATAAATGATTTCTTAGCTGAACATCAAAAAAGAAGAAGAAAAGCTGAAAAATTAGTTGATAAGTTTATTTACAAAACCAATTAATTTTATAAAACACTCTCCCCTAATATAAATATGAAAACATTAAACCTACATGTAGATTACATTGAATGGCAAGGTCTAAAAAAAGCTTTGAAATCAATGGAAGATTTACCAGAAGAAGAAATTGCAAAAACAAAAGTAGAAGAAGCATTAGTTATCCTGACTGCTATTGAAAAGAATGATTCTTTAGAAATCTTAGACGAATACATAGAAAACATAAAAGACATTTCAGAAAAAGTAAAAGCAAAAAATATTGTTCTTTATCCTTATGCACATTTATCAAGAGATTTGGGGAAACCAGCAATTGCAATAGAAATTTTGAAAGCTGCAGAGAAGGAATTACTAAAAGAAGGATATAGCGTAAAAAGAGCTCCTTTTGGATATTACAAATCTTTTGAGATGAAAGTTAAAGGACATCCCTTATCAGAATTATCAAGGGAAATTATTTCTGGAAATGAAGAAACAGTCATAGATTTAACTGATGAAGAAAGAAAAAAAATGGTTCGTGAAATTTCTAAATCAAAACTTGATACTTCAAAATTAGCTTATAATGATCATAGAATTATTGGGAAAAAAATGGATTTGTGGAGTTTTAATCCTGTGGCTCCAGGCATGGTTTTTTGGCATGATAAGGGATTGTATGTTAAGAATAAATTGATTGATTATTGGAAGGCACTTCATAGGCAAGAGGGTTATGAAGAGATTTCTACACCCCAGATTATGGATAGAAAGCTTTGGGAAATTTCAGGTCATTGGGAAAAATATAAAGAAAATATGTTTACTACAAAATATGAAAAAAGAGATTTTGCAGTAAAGCCGATGAATTGTCCTGGTGGAATGATGGTTTACAAAACTACTCCAAAAACTTACAAAGATTTACCTTTAAGAGTGGGTGAATTAGGTGTTGTTCATAGAATTGAATTATCTGGAGTATTGTCAGGATTATTTAGAGTTATTCAATTTACTCAAGATGATGCCCATATTTTTTGTACTGAAAAACAATTAAAATCAGAATTGAATAGGGTTATTGATTTAGCCAAAACTCTTTATTCAAAGTTTGATTTAGAAATTGATCATATTGAACTTTCAACAAGACCTGAAAAGAGAATTGGTCGTGAAGAATTATGGGATTTATCTGAAAATGCACTTGAGGAAATTTTAAATGAAAAGGGAATTAAGTTTGTTATTAATGAAGGAGATGGTGCATTTTATGGACCTAAGATTGATTTTCATGTTAAAGATTCATTAAATAGAACTTGGCAATGTGCGACAATTCAATTAGATATGGCATTACCTGAAAGATTTGATTTGAATTATTTGAATAAGGGTGGGACAGAAAGTCGTCCAGTAATGATTCATAGAACAATATATGGTTCAATTGAAAGATTTTTAGGTATTATTACTGAACAATATAATGGTAAGTTTCCACTTTGGATTAGTCCTAATCAGATTAAAGTTATGACTATGAATGAGAATGTTAAGGACTATGCTAAAGAAGTTAAAAATAAGTTGTTTGTAGCTGGATTTAGAGTTGAATTAGATGATAGAGATGAGAAGATAGGTAAAAAAGTTCGTGAAGCATCAATTGATAGATTTAATTATATGGTTACAATTGGAGATAAAGAAAAGGAAGAAGGAAAAATTGCGGTTAAAGTTAGAGATTCTAAAGAAATTGTAAAAATGACAGTTGAAGAATTTGTGGGGAAGTTGAAGGAAGAAATTAAGAGGAAGAAGTAATAATTTTTTTATTCAATACCCAAAAAATTTATCATACTTTTTATGGGACATGATTTCGAGAACAAATGCAATAATTTCTATCTGTGTTTCACCCTCAGTTAAAGTATACAACATTCTCCAATGATTCGGAAGTTCTATTCTAAAAAGATTTGTTATTGAATATTTCTTTTTATATTCTTTTGGGATTAGTTTTTTAGAAATAGGATTCCCATAATGCGGATTTTGTTTAATCAATTCTGTTTTTTGTCTTACAGATTTTAAAATTGAAAATTCTATTTTAGAATTAATTGATTCTCTATTCAAATATTCAAAAACTTCTCTTGCTCCAGAAGAAAGAATTATCTTTATTTTCTTAGATTTCAAATCCATCCGCAATAAATTGCTTCAAATTTTTATTAATGTTATGTATCCAAGTTATCCCATTAGTTGTCGTTAAAATTTTATTTGACTCTTCAAGATATCGAAGAATTAATTTCAAAATATTATGATTAATTTGTTTAGGCAAACTTCTTTTCAATTCAGGAATAGTCATCAAACTTTCAGTCGAATTTTTAATTGTATTTTCAACCATAATAACTGTATTTAATTTCGGCCAAATAACTTGTTTTTGTATCATTTTGTTATTAGTTTGTAACAAAAGTTTATATATTTTACTAATCCCTTTGGCTAAACTCCAAATCTTATAAATCTCAAAGAAACCCTTAACAAACCTTCTTATAATTTCCAACAATGGAAACCAAAACAACAAATTCCCAAATAACTAATAAAAACATTAAAAAATTAAATTTCATACCAAATAAAACTATGTGGCTTGAATTAAACAATTCATAACACAATGCAATCATTGACAAACCAAATCCCTGCATAATCCAAATAAAAGCTTTCAAATTATTTGCTCGTTCAGATTTCAAATTTAAAATAGCGCCTTTTGCAATAAAAATTAAACCAAGAATTGTAAATAAAGCAACATAATTAATTGGAAATAATTCTATTGCATAACCTTTCACAAAATCCACTATTTTCATTTCAAATATAAAAAACAATCCTAAAAGCATAACCAAAACAAAAGGTCCAATCATTACCTTGATTAAACTTCTCTTACTAACAATAATCTTTTTTTCATGAATTTCTTTTTTAACTTCTACAACATTCTTTTCTTTTCTTTTCCTACTCTTAAAAAAAATCTTCAATTTAGGAATAATGAAAAGCAAAAGCAAAACTAACAACAATCCTCCACCAGTATATATGAACGTTGAAAATGTACTCATATCAATTTGTACATTTTTCTCTTTTTAATGATTATTATGATTAAAAATATATTATAGATTTTTATTTAACCAACCCCTAAATCTTATAAATCCCAAATACTTATTTCCAATATGACAGACAAACCAACAATTGACGAAATGGCAACATTTTGTAAAAGAAAAGGATTTATTACAAAATCAGGAGAAATTTATGGTGGCTTAGCCGGTTTCTTCGACTATCTTTTTCTAGGAACAGAATTAAAAAATAATTTAAAACAATCTTGGTGGAATTTCCATATAAGACAAAGGGAAGACATTGAAGGTATTGATGGAGCAATAATAACTCATCCAGAAGTTTGGAAAGCATCAGGACATATAGGTAATTTCTCAGATGTTTTAATTACATGTAAAAAATGTAAAAAATCCGACAAAATAGATAAAAACGAAATTGGAAAAGTAAAATGTCCAAGTTGCGGTGGAGAAATTGACTGGAACGATACAAAAGAAATTGAACAAATGTTCAAAGTTAAAGTAGGATTAGATTCTTTTTCATACTTAAGACCAGAAACAGCACAATTAATTTTCGCAAACTTCAAAGCAGTATTCGAAGGAGCAAGAATGAAACTTCCATGCGGAATAGCACAAATGGGAAAATCATTTAGAAATGAAATAGCTCCAAGAAACTTCTTATTCAGATGTAGAGAATTTGAACAAATGGAAATAGAATATTTCATTAAACCAAAACAAAAATGTTCTTTTGAAATTCCAGATATTGAAATTTTAATTTATTCAGAAGAATATCAAAAATTAAACAAAAAACCAACAAAAATGTCATTAAAAGAAGCACATAAAAAGAAAATAATCAAAAAAGACTGGCATGCATATTGGTTAGGTCAAGGTCTTTTATGGTTCCAGTCATTAGGAGCAAATTTAGAAAATTTTAGAATAAGACAACACGACAAAGATGAACTTGCACATTACTCAACAGATTGCTGGGACCTAGAATATAAATTCCCCTTCGGTTGGAAAGAACTTCAAGGAATTGCGGACAGAGGAAACTACGATTTAACTCAACATGAAAAATTCTCAAAAACAAAAATGGATATTTTGGATGAAGAAACTAAAAAAAGATTTATTCCAGAAGTTGTATGCGAACCAAGCTTCGGAGTAGAAAGAGCACTTTTAGTTTTTCTCTACGAAGCATATTCAACAAATGATAAAAATAATATTATCCTGAAACTAAATCCAAAATTAGCACCAATAAAAGCAGCAATTTTCCCATTAATGAAGAAAGGCCCACAAGCAGATATAGCAAAAGAAATATTCAACAACTTAAAGAAAAGATTAAACGTAAACTATGATATGTCAGGATCTGTCGGAAGAAGATACGCAAGAAACGATGAAATCGGAACACCATTCTGCATAACAATTGATGACACAACAATAGAAGACAAAACAGTAACAATAAGAAACCGAGATACAACAGAACAAAAAAGAGTAAAAATTGAAAAGCTAAGAAATATTCTTGAAAATTTAATTGAAGGTGAGATTAAATTTGGAGATTTAAAATAAAATTATTATTATCTATTTTTGAAGGAATAATTTCTGGAATTTTAATTTGAAAAGTATTTATTTCTTTATTTTTAGAAATTGGTCTTGGAGGGATATCTGAAGTTAATCTCTTTTTCCCTAATAATCCTTGGAAAAGAATTAAAATCTTATAGAGAAAACGAATTAACTTGGTTCTTTAATAAAATAGTTGAAAACTTTCTTAATTAACTATTCTCCCTAAAATTTCCGAACCACGTTCGTGAAATTTAATCCCAAAATTCTTATAAACCCCTCCTTTCTTCAATCAATATGAAATTCCAATTTTATCACGAAAAACTAATCAACTCAAAAGAATATCAAAAATTCAAAAAGGAAAATCCAAAAGCTTATCCTTGTTCTGGATTTTTCGTATTAGACAAAGAAAAAAACAACAATGCAGTTCACTTTGATTTTTGGTTACCACAATATGAAAAAATGTATTCATTCAAAATGGATGGAAAAATAGAATTTGTTAACGTAGAAAATTTTGACAAAAGACCATTCGAAAAACTTTCAATGAATTATAACTTTGATTTAGATGACTATGAAAAAATGATATTAAAAGAAAAAGAAAATAAAAAAATAAAAGGTAAAATGCAAAAATTATTATTTAGTTTGCAAAAACTAGATGGAAAAGATTATCTCATAACAACCGTATTTTTATCAAATATGGGACTGCTAAAAGTTCATATTGATATTGCAGAAAATAAAATAACAAAATTCGAAAAAAAATCATTCTTTGATATGATAAAAATTATGAAAAAAGGGGAATAATTTTAAATGCTTTAATTAATTCTCCAATTTATGATTGAGATTTTATATGGAATGCTTTTTCTTGTATCATATTTTTTTATAAAAACACAATTAAAAAGAGAATATTTCCTAAACAAATCTAAGAATAAAAGAAAATTTTTTATTATCCCAATAATTTGGCCAAAAAAATTTTTCAAAAAAGAAGATATTGTTGAAGGATATGTTATCTATATCGCACATATAATATTTCTTATTTTGGGAATTTGGCTTTTCATCAAATTAATACTAAATCTATTAATTTAATATTTACAAAAATTCTCCAACATTTCATGTCCTCCAGCGAAGCGGCTAATTACTTTACTCATTACGAGCATAGCGAGCTAACTTCACCCAACCAAAGATTCTAAACCAGTTTCAAATTCTTCCTTATTCAACCAGTCCTTTTTTTTAAGATAAATCATAGCCCCCAAACGCGCAGGTTTTAAACTTAATTCTCCTTTCAAAGAATAAGTTTCCAATAAAATTTTCCTACTTTTATACTCACTACAATCCAAACCTCTCAAATTACGATAAAGATTTCTCTTTTCTTTTCTAATTATTTCGCAAAGAAAATAAATTTTCATTTTTCAGGATGACAAACCTTACAAGGTTCATAACCCCTAAGTTTAAAATATTTTTTATCATCTTCTTCAACCAAATACTTTTTTTTAATTGCTCCAGCAAATCTACAACTCCTCAAATGATATTTCTCTCCATAGCTCGAGCCAACATATTTAGATTTTTTCGGTTCAACCTTTTCAACAAGAACAGGATGTAAAACTTCTCGATCAACATGTTTCACAACTGGTTTATCTCTATACTTAATAACCTGTTTTTCCACAATTTTTTCAACAGGTTTCTCAATTTCTTTAATAACTTCTCTCTCAACAACGCCTGGCTCAGGCAAATAAATAGTATGCTTTCGAGGAACCAAAAGAGCAAAAGCTACAATTAAATAAACAAGAATAATCGCGATCATAAAAAAAGTAATAGCACTTCCAGTCAATTCAAAAGAACCAATAGCACCAATAACAAACAAAGCCGCACCTATTCCAATCAAAAAAGCAATAAGAATATTCATAGGTTCAATTCTCTTTTCTTCAATAAATCCCTCTGACATAAATAAAACAAGAAAACTGATTTTATTAATTTAATTATTAAAAAATATGTTACTATTCTATAATAAGAAAATATATAAAGAATAAATCCTTGAAAATTACATGAAAATCTACTCAAACGAAGATTTAGAACACTTATTAAATAATCCGGAATATTCTGAACAAGGGTTAGAAGAAGATTTGTTAATAGAACAACCAGACGGAACAAAAGCCTGCTTAAATTGGGAATTGAGAAGTGGAAATTATCGATTATTAAAAGAAAAATATCAAAAATCAATTAAAGAAATGACTGATGAAGAGTTATTACAATCTGCATATAAAGAACTTAATAAATATAATAAAATTTAAAATGGAAAGATCAAAATTATTAAAAGAATTAAAAAATTGTAAAAACAAACCCCATCAAATAACATTCAAATCAAGAGTTTTTCTTGAAAAAACTTGCAATGAACTAAAACTAGATTTTGAATTAATAGAAGAGCTAAGAGAATTAAATAAAATAAATTATTCTCACGAATATATAACATTAAAAAATAATTTACAAGAAGCATATAAAAAATATATTAATTATGTTACAAAAGAACTAAAACAAAAAGAAACTGATTCTTTCTAACAATAAAATCTCTAATCAAAAACATTTCAAAAATATTTCACAAATCTAAACTCAAACAATGTCCTCACCAGGAAACAATAATTCAATGTTTTAATTTATTAACCTAATCCTTATTTCTCAACAATAAAATTAATCATCATCTCACTATTGTGGCTTGAAACAATTTCAAATCCAACAGACTTGAATAAATCATGAACTTCTTCTTCTTCAAATAAATAATAATATCTATCACCCTTGTCAGTCCAACCAATCATTAATTCCTTCTCACCTTGTTTGGTTTTTCGAACAAATCTTTTAGACTTTGCATTCCAAACTCCAATATAAGCCTTTCCTCCTTTTTTCAAAACACGAAATAATTCTTCGACTGCTTTTCTACGAACATCTTCACCTTTAACACAATGTAAAGCAGAAATAGAAATAGCATAATCAAAAAATTCATCTGGAAAAGGAATTTTTTCCATAGAAGAATAAATTCCTTCAAAATCAATTCCCAAACTTTCAGCTTTTTTCTCAGCCAATTTTACCATTTCAGAAGAAATATCTTGTAAATAATATTTCCCATCTTTAATTTTTGTTAAATGTCTCCCACTTCCTCCACCTAAATCTAAAACATTACCATTACAATTTTCCAAAAAATTCATACTCCTCATAGAAGGAATTTTTTTATACTTTTGCCATTCCAAAGCAATCTTATCCCAAACTTTTTCTTGATTTTCCATAATAAAATCTAGAATAAATAGATTATAAAATTTTGGATTAGAAATATTTAAATAGTATTGTTACTCTACAGAGACAATGAAATTTGATTATATATTTTGGGATGTTGATGGAACTTTGTACAACAATCATGAAAAAGGAAAAAAACAGATGTATCAGGGATTGCGTAAATTGATGAAAAAAATTCATTCTGAAAAACAAGGAATTATAACTAACAATCCCTTTATGAAAAACATTGTAAATACATTTCACATAGAAAATTATTTTAATTCTGAACTTCTTTTTGAGCCCGATAGTGAAATTTTAAAAGTTCTAGAAAATAAAATGCATCCATTAAGAAATATTGTTGATTTAAATGAAAATTATGAAGAAAATTATGGTAAACTTGAAAAATATATCGAAAAACCCTCGCCTTACATGTTTTTTCAAGCACTTAAAAAAATTGACACAAAACCCTCAAAATGTGTTATGATTGGAGACTCTTATGAAGACATTATTGGGGCTCAACTTGTAGGATTTAAAACAATTTACCTTTCAGGATTAGAAGAAAATCAATCAACCAATACAAATAATTTAATGTTAGAACCAAATTATGAAATTCACGCAGGAGATATTTCTGCATTAGAAATAATAATTTTTAAAAAAAGAAAAAATAATAATTTTAAATAACAAAAATTCCCCTTATTTCTATGGAAAATAAAGTAAAAAAACCCATTCGTTCAAAATCAGGTATTGTTCCATTAACAGTTGTTCTCCCCCCAAAAAAATGTGATCATGGAACTTGTTTATATTGTCCCGGAGGAAAAGATGTTCCCCAAAGTTATACAGATAAATCTCCAGCAATTATGAGGGCATTAACTTTAAATTATGATGTAAAGAAACAAGTTGAAGCTAGGCTTAATTCATTAATAACAATGGGACATCCTACAGAAAAAATAGAATTAATTATTATCGGGGGAACTTTTTTACAATATCCTTTAGATTTTCAATATAATTATGTTAAAGATGTTTATGATACTCTAAATAACAAATCTTCCAAAAATTTAAAAGAAGCTCAGAAAAAAAATGAAACAGCAGAACATAGAATCGTTGCCCTATGCATTGAAAACAGACCAGATAATTGTTCCGTGGAAGATATTAAAAGAATGAGAGAGTTTGGATGCACTCGTGTTGAATTAGGAGTTCAAATTTTAGATGATGATGTTTACAAAAAAGTTAATCGTGGACATACAATTCAAGATGTTATTGATGCTACAAAAAGACTTAAAGATTCAGGATTTAAATTTGGTTATCATGTAATGCCCGGGATTCCCTATTCAAATATCAAAAATGATTTAAAAAAATACAAATTAATTTTTTCAGACGAAAAATATAGGCCAGATCAATTAAAAATTTATCCTTGTCAAATTGTTGAAAATTCTCCATTAGAAAAAGTTTATAAAAAAATTGGGTATAAACCATACTCCAATAAAATAATTCGTGAAATAGTAATTAAAATGATGAGAGAAGTTCCAGATTATTGCCGAGTAATGAGAATGATGAGAGAAATTCCCAAAGAGAAAATGAAAATTGAAGCTGCATCAACTTCTATGAGGGGAGATATCACAGAAGAATTAAAGGCAATTGGAAACATAAAAGAAATTAGAATGAGAGAAATCGGACAACAAAAAGGAAAAGTAGATTTAGAGGTTAATCTGAAAATAATAGAATATAATTCTTCAGATGGAAAAGAATTTTTTATGGAAATGGTAAACAAAGATGATATTTTATTCGGTCTTTTGAGATTAAGATTCCCTTCAAAAGATATATTTTTAGAAACCTTAAAAGGTTGTGCATTAATTCGTGAAATTCATGTTTACGGTCAAGCTCTAAAATTAGGAGAAGAAGCAACAAGAAGTCAACATAGAGGAATGGGAAAAAGATTATTAGCTAAAGCTGAAGAAAAATCTAAAATTGCAGGATATAAAAAAATAGCAGTTATTTCAGGCGTAGGAGTGAGAGAATATTATAAAAAATTAGGTTACAAATTAGAAGGAACTTACATGGTTAAACTTTTATAACACTCTTCCCTACCTCAACCATGAAAAAATCCATAAAAAGAGGTTTTGGTTTTGGAATAACTTCAGGAATCATAACAACTCTTGGTTTAATGGTTGGGCTCTTCTCTGGAACAAATTCAAAATTAGCAGTTTTAGGAGGAATTATAATAATCGCAATAGCAGACGCATTTTCAGATTCTTTTGGAATCCACATTTCAGAAGAAACAGCAGGAAAATCAAAAAAAAGCGTTCGGCAAAGCACAATTTCAGCATTCACAACAAAATTCTTAACAGCATTGATATTTATAATTCCTATAATTTTTCTAACATTAAAATTAGCAATAATAATTAATATAATTCTAGGATTAATTTTGTTATCTATTTTTACATTAAGAATAACAAAAAAGAAAAAAATCAGACATTTATTCGAACATTTGTTAATAGCAATAATTGTAATTACAATAACTTATTTTGTAGGAATTGGGATTAATAATTTATTTGTGTGATTATTTTAATAAAAAATTAACTCATTTCATTCGTAATAATCTTTTAATTATCCATTCCGCTGGAGAGCATAAGTTGTTCAACCTCTAAAATAAATCTAACCTCAACCAATGTCCTCGCCGATTGCGATAATTTAACATATCAAAATAATCATCATCCAATAGCAATTATTGATACAATAATTGACTAAATTAGGGGAATTCAAATATTCAATGGTTGGTTGAGGATAGGGATGGATGGTTGTTTTTTATTCAACAATTAAACCTTAATCTTTCCATCCTGCCAATCCTTCAAAATAAATCTAGAAGCTGAATCTTCATTAACTTGTCCACCTTTTTTCAATAAACCTTTTTTCTTACCCACAAATTCAATTAAATCTTCAGAATCAAGAAAATCACAACCATAAAATTCATTCAAAACGGCCCCATATTTTTTCATCAAATCCTGAACAACTAAATCCGGTTCCTTAGCCTGTGTCCAACTTTTTCCTCCAGCTAAAGTATGGCGTGAAATTTTTTCCTTATCAACCATTGAATAATGTTCTTCAGGAATAACACCTGGAGAATCAATTAAAATGATCTCCTCAGACAACTTAATTTTTTGAACATTTTTTGTAAAACCAGCATCAGCACCAACACCTGCAGAACTTTTTCCAACTAAAATATTTAATAAAGAACTCTTCCCCGCATTAGGATATCCAATAACTCCAACCTTAATCCTCTTCTCCTCCCCAACAACAACTTTATCTTTCAAAATTTCTCTTTTCTCTCTTTTTTCAATAGTCTTTGCAATTCTCTTAATTAAATCCCTCAAATCTTTAATCCCCTGCCTTTTAACACAAGAAACAATTACATAAGGATAAACCATTCCTTTAATCTCTCGCAATTTAGAAGCACTAATCAAATCAGCCTTATTCAAAACATAAATTATTTTCTTACCTTGCTTTTCAATTTCTTCCTCTAATTCTTTATTCCTAGTTTCATCCAAAAACCTCGCATCCAAAACTTCCAAAATAATATCTGAAGTATCCACTATATTTTTCGCAACCTGCGGATATTTAACACGTTGCTTTCTAACTTTCTCAATATGTCTTGTTCTATGCGATGAATACGTATACTGAACCATAAAATCCCAAAGAAAAATGGCTTTAATAGTCTTTTTACAAACAAAAATTAATAATTTTAAATTCAAATTATAAGTTCACCAACCAAAGCATAAACTTTTTTCACATTAATAATTTCTTTAAAATTTTTGGTATCACAAACTTAAATTTTAACTTGTCATTACAAACAAAAGGAGTTAAATCTTCTCTTTTTCCATAAATTCCTTTATAAAATACCAAAAAATGTCCCTAATTTAAAGTTACAAGATAAAAATAAAGTCAATTTTACCAAAAATAAACCATATACTTTACTATATATTATATTTTTTAATATATATACAAATATCGACGTATGCAAACGTATTCATAAGCAAAAATTCATGAAAAAATTTTCATTTGAAATAAAAATACAGTTGTAACTCATTTATGCTCACATCAGCTTTATATATTAAAAGGGACTATTTTTATCATTAACAATTAAATGACAACAAATTAACAAAAAGGTTTAAAAGGGAAAAATAAAAAATGGGAAAAATAGGAATTATGCATTATTTTTGGGATGAAAATTCTAGTGGAGTTAACACAGTAGTAAACAATAACCTTGAAGGATTATTAGAGTTATATCCTGGATTAGAACCAATATTCATTTCCGATAGAGATTCAGATAAAATTTTCCCAAAATACGAAAAAAGAAATATCAATTTAAATAAAAATTTCTCAAAAAAATTATTAGATTTAACAAAAGATTTAGAAGCAATTATTATTGAAAATCCATTCAGACAGTTAAAAGAATTTCCTTTAGCTCCAGAAGAATATAAAAAATTTACAGAAAATTTTAATGGAGGAGTTGTATATAGACACCATGATGTTAATAATAAATTAAAAAATGTTGTTCCAGAATCATCAAATATAACACATGTAACTTTAGTTAATCCCACAAAAAAACAATTAGAAAATGAATATGGCATTAAAGTTAACATTTTAAAAAATTCTGTAATATGTGAAAACTTTTATGAAAATAATTCAAAAAAAGATTCTGAATTGAGGGAAAGTTTAGAATCAAAAGGAATAATATTGCCAAATGAAAAAATAATAGCTGTTCCAAATAGAATTGTTGATCGAAAAAACATAGAAGAATCCTTAATGATTACCAAAATGTTAAATGAATTATCTTCAGAACAATACAGGTTAATTGTAACTACAAGCATAATAAAAAATGAACCGAATAACATATTTCAAATAAAATATCAAAAGAATTTAGAATCATTAGCAAGAAAACATAATATAAAAGCTTCAATGGGGGAAGTTTCTGAAATCATTGATGACATTAATTTTAATGTGGGAAATTTATATCATCTTTCAGATTTTGCATTATCAACAAGCGTAAAAGAAGGATTTGGTTATATGTTTGTAGAACCATGGATTGCAAATACTCCACAAATAGGAAGATATATAGAACATGTCGTACCAGATTTTCATAAAAATGGGCTTGACTTAAACCATTTATATGATGATGATATTTTAGTAGATGGTCCAAAATATAAAAAGAGAATTAAAAATTTAGATAATATTCTTTCTGATAAAAAAATACTTTACAAAACAATTGACAAAATGAAAATTCCAGAAAGAACCGAATATGCAAAAAAAGTTTTGGAACAAAACAAAGAAGCAGTAAAAATAAATTATAATCATATTAAAATTGCAGGAGAACTTGCAAACTATTTAAAATTAAATCAATATGGTATAAAAGTTGCTTGAAAAAAATATAAAAAAATATAAAGAACAAAGAACATTAAATCAACAACCAGAAAAAAAAACTGCAATATTTTTATCTCGAGATAAATAAACAAAACAATTCTTCGCAATTAAATTTATTAAAAGAATATTTTGAATTTCAATCTAAATCTTCTCTTTTTCCATAAATCCCTTTATAAAATACCAAAAAATGTACCTAATTTAAAGTTACAAGACAAAAACATTCCAATTTTACAGAAAATAAACTATATAATTTACTATATTTTATATTTTTTAATATATATAATAATATCGACGTAAACGAACATATTCGTAAGTAAAAATTTATGAAAATTTTTTCATTTGAAATAAAAACCCTGTTGTAACTCATTTATGCTCACACCAGCTTTATATATTAAAAGGGACTATTTTTATCATTAACAATTAAATGACAACAAATTAACAAAAAGGTTTAAAAGGGAAAAATAAAAAATGGTAAAAAAAGTTGGGATAATTTATAATGGAACAAAAGGAGCAGATTGGGCCATAGATTTTTTTAAAAAAGAATTTGAAAAAAGAAACATTTCTGTATTCTTATATGATGCAAACATAATTGGAAATGAATATTCTAAAAAAAGGAATCCAGAAGATTTACAATTACCAGCATTAGAAAAAATAACTAATAATGGATATACAATATGGATGAATAGGGTATATCCAAGTGAAGCAGATCAAGGATTAATTAATAAAGGACTGAATATAACCGCCTGGCTAAGTGCAAGAAATTATACAACAATAAATCCACTTCCCGCATGCATAGCAGATTATGATAAAAAATTTGCTTATGAAGCTATGAAAAAATGGAATGTAAATACGCCCAAAACAGAAATTTTAGAAGAAAAGATGGATGTAGAATATTTCAAAAAAGAATTTGGATTTCCATTAATAATTAAAACCAACACTGGAGGAAAAGGAATAGGGGTAAAAAAAATTAATAATCCCTCAGAATTAGAAAACATTTTATTACAAAGAAATATTTTTTCAGGAAATCACCTAGTACAAAAATTTGTAAAACCTTCTGCTAGCCATGATATAAGAATAGGAGTAATAAATGGAGAACCTTTAATCAGCTATGGAAGAACACTTGTAAAAAATGAAAGTGAAGATGCATGGATGGGAAGTTGCTACCATGGATCCAAAATAATTCCCTATCAAGCATCAGAAGAAGAATTAAGATTAGCAATATTATCATCAAAGGCATTAGGAGCAATATTAAACGAAGTAGATATGTACATAACAGAAGATGGACCAGTAATAATTGAAAATAATTTAACTCCAGGATACGATGAAGGAGAAGAAAGGTGGATTAAACTAATTGTTGATCATATTTATGATAAACACATAAAAGAATGAAACCTAAAAAAATTGCATTAATGGATAGATTCGGAAAAAAATTTACAGAGGGAGACAATTTTAAACTCTATGCGAAAGCTTTCTTAAAATATAATTGTACTGTAGTACAACTAGATCCATATACAATTAATTTTAATACAAAAACCGGAAAAACATATAGACTAAATATGAAAAAAAATTTTAAAAGAAATGATACATACAACATATCTAATTTGGAATCATTTGATATAATTATGGATTTAAGTGACATAGTAAATTTGAATTTTGCAAAAAAACTAAATAAAATAAATATATTACACGTAAATTCTCCAATCAAAACGTACCATTCAGCAGATAAAAAAACATATGTCAAAAATTATCCAGAATTTATACCAAAAACAATAATAAGCTCAGACATTGAAAAACTTGAAAAAGCCCTTATTGAAGAATTCGGAGGAACAATGATTGTAAAAAATCCATTCGGATACTGTGGAAGAGATGTTGAAAAAATTTCAACAAAGAATAAAAATTACATTGAAAAATTAAATCAAATTACAAAAAATGGAAAAATTGAAATTGTTGCACAAAAATTCATGCATTTTGCAAAAGAAGGTAGCAAAAGAGTTGCAGTTGTAGGTAAAGTTGGAGAAAAAAATTCATACAAAATATTACACTTCTATGGAAGAAAACCTTCAAAAGGGAACTGGAAAGACAATTTGGCTCAAGGAGGTCAAATAATAGAAATACCAAAGCTAAGGGAAGATGAAAAAGAATTATGTTTAAATATAGCATACAAATCTGGATTATACTTAGTCGGTCTTGACATAATGGATGATTTAGATGAAAAAGGAAATCGAATTCCAAGAATGGTAGAAACAAATGCTGTTTTAGTTTGTTCTGGAAATGGAAAATATCCAGAAAAAATTGAAGAAGTAGTTAAATTTATTTTGGAGGAATTATAAATGGATGTAAAAGTATTAACTAGTCAAGGATATTTGGAAAGAATAATAAAAACAATAGATGAAAAAAAAGAAAATCTAGGAATAAACTTTGAAAGAAGTGGATTATTTAGAGAAATATTTGGAGGAGAAAATTATGGATTTGTATTAGCAGGAGACTTACAAAAAGAAATAAGAAAGGGTATTAAAGCACCTGCATATAAATTTGATAATCAAATGTATCCCCATTCAGATGGACAAAGTATTGGATGTAAATTATTTCTCCCAAGTGCATTTTCAACAAATAGCAAAGAATTTCCCTCAAGAGAAGAAGTTGAAGAAATAATGGATTATTTAGAATTTAATAAACAAAAAGGAAATATAGAAAATATCATTAATTCAAAGAGAGGGACTTTATTTGAAGACAAACTTTCCATAATGGAACTACAAAAAAAAGGATTCAGAACACCAAAATCATATCATTTCCAAAACTTCAAAGAACTAAAAAAATTTGTAAAAGAAAAAAATCAAGAATATATCATCAAACATAGGTTTGGTCAAGAAGGAATACAACTTGAAAGAATAAATCCAAATAATTTAGCTTATTTTGAAAATTGGAAAATACAAGATTTTATTGTACAAAAAAAATTAAATACAACAGATGAAAAAAGATTAATTTTCTTTGATAATGAATTAATAGCTTCAAGAATAATTATCGATAGAAGTAGTCCATGGGAGAAGGGAAAACCAAATAAAAGAATTAGTAAAACATACACTTATTCTCCAACTATTGAAGAAATTAACGATTCAATAAAAATATTAAAATATTCAGATACAACCATTGGATGTATAGATTGGGTAGAAACAAAAAATAATGGAAGATATTACATGGAGATTAATGGGTTTGGAACAGGATATGGGAAAGGTACTCACCCTTATAATGTAAACAAATTAGTAGCACAAAAATTAAAAGAAAAATACCTAAAATAATCTCATAACCCCTCGGGCCTCTCAACTTCTCTCAAACCGCCTTTCTCAATTTTTTTCCTAACAATAATCTTCAAATTCTTCTTTGGTTCTTCAATTTCCCTTACTTCAACAACATCTTTTAATCTAAACATCAATCTGCAACTCTCTTTCGTATTAATCACAAATTTTCCATCCCTTAATGCAGTTACCCGCCCAGAATAATCCAATTCACGACCAAAAACATTTATTCTAAAAAAATAAAATTTTCCTTTCTCAATCTTTATTTCCATCAATCTTTTTCCAAACTATTTTTTCCAATCTTTACGCTTATACTCGTTATCTTTCTGAAAATCTTTATAATTTTCATCTGCTTTATTCTCTAAGTTACTATTAATCTTCTCCTTTAATCTCTTCCTCATATCATCACTAGAAACTTCTTCTTTCCTTTCTTTTTCTTTAGTTCCCCTCAACCTTAATAACTCTTCTTGATCTTCAATTAATTTCTTTTTAGCAGCAGTTATCTTATTCTCTTTTTTTCCCTCCAATTCCTTCACCTTAGCTTTAGCTTCTTCCAAAGCCTTTTCATCTTCATCCTCTCCACTAATTTTTTCTATATCTCCTTTTTTCTTTTCAATCTTTTCTACTTTTTTTCCATTCCTCCTAATAGTTAAAAATATCAAAAACAAAGCAGTGAAACCCAAAACAGAATAATAAATACTATTAACAATAGGTTTATTTTCTTCAATAATAGAATATCCATTCATAATGATTTTCTTTAAATTTTCATTCTCAATATTCAACTCAATTTCTTCCTCAACAGAAACATTTGTTTCATTAAAAGTATCTTCCATAATTTCTTCAACTTCTTCTATAACTTGGTTAGGTTTAACTAATGATTCAACACCTTCAGGTAAAACTTCAACTTCAATAAGAGTTCCAGAAATAAAATTCTCCCTAATTTTCTCTGTAAAAACAAAATTATCTCCATCCTTAATTAAAAAATTCAAATCAAAATAGCTTTCATCAACATTTAATTCAAATTTAACATCTCCATATTGACTTGAAAAACCTTTTTGAGGTTGAGCCAAAGCAGAATAACCTTCACTAGTAGCAATAGGAGTAATAAAAATCCAATGATGAGGCAAAGTTTTAACTTCAACTACTGTTGTCAAAGCAAAAACATTTCCAACTAAGAAAAAACTTAAAAGAATTAAGCAAAATAATTTCCCTCTCATTTTACTTTAATGAATTCTCATTTTAAAAAGATTTATGTTTTTTGCAAAATAATCCTTTTGTTTGACACTTAATAAAATTCCAATGAAGAAGTAAATGAGTAATCATCAAAACGACCATCCCTATTCCAAAATAACTATGCCAATCAAGCCAATTTGTTTTATACGTTCCAAAAAAAGTAATTCTTCTTCCAATTCCCGGTTCTCCTGAAACAAAAACAAATAATAAAACAAAACCCGTAATAGAAATAAACACTAAACACATAATAAGTAAAACATCAATCCAATAATTTAACTTATACCTACCCATAATCAAATAATAAAATAATAAATTATAAACTTTATTGAAAAAAAATTAAAAAAAGCGCCTCGATTACACCAATAAAAGAAAATTTAAATATTTTTTAATTTTTCATATACTTTTTCTTCATATAATATTCCAAATTTATCAAAAATATTTTTACTTTTATCCAATTCATATTTATTTTTTAATGCAAAATAAATTTCTTTCCTCATTTCCTGAATTCTCTTATCTGAATCAACCACTCCAAAATAAGATGTAGCTTCATAACACCTAGTCAACATTTTCTTTGCTCTTTTTTCTTCTGGAATAAAATAATTTTCTTGTTTCAAATAGAATAACCGATAAGCATTATTTAATAAATCTGAAACTTGAGCAAAAGCATTTTTTAAGAATGCTCTTTCATTATTAATAAAATCTTTTCCAAAAAGGGGCATGTGTCTTCTAAAAAGAGAAATTGCAGTCCTATCAATTATTTGTTCTAATCTATTACTTTGAATACTATTATCTTGTTTTTTAAATCCATTAAGATAATTATCAATTCCTTTTATTGAAATTCCTGTTTGAATATTTTGTCCATTTAAATTTACAATTGGCTCATCAAGATGAAATATCTCTCCTTGAGTTATTGCTAAAAAATCATAATCTCCAGGATTTTCCAAAACAGTAGAAGATCCAAATAAAGAAAGATTTAGTATTTGTAAATCAGAATAATTTTTTTTCATATAATTTAAAACTTCTTTGCCTAATTCAAAAAATAATTTAGATTTTTTTTCTAGGAGATCATTCTTTTTTTGACCAAATAAATTATAATAAATATTTCTTTGAAAAATATTTTTTCTTTCATTTTCATCATCAAAATTTATTTCTTTAGTTGTATCAAAAATTTGCAAAGGATAATTAATCTGAAAGGGAATTTTAGTAAACATTTGTTTCTCCCCCAATGAGTTTTAAATTATGAATAATTTGATTTTTGAATTGCTCATTTTTTAAATTTCTTCTAAGTATATAAATTACATAAGATTTAATTAAAGAAAATTTTAAAAGATCCGGAAGAATTATTTTCTCAACTTCACTCAATTTTTGATTTGAAAAAAAATCATAAGATTCTGTTAATTTTTTTAAAGAATTAGGAGTATAATTTGGAACTTCTAAATTACCTTTAAATAAAAGTGCTGGAATAAAATCTCTGATTCTTTTAGAGAATCGAATTGTTTCAAAATCAATTGTCTTTGTATTATTCTCATTCCAAATTAAATTTGATTTGTTTAAATCCCCATGAATTATCTGATCGGAAAAAGAATTTACTATTTGGCTCAATGCTTTTGGAAAAAAAGTAATTTCTTTCAAAAAAAATTCATTATTAAAATTATTTTCTAAATCAATTCGCATCGAAACCAAATTACTTTCACTTAAAAAATTTCCTTCTTGAACTAAAAATCTTTCAAGATTCTTTTTTGAAACTCTTTTTTCATTAAATTCATTATGCATTAAAGCTAAATTTTTTCCAAAAAGATCAAAATAATTTTCTCTATCAAGAGGAAAATTATTTCCTTCTACAAACTCTTCAAGAGCATAAATAGAATTATTAAAAGATATATAAGGTGTAGAACTAATTGTTGGGATAACCTTTGGAAAAGAAGAGATTTTTTCTAAAAAAGAATATTGTGCCTGAAACAAAGAAGGATTTTCTCCTCGATATTTTAATATAAATTTTTCATTTTTTCTAGAAACAATTTTATAAACTCTATTCTTTCCTTTTTTTGTATTTATTTTTAATAAATTTTTAATTTCCAAACCATAGTTCTCAAAAAGTTTTTGTTTAATATCTTCTTCACTCAACTCTTTTAAATTTTGTATTTTAAAAATAGATTTTGGTTTTTTATAAAAAATTTTGTTTCCACTTAAAACTTCTTTTGAAAGATCAAGAATTTTATCAATATTAGTTATCGGTATTGAATAATTCTTCCCTGAATTTTGAATTAATGCATAATTATTTATTCCCTTAACAAAATCTTTTTCTAAATTAGAAATAATTAAACTATTATGACAATCTGTATTCCAAATCGGAATTGCCCCACAAGTATAAGAAAAATTATCTCTTTCCCTTAATCCAAACCATTTATATTTTTGCATTTTCTTGATGATATTCTTTTAATTTGAGAAATTCTTTTTCAGATATTCCCCTATCACCAATTTCTTTTTTTCCTTCTTCTAATTTATGAAAATCAGTTCCACCAGAAATTATTAAATTATTTTTCTTTACAAAATTTTCTAAAATATTTTTTGTGTTTTCTGAAATTGAATTCTTTGGAGAATAATCTAATTCTATTCCATCCCCTCCAAAAGAAACAAATTCTTCTAAAATTTTTATCATATTTTTTCCCAAAAACCACGGATGTGCAACAAAAGCAATCCCCTCAGCAGCATGAATAATTTTTATAGCTTCTTTTAGTTCAGTTCCCTTTGGCATAACAAATGCTTTTCCTTGTTTTCCCAACAATTCATCAAACACTTGACTTCTTTCTGAAAATTTTTCAGGATATTTTTTCATTAAAATTTTTGCAATAAAAGGTCTTCCAAAATGTTCCCCATTAGTTTCTTCTAATAATTCTTCAAAAGAAATTTCATAATTTAATTTATTTAAATTTTCAATAATTTTTTTTGCAGTATTGATTGCATATTCTTTATGTCTATCTGAAATATTATTTATCTCTTTGTTTTCAGAATTTATAAATAATCCTACAATATGAAGTTCTTTAACTCCTTCAGGAGGAGTTGCAGTAATTTCTATTCCATGAATATATTCGATCCCTTTTTCTTTTGCATATTTTTCAGCTTCCTTATTTGCTGTTGCTTTATCATGATCTGTTATTGCCATTGCAGTAATTCCTTTTTTAGAAACAATTCCTACTAATTCTTTTGGAGAAAATTCTCCATCAGAATGGTTTGAATGTATATGTAAATCTATTTTTACCATTATATCTTTAAATTTTTATATGTATTAAACATTTCCTTAAATTCAGGTGTATTTTTATTAGCAAAAAATGAAAGCAAAAGGCCATAAGATTCTTTTGCCATTAAACCACTTCGAATCTCTGGCCACCTATCTTTATAAAAAATTGGAAAATTATCTGGATTTAAGTTAGCAACTCCCCCATAGGGATCAGGACATCCAAATGTAATTTTTGGAATTCTATGTAAAAGGGAAGTTCCAAAACACATAAAACAAGGTTCAAGAGTAGAATATAATTCAATTAAAGATCCTTTCTTTTTTTCTTCAAGAATTAATTTAGAATATTTTCCAATAAGCCTATTTTCTGCATGGGAATACCAATCTCTATTTGTATAAAGTTGATTTCTTCCTACATCAACAAGATTACCATTAATTGCCAAAGCTCCCCCTATCGGAAAGTTTCCTTGTTTGCCTGCTTCCTTGGCTTCGTTTAATGCAAGACTCATTATTTTCTTATCTTTTTGTGAAAAGAACATAATTAAATTAAAATTTGAGACTTTATTAAGATTGTCATTTTTAAGTTAAAACAAGAAAGTTTATTATCTCAAAAATTATTTTATAACTATGAAATCAAAAAAAGAATTAATGCCTTCTACAAAAGAAAAATCTTATTTTGGATTAAATTCTGGAGCATATCCTTTCACAAATGAACCATTATCTGACATATGTTCAGAAAAATTAAATTTTAATGAAAATTCTTTAGTTATTACTTCTTCTGGAGATATTCAAATTTTATTAGCTGGTCTTGGAGCAAAAAACATTTCTTCTGTTGATGTTAGTCAAAAAGCAAATGCTTGGGCAGATTATAAATGGACAATTTTTAAAAATTATTCAAAAGAAGAATACAATGAAATTTTAATTATAAATCCTACTTGGAACAATTTTCCAATAGGTTTGCCTGTTTTAAATAGTTCAAAGAATCTTTTTTTAAAAGAAAAAGGTAAAAATCACGAGAAAATTTATCAATCAAAAATATTTAAGCAAGTAAAATTTTCTGAATTAAAAATTAATTCTATGGGTTATCTTGGAAAAAATTATGATTTTTTTCAAAAAAGATTAAAAGAAGTAAATTTAAATTTTCATGTTGGAGATTTAGGAAATCATAATTTAATTAGAGGTTTAGAAAAAAAGTTTAGCTTTGTTTATCTTTCTAATGTTTTAGATCATCTTAAAGGAAAAAATAATCTTAATTATGATTTTTCAAAAAAAAATATAATTCAAACCCTAAAACCAATTATAGAAAGTTTAGATCCCTTTGGACAAATCTTATATAATTTTGCTTGGAATGAAAGAGCAATTCCTGGAACAATTAAAGCATTAAAATATTTTAATCAATCTTTAAGAAAAATAGAAAAAAAAACAAAAGGCTGTGGGAAAATGTATATTTCAGAGAAATAATTTTAAGATAAGAAAACATTAAAAATATTAATTATTCAATTAAAAAACATAATTATAATTGCATAAAACATAAATAAAAAGAGTTTCACATATTATCTTATTAGTTTTAGAAAAATTTTATTAAAAATAATAATTTATGCACAAACACAGACATAAAGGTATTACGCCCCGACCGAGATTCATGATTTTCGAAGCACAAGAGTTCGTGAAACTCTGTGCTTAACTCGGGTTAATTTCTTTAGAAATTAAATCTATTTGAATTTTACGTATTAGAATTTCAGCATTAAGTTCAACCTAAAGGTTGAAATACGCCCCGACCGAGATTCGAACTCGGGTCACCGCCGTTCTCTGAAAAAGGGCTGCATTGAGATGCTAGACTTTTTCTTTCATCAAGTTAAAATCACCTCTTTTTCAAATCAAATTTTCTTGAGAGGGCGATATTCTTGGCCTCTGAACTATCGGGGCATATGTAAATTAATGATTCTTTTTGTTTATAAAATTTTATGAAAGAAAATAAATTTTAAGAATGTGCTTTCCCAGCGGAATAACTTTATTTACATAAAGCCCTAGAATTTTAAAAAGATAATTAATATCAAATTGGGTTAAATCTAATCCTATTTCTGGAAATTTGTTTCTTAAATAATTGTTTATTTAGTATAAAAGAGAATGAAAAATAAATTTGTATTTAGTGATTTAATTGAATGATTGATTTTATTTTGTTGATTTGAAAATTTTTTACTCAAAATGTTTAAATATTGTTAAGATTATTCTTTTTGTATAGCCCTATAGTACAGCGGTCAAGTATGTGAGCCTCTGAAGCTTGCGACCCAGGTTCGAATCCTGGTAGGGCTATTGTTTTTGATTAAATTGATGGATTAAAAATCCATAATTAATATATTAAATTAATTGTTTTGTTTGTAACATAAATTGAGATTAAATTTTACTGGTTTCTTATAGATTTTTTTAATAAGATTTATAATTAAGTAAGTAAAAACTTTGTTTTGATTTTTATTGTGTAGGTAAAAATTTTACCGTCGGGAAGTAGAGTGTAGGTAAAAGTAATCTTTATATACTATTTTTGTGTAGAGTAAATATAAGAAGTGGGTTAAACTGTTAATGAAAATTATATTTGAAAAAAAGAGGAAAATTTTAGGAATTTTATTATTTATCTTTATGTTAAATTTTGTTTTTGCTGCATCAATTTTGGATGAATTGCATTTAAATATTCAAACAACTGATGCAGGTGGAAATGTTGTTACTGGAACTTTTGATTTTGATTTTAATATTTCAACAACTAGTGATTGTAATAATGTTATTTATTCTGATTCTGCAACTTTAACTACTGATTCGCGGGGAATTATTTCTTATTATTTGACTGGTGTAAATATGGATTATGCTAACCAGTATTATTTGTGTTATTATCGGGATGATGTTTTAATTAATAATTCTAAAATTTCAAGAAGCCCATATGCTTTTCGTGCCAAGTATGTGAATACTTCTGGAATTGAAGTTGATTCTAATTTGGATTTATCTGGATTTAATTTTACTTCTGATTATATTTTTGGTGATGGTAGTGGATTGAGTAATTTGAATGTTTCAAATATTGATTTGAGTGATTATGTTCCGTATACTGGTGCGGATAAGAATTTGGTTTTGGGAGATAATAATTTTAGTGTTGGTGGGAGTGATTTTTTTGTTGATGCTGATAGTGGGAATGTTGGGATTGGGACTGTGAGTTCAGATTATCCTTTGGAAGTTGTTGGGAATACAAGTTTGACTAGTGATTATATAGCAAGAATCTTTGACCAAGGAACGGGTTATAGTAGACCAGTTTTTCAATTGGAAACATTGGGTTCTGCAGCAAGAATGCAATTTAAAACTCCTTCTCATTATTGGAATTGGTATTTGGGTGCTGGTGGTGAGATGAGATTTGATAGTGACAGTGGAACTTCTAAATTAAGTATTGAATCAAATTCAAAGCAATATTCTTTATATGCAAATTCGGTTGGTACTGGAATTGGAACAAATTCTGTAAATAATGCATTAACTGTTAATGGTTCAGCTGATTTTTCTGGTAATGTGGGTATAAATACAACAACTCCTCAAAATAAATTGAATGTTATTGGAGATATCAATGCAACTGGTTATATTATTGGTGATGGTTCGCAGTTGA
>CAZRBZ010000004.1:0-5020 GCA_964598515.1 Candidatus Woesearchaeota archaeon
CTATAACAGAACCAGAAACATTTATATCACCTGAGTCTGTATCTTGACAAATAATGTTTCCTATACAAGCTCCATCAATACATCCATTAGAACAATTATGTTTATCTGCACCATAAAAAAGTCCCTCACAAATACCCTCAATTAAGATTGAACCATTACAATAATCTTGATTAATACCCTCCCTGTCTGTTACAATCCCTTTAACAAAATAATTCAATCCCCCATCACTATCAGAACAAACAGGTAAAGGAACTGAATCCAAAATACATTCTCCATCTAAACAAGAATATCCTTCCTCACATTCTCCGCACTTCAAAATTTCTTTACATCCATCATCACATTCTCCACATTCATAACCTAAATCTTCACAAGTATTGGGAATACAAGAGCTCACACAAGCACCATCAATACATCCTTCGGGACACCTGATACCTTCTTCAACAACAACACCCCCACCACAAAAATATTCATTTATATTTTTTGCACTATCTTTTTTTATTTTAAATCCAAAAAAAGACAAATAACAATAATCTTCTTTTTTTGTTCCATCATATTCAGTTATTCCTTTGATAAATATTTCTTTTCCTCCGTCCGTATCCGTGCATTGAGGTAATTCTTTTTTACAAACACCATCAACACAACCCTCAGGACAAGGATAATTATTATGTTTTATTGCCCCCTCTTCACAGAAGTATTCTCGAATATAGTTTCCTTCCAAACTTGGCCGTCTAAAACCAAACAAATTTATTTTATAACAATAGTCTTCCTGTTTCGCATTTTCAAATTCAACCACTCCTTTAATAATAAGATTAATTCCTCCATCTGTATCAGTACATTGCGCCTCATCCCAAATTGGACTAATAGCTTTAATTTCATGACCCTCAGTTCCATCTCTGAAAATCACTTTTCTCTTCAAAACTAATTCAACCTCAACTTTATCAGAAATTATTTTCTCTAAAACCAAATTAATATCTACAATTCCATCACCATTCAAATCAATATCTTTATTCTCATAAAGTCTAAGTGAAACCTCTTCCATGATTGGTAAAATTTTAAAAATAGCTTCATTATTAGTTCTATCAATATTTTTTAAGAAGATATCATATTCAATATCACTTGAATTAAAAAATATTTTTTCCCCATATTTCAAATCTAAAGTTATTGTATCTACTTTTTCTAAATCTCCTAAATAAAAATGTTCCGCAGGAAGTCCAGTAGAACCTCCACTTGAAGTTGAAGGTTCTGGTTCTTCTTCAACAACTTCTGCATTAACAATATATGTCTGAGTTTCTGAAATCCCATACTCTCCAAGAGAACCATAACCTAACCAATAATAATCATAACTCCCAGAAGTTAAAGTTAAATTAACATGATAAACATCACCATAAACATTTATAGCAGTTTCATTCTTCCCATTAATATTCAAATAAACCGTACCATTTGTTGTTTCAACCGTTACATTAAATTCTGCCATTCCACTAGTTGTTAACTCTCCTGAATTATCTACAAAGTTTGAAAATTGGGGAACTCCTCCATAAACATCCCCTATTTGAAATAGGGTTCCAGTAGTATTTACAAAATAAATATAATCTTGAGTTAAAGAAATATACGAATTAGCTGTTCCAAAAGAATAATTTTCAATAACTTGAGTTAAATTAGAAATATTTAATTTTACTAATCCAGATGAAGAACCCATACCATAAACATACTCCTTTGATATAGAAAAAGTATTAAAATTTAAATCTATGGAAGTTTCAGATTGGGAAAAATCATCTACAGAATATTTGACAATAATTCCGCCAGTTTTTAATAAATAAAATGAATCATCGGAAACTGCAATTTTTCCGGAAGAATAAATTGCACCTGTTTCAATAGTTTGATCAAGATTTGTAGCATTTATCCTATAAAATTTACCCTCATCTTCTCCAACATAAATAGATCCATCTTTAATTGCTAAAGGGCTTCTAACATAATAGAATATGCCAGCCCCCCCCATTGAATTTATTTCTTGACCAATATTACTTGCATTTAGTTGATATATGTTTGTTCCACCACAATCCGTGTAAAAATACTCCCCATAAATAGCTGGATAAGAATATGAATAACAACTTTCTTTCGTACCAATTACTTGACTAAAATTACTAGCATTAACTTGATAATAATCGCCATTATCTAAAAAATAAAGGTAGTCTTGATAAACTAAAGGATCAACATCCATTCCTCTCGCAGTAACATTTTGCAAAATAAGGCTTACATTATTTTTATTCATTCTGAAACAAAGATTACTAGTTTGACTACAAGAAAAAATAAAATCAGAAGTAATTGCAATATTTGTATCAAAAACAATCCCCGAAGTTCTTGCTATTTCTTGAGAAACATTACTTGCATTCAATTGAACAATCGTACCTCCACTAAAAACATAATAAACATATTCTTCAGAAACAACAGGAGCAATTCCAGGAAGATAATTTCCTGGTCCGTTATATGTCCTAATAATTCCACTAGTTAAATTATCACTTGTCTGTGCATCCAAAAATCTTGTGCCTCCTAAATCTCTTCCCCAGTTTGTCCACTCAGAATTGCTAGAAGGTTCAGAAGAACCAGCAACAAGATGTCCAGTCAATTTAGGATTAAAATCTACACCAAAAATAATTGTTCCAATAATTAAAATTGCCCCTAAAACATAATAAATTCGCTTATCCATTTTCACTTCAAAAAAAATAATCAAATCAAATTTATAAAACTAACTACAAATTTTAAAAACTCATTTCGGTATCAACGCAAAAAAACTATAATTTTTACCCTTAACTTTAGACGCTAATTTTTTTACATCTATTAATTTAACTTCAGAAATTTTCTTTTCAAAATCATAAAACTTTGAAGCATTGCTCTCAATCTCTGTCAACAATAAATTAATCATTTGCGTTTGAGAATCTTCCATAGAAATTTGATGATTCCCAATCAATTGTTCTTTTACTTGATTTAATTCATTTTCATCAAGTTCCTTAGAAACTTTATGAAATTCTTCTAAAATTAATTCCTTAACTTTTTTTACTTTATCTTTAGTTGTTCCAACATAAATAATTGAATAAGAATAATTTTTAGAAATATTTGTATGACCTTTAATACCATAAGCTAAATTCCTCTCTTCTCGTATTTCATGAAATAATCTGGAAGACATTCCTCCAGCCATCAAAGTCATTAAAACTTCTGCAGCATAACTTTTCTCATTTTTTGCTAAAGGAGAATGAAATGCTAAAATTAAATTTGCTTGATTAATTCCTTCTCTTTTTTCAACTTTAGACAAATTCTTTTTGATTATTTTAAAAGAGTTATTTTTAACTTTTTTCTTTTCAAAGTTTTTTTCACAAAAATTTACAATTTTATTAAAATCACAATCTCCAACAACACATAAAATCATATTTTCAGGAACATAAACCTCCTCAAATCTCTCTAAAATTTTATTTCTATTTATAGAATTCATACTTTTATAAGTTCCAATTAAATCACTGCCAAAAGGAGTTTCATATAATAAATTTTGTATTTTATCAGAAACATAAATTTGAGGATTATCTTTTCTCATTTTAATTTCTTCAAAAATAACTTTTCTTTCCTTTTCTAATTCTTTCTCGAGAAATAAAGAATTTTTCATAATATCTGTAAGAACATCTAAACCAACTTTTGCATGTTTACTTGGAAGTTTACAATAAAAAGCAGTTAAATCTTCACTAGTAAATCCATTAATTTCACCACCTTTTCTTTCAATTTCCTCAGCAATTTGTCTAGAAGATCTATTCTTAGTACCCTTATACAACATATGTTCAATAAAATGACTAATCCCTTTTTCATCTATAGATTCATTAATTCCTCCAGACCGAACAGCAAAGGCCATGCTAACAACAGGGATATCCCTCTTTTCAAAAACAACAGTCAAACCATTTTTCAAAACTTTCCTCTTAAAATTCTTTTTCATAATATCCTTAAATAAAATAGAATTATAAAGATGATGGTTAAAATTTAAAAAGAAATTTAATAAAAAAATAATTTACTAAATAGATTTAAAATAAATAAAATAAAATCCATAATATTGTGTGATAAATTTTAAATTTATAATTAATTTAAAAAATTTTATAATCTTCCAACATTTCCACAAACTAAACTCAATTTCTATCTTTGCCATTGGAGAGATAATTACTTGAAATATGTGAAAGGAAGTTAAGCGATTTATTTCTAATGATAATCTTTAAAAATTAAATAGGAAGATTCAAAAAATATTAATTATTTTGAAATTTCCTCATTAATAACTTTTTTTTAAATTTCCGAATCACATCCGTGAAATTTATTCCAATTAATTTTCTTTTTTCCTAAAATAATAACCATCTAGCCATAAAAAATAATCCAACTCCAACCAAAATCAAAATACTCCATCTCAAAAAGATATCCAACCTATTTCTTTTTCTACCTTCTTGAATATCCTCAACTTCTCTCCTTTTTTCCCCCCTTTCAAACTCTACTTGTTTTTTCAAAAGTTGTTTTTGTTTGGGAGAAGCACTAAAAGTTTTTTCCAACAAACCTTCACTCTCCTCTTTTTCCCCCTCTTCAGAAAATTCATCCTCTACCATAAAAGTAAAAACAAACTATTATTAATAAAACTAACTAAATAAGACCAGTCTTAAATCCAAACAATTGCTCTTTTTCCCCCCTGTACTAATTAAGATTTTGATTTATTTTTGTGTTTAGACGAAGTTATAAAAGTTTTGTAGTGTGCGCCTGCACATAAGAAATTTTTTAACAAATATAAACCAAAAAGAAACTAAATCCTTTAAATCCAAACACTCTCCAACTCCATTCGACAAACCTATCCCAAAAAGTTAATTTTTCTTTAACTCCAAAAATAATAATTTCTCTAAAAAATTCTTCACTTTCAAATTTATATTTCATATCACCATCAACTTCAATGAAATTTCCTGTCAAAGAAATCCAATTGCCCCGGTTATTCTTTCCATAAAATTCAACTCCT
>CAZRBZ010000004.1:5030-27411 GCA_964598515.1 Candidatus Woesearchaeota archaeon
CCTCTATATCCTTTTATTTCCAAATCTTTTGGATTAAAATCATATTCAAAAGCAAACTTACCAAAATTATTTCCCAAATTTGTTTCAACCAAATAACCATCAAAAAATTTCAAACTTCGATTATAAATCTTAGAAGAAAAATTCAAATCAAATAATTCAGCTGCACCTTTTTCTGTAAAATTCTTCGAATAAATAGCGAGAGTCATATTCTTATAGCTATCAATTAAAGGCAAACTATTTGTAACCCTTGAAAAATTTTGAGGATAATATTCATAAATCACATCCGCCTCTCTTTTTTTCTTTCTTCCTCTACTGGGAACACGAGCATAAACATTTACAAAACTTTCTCCCAAGATGTTCCCTCCAATTTCACTCATAAAAGAAAAAACTCCTTTAACAGAAGATAAAATAGAATAACTAAAATCAAAACTATTTCCATTAACTTCCCAAACAATAACATTATAACTAGAACTAGAAATTTCAACATAACCATTATTCGAAATCTCACTAATTTCAAATTCAACAGGAACATATTCTCTAAATTCTAAACCAGAAACATTTTCAGAAATATTCCCCTTCAAAGAAATCTTTGTTTTCTTATTTTTCTTAATCTTATTTTTTAAACTACTTTCAAAATTTACTTCTTCAACTACATAAACAGAAATATCTTTAGAAAAATTACAATCAAAATAAAAATCATTCTCTTTTAAATCAAATTCTTCTCCCTCCTTCAAATTAAATTTATCTTCAAATGACTTCCTCAAAACACTGCCATCACTAAGTCCAATCTCACAACTCCTAACCTTCTTCTTAGGCTTAATATAATAACTAAAATTAAATGGGCTCCGATAAGAATTCTTCCACTCAATTGCATAATATCCATCTTCGTCATAAACAACTCCACCACCAGAAATATTAAAAACTTCAAATTCATCAGGAATAAAATCTGTGATGGAAAAAATTCCCCTACTTTTAGTTCCATCAAAATTGATCAAAAATTCACCCTCATTTATAGAACTAATTCTTTTTTCAAATATGACCCACTTACCACTTTCTTCTGAAAAATTTATTTCACGACTACCACCTTTAAATCTACTATTAGTATGACAATCAACAACAAATAAAAAACCATTTAAACCAAAATTCGATTCAAAAGAATTAACATAATTAGAACAATTCTCACATAAATTTCTAAAAGAATTTTTTTCCCTAATAGAAAAATCACAACCATCATAAATATTAAATACAACATCAAAAATCTTTTTTTCAGAAATTACTAATTTTCCAGGAGGCTGTTCTAATTGAATAACTTCTCTAAATTCCATCTTAGGAAAAATATCATCACCAGGATACTCAGCATTATTATCCAAACTCAAATTCATTTCAACAGGTCCTGCCATAAAACCATTTTCAAAATCTAAAATCTCTGCACGAAGAATAGAATTTTTTCCAAAAATTTCAGAATTTTCAAAAGAATATCTATTTTTATTAGGACTAACTGAAACTTTAAAATAATCATTGACATTATGGATATCATAAACAAAAACATTCTGCCAAAAAGGAGCGACACGCCCTTCACTAAAAACTTCTCCACCAATAATTTGAGCACTAACACCACTAATCAAAAACAATACAATTCCAATTAATAAAAACAATTTCATATTTTTTATTTTTGCTTCTTTTTTCATTTTTATACTTGTGTCCATTCAGAATCTTGTGTAACACTAATTTCATATCCTTTTTCCATTCCAATATCAAAATTTGTTCCTATTTCAATACATTCTCCCCAAGGAAAACAAACATAAATTTTCCCTTCACTTTTTTGTAATTCTGCATTCCAATTGGTAACAGTATCTTCTCCCAATAAACTGCTTCTTAAAGTATCAGCATCTTTCAAATTAGTAAAAGCAGTCATACTAATCCAATTTTTATTAAATCTTGTTCCAGTTTCATCATAAACTAAATCAATTTGTACAGGATTATAAACAATTCCAACTCCAGACCAATTAACAGAAGAACTTCCACTCACATTCAAACTAACCTCATATCCTTCACCAGCAACCAAATTAAAATTACAAGCAGTGTCTGTACACGCAAAACTCTCGGGACAACTAAATTCATTACAAGTAACTCTTTTTTGAGTCGTAGTATTAAGTCTACTAACAGAAGTTATACCATTAATTTCATTCAAACTATCATTTGCATTTTTCAAATAGCTAAAATTCGTCGGAAACCCGATCCAATTTCTGTTTGCAATACTCCCATAAGGATTAATAATATTATGTTTCAATTCATAAACATGAACACCAAAAATATAATCACTCATATTTGAACTTGAAGGATTCCACGCTTCAATTTTATAAAATCTTCTTTTATTCCCTGCAAAAGTATCATCTGTATAATTAGTATCAGTAGTTTCATTTAATAAAACAAAATCACTTACATTATCTCCAACATAAATTCTATACTTAACAACATCACTAGAATCATTCCAATCTAAAAAAATATCTCCTGTTCCATCATTAGCTGTTTGAGTTATATTTACAAATTCAGGTTCGGTAGGAGGCAAATAAGAACTAAAAGTCCAATTTTTACTTTTTCCAAAATTCCCATAAATATCATAACATTCAACAGACCAATTATAAAATCCACTCGTTCCAACATCAACCGAATTAAAACTATTTTCAATTTCAGAATCAACTAAATAAATTGTCTGATTCAAATGCCAGCCTCCATTCCATGAACCATGTAAACTACAATTACTCATATTACTTTCATCATCAATTACAAAATCAAAACCTCCAACAAGATGAGAAGTATAATTATAAACCTTAATCGGCGACGTCAAATTCACAATTGGATTATTCAAATCTTTAATCTCAACAGCAAACCAACTAGTAACACCAGAATCACTACCAACCCCTTTTTGTAAATTAATCGTGTTATTATCTTCAATTAACTGAGTAACAAATCCAGAAGCAAAACTAGTAGAAATCCCATCATTCTCCTGAGAGTGAACATCAAATACACGATTAATATTAATTAAATCAGAATTTAAATTAATTTCTTGAACATTACTATTTTCTAAATGTGTATAATCTCCTCCCTGTGCATTAAATAAATCAGACTCAACAACAAAATAACTAATACTTACATTTCCCCCACTTCCAACTCTTGAAAACTCAATCTCACTATTACTAGTAAAATTACCCTTAATCATTAAATCTTCAACACTGTTATCCCAAAACAAACTATTTGAAAAAATCAAAACACTCTTATTCAAATCGACCTGGTTAATTCCAGTATTATTGCTCAAAATTCCATCTGAAATATTCAAAACTCCAGATTGAACAGTAGTTTCATTCCAATCAACAACTTGCCAAGATAAAACTCCATTTGCACTTCCGCCTTCCCTTTCAAATACAACATTAGAATCATCAATAAATCTCCCAGAAAAAAATCCTTCAACATTTTCTCCCGCTACACCAGAATTTAATTTGGTATTCACAATAATAAAACTGCTACTCAAATTAACTTGTCCTATCCTTAAAGATAAACTAGATTCAGTATCAAATGAAATTTCCCCCCGCTGAACCTTAATCTCTGGTCCACTCACAATAGACCAATCCACAATTGCTCCAGCCCCCATATCATAATTAGAAAACTTAACTTGGTCACTACGGGGAAAACTACTAACAACCTGCAAAGTATCTGGACCATCATCAGAACCCCTAGAGGTATGCAAAATAAATGATTTACTCATATCTGTTATTTCAATTGTCTCAGTATTTGATCCATCAACAAAAAGACTTGAACCCCGTAAAACTCTATAAGTTGGAGTCTCAATCAAACTAGAATTTACAGAAAAACTAACACTGCTACCATTCAAATATCCCATAGTATCATTCACATACAATTCAATAGTGTGGCTCGTTTCATCAACAAAATTCATAGAAATCCCTTGACAATTAGATAAACTAGTATTTTTACCCCTATCCAAACTATACCAACAATTATCCAAATGAACATCATTAACATCATAATCTAATCTAATTCCATTAGTATAAGGATAAGTTATATTTTCCGGACTTGTCAAAACTAAACTCGGAGTAGTAATATCAATTAAAGTCATATTCCTTCTTGAAGTTTTTCCTCCATTACCAGACCAATCATAAACAACCACCTCATAATAATAAGTGTTATTTTCTCCCGAAGCTGTAAAATTAATATCATTAACAACAAAATTAAAACTTGTTTCATTAATCAATTGACTTTCATCATCATACAATCTATAACTCATATTCTTAAAATTATTTTCAACCACATTAACATCAATATAAATCCAATCTCTTTCAAATTGTGCCCCCTCTTCTTCAGTCAAACTAGCAAAATCAACTAGAGGTTTAAGTATGTCCAAATTTATTTTTCTCGTAGATAAATCGTTTTTCAAACCAGCTTTATCCCAAACAGTAACATTATAAAAATATTCCCCCTCATCTAAAAGAGTCCAATTAATCTTTCTTGTAGAATTACTAAAAAATGTAGAATCAACTAATCCAAGATCATTATACAATCTAAAAGTTATATTCGCAAAATTAGTTTCAACAACGGATGTATTCACAAAAATCCAATCCTGGCTTTTATTCGCTGAATCAATTTCAGTTTCAGTAGAATAAGAAGCTACAGGTAAAATATTATCCAAAGTGATAACCCTAGTTTCACTTGAATTGACATTGCCAGCTTCATCCCAAACAGTAACATTATAAAAATATTCGCCATCTCCTAAATTAGTCCAATTAATATCTCTCTTACTATTTAAAAAAGTATTCGGACTAGGAGCAACAATTCCTTCGGCAGCATATAAAATAAAAGTTATATTTTCAAAATTTGTTTCAATTACACTTGTATTCAAATAAATATAATCTTGCACAACATAAGAATCATTATCTAAAGTATCTAAAATAAAATCAACCAAAGGTAAAGTAGTATCAACAATTATTGTGTGATTAGTAGTATTATATAAATTCCCCACAGTATCTTCTACCTGATAAAACCAATCATAAATTCCATCTTGTAAAAATTTATACATAATCCCAACAGTAACACCTAAAACTCCTCCAAGATTAACAACCTGACTATAAACAAAACCACTTTGATTAAAAATAAATAAAACAACTTCTTTCAAACCATTATCGTCAGAAAAACTCCCAGTCAAATTTTGAGTTGCATTATTTACAATACTATTATCACTAGGAGTTCCCAAACTTCCAAGCGGCTCAGTAGTATCAATCATAATCTGCCTTGTTCCAGAAGATCCACTCCGACCCGCAGAATCAAATACAGTAAGATTATAATAATAATTTCCATCATTTAAATTTGTAAAAGTATAATCTCTTGTGGAATCATTAAACCATTCTGAATCAACTAAACTTGAATCATTGTACAGATAAAATGTAATATTCTCAAAATTGTTTTCAACAATAGAAGAATTCACATAAACATAATTCTGGCTAACATTAGAATCATCTAATAAAGTTCCTTCCCCAAAATCAACAACTGGATTAGTCACATCAAAAGTAATACTATAATTAGAAACAGCCCAAGTATAATATCCACGACTATCATTACATTCAATATTCCACTTATGAGTTCCTTCTTCTGATAAGTTTAAAGTAAAATTCCCCTTTGTTCTAGCTTCAATCACGGTAAAATTAATATCATCATTATCATAATAAGTTCCCGTATTTGCACAAGCATCTGTTTCTGTTGCAGAGTTATAAGTTAAACCACATCTAACCCAATGAGTTCCTGGATTATCATCTGCAACAAATACCACCGATTTATTTATTGTAGTTGTTCCATAAGTTGTATCTAAATCTTGCATCAAATTTCTCCAACCTGTTCCATTATAATACCATATATATAAATCATCAGCATTCCATACACTAAATTGACAAATTGCATTTACGGTATCTCCTGCTTTAATATCAGTTACATTAATCCAAATTTCATCAACAGCTTCATCACTATTCGTCCCTGTTTCACAATCATTAAAAGTATTATCTTGATCAGGTTGAATACTGCAATCAAACCCCCATATTTCTGAACAAGTTTTATTTAATTTATTTAATTTATTCCAATCAAAATCAGTTTGATTCAAATGCCAGCCCCCATTCCAGGAACCATACAAACTACAACTCTGAGTTAAATCAGGGTCTTCCGCAGAATAATTGAAAAATACTTCTGTTGCTTGAGAATAAAATGAATTATCTTCGGGATCAATCAATTGAATAGCAGGTCCCGTCGTTGAAACCAAAAAAGTCACATTTTTATAATTAATATTTCCAAAAGTATCATTGGCATAAAAATGCAAAGTATGCTGACCATTACTTGTATTAAAAGTGGAACTTCCTCCACAATCAACAATCACATTAGAACCAACATCAAGATTATACCAACAAATATCATTTCCAACAATTGCATCATTAACATTATAATTTAAAGGTAAACTAATATTATAACCATAAGCTTTAGCTTTCGGATTAATAATTTGTATCGAAGGTCCCAAATAATCTATACCAATCTTTCTGACCTCAGTTTCATTACTATTTCCCGCCTCATCATAAATACTTACATTATACCAATAATTTTTAGAATTCAAACCACTCCAATTAATTGAACTAACCAAATTAACATAAGTAGTAGAATTAACAACTCCATTAACATCTCTTAATTCAAAAGTTATATTTTTAAAATTCTCTTCAATAAAACTCACATTTATAAAAATCCAATCCGCTGTCTTATTAAAATTATTAGCTTCAGTTCCAGTAGAAAAGCTAATCAAAGGATTGACATTGTCAAGAATTATACCTCGAGTAACCGCGCCATCATAATTTCCTGCTTTATCATAAGTAGTTGCATCATACCAATAATTTCCATCAGGTAAATTAGTCCAATTATAATCTCGAGTAGTGTCCACAAAATTCTGAGTAGAAACCAAACCACTAGAATTATACAAACTCAAACTGACATTCTTAAAATTATCTTCAATTATATTAACTTTAAAATAAATCCAATCTCTCGAAAAAACAGAACCATCATTTTCCGTACCAAAACCATAACTAATAACAGGATTGACATTATCCAATTCAATACTACGAGTTCCAGTAGAATCAAAATGTCCAACCCTATCATAAATAGTTACATTATAATAATAAATTCCATCATCCAATAAATTCCAAGATACAGTTCTCCTCCCATCTGTAAAAGTATTACTTCTAACATTCACTCCAAATTCATCATATAAATTAAAAGTTACATTTTCCTCATTAGCCTCAGTAACAACAACATCTACAAAAACAATATCACCTGAAATAAAATCACCATTTGGATTAGTTCCACTTCCAAAATCAATAACCGGATTTAAATTATCCAAAACAATATTCCTAGTTTCAGTTGAATTATGATTATTAGCAAGGTCATAAACAGTTACATTATACTCATAAAATCCATCAGGCAAATTAGTCCAGTTAATATTCCTTTTATTATTTGAAAAAGTATTTGGACTAGGTAAAACAACCCCATCCCCATTATACAACCAAAAAGTTAAATTTGCAAAATACAAATCACTAATTGTAACATTAACATAAACATTCTCTCTTTCAAAAACTAATCCAGAATCTTCTACACCTGAAGCATAATTAATAAGGGGTTTTGTTGTATCTATTGTCAAAGTATTATTTGGAGTATCATAAACATTGCCAACAACATCTTCAACACGATAAAACCAAGAATAAATGCCCTCTTTAACAAAATTATAAATTATTCCAACTGTGGCATAAGTGACACCAGCTAAAGCTACAAAAGAAGTAAAAACCAAACTACCTGTTTCATTAAATACATAGAGCGTAGCATTCAAAAGACCAGTCACATCTGAAAAACTTCCAGTTAAATTTTGAACTAAATTATTCAAATAACTTTCAGAAGTCGGATTATTCAAAGTCCCATTTGGAAGAGATAAATCTAAATTAATATTTCTAGTTTCACTTGTTCCACTCCTATCGGCTTTATCATAAACTGTTACATTATAATAATAAACTCCACTAGAAAGCCCAGTAAAATTATGCTCTCGTGTATCATCCTCATAAGTTGAACTTTGAACTTTATATCCCATGTTGTTATACAATTCAAAACTAATATTCTTAAAATTATTTTCAATAACATTTACATCCATAAAAATCCAATCACGACCAACATTTTCATCACCATCTTCAGTTTGACTTCCAAAAAGAACAACAGGATTAGTTACATCCATGATAAAAGTATAATTCTCTAAAGCATAAGAATCATAACCAATAGTATCATTACATTTAACATTCCACTCATATTCTCCTTCTTGAGAAATTAAAATACTAAATCCCACAAAATCTTCTTCATCCGTATAATTCACAACATTATTCTCATCAAATATCATTGAATAAGATTGATTTGCCATATTTTCATCCATATAAAAATCTCCAACCTTAATATCATAAATAGTTCCTAAAAAATAATGACCAGAACTTGAAGTCACATCATGAAAATCCTTACTAGTTGGTCCCGTATAACCAATTCCTCCATCACCTGAATGCGCTCTAATTTCTGTTGGACTAACTTTTGTATCAATTAATTCACCATTCAAATATAAAGTATAATTTCCAGGATTATTATAACTTGAAACAGCATGATAAATTCTGTTTCCAATAATGGGCACGACTAAATGATCTCCACTAAATCCTGAATTCTCACTCCACCATCTAGCATACAGATAACCATTCAAAATATACATCATATAACCATTAGTTCCACCACCTTCTGCTAATAAAACCTGTCGACTTGAAACATCATTTGAAGTTTTAAATATGATTTCCTGAGTCCTAGTAAACCATTGCGCTTCCCAATATCCCACATTTGCCATACTCCAAGCATTACCATTTGAAAAAGAGATACCATATCCAAAAGAATCATCAGAAACTGGACTACCTATAACAGAAGCAATATCATTATTGTTGAAAGTAAGATCAGCACCAGAAGATTGCATATCATAAACAACTTTATAATTATTATTCCAAACCCCACTAACATTTTCCTCTTCCTCAGCATTATCATTTCCATAATACATACAAATAGTTTCATTTCCAACGGAAATTTGAGGAATCCTTATCCAAACATCAGCAGAATTTGAATCATAATATTCAACATTATAATTTAACAAAGAAGATTGTTCCTCGCTACAACTACCATTAAAAAATCTCAAATCATAATAATCTCCTGAATCAGTATATTCAGAGGTCACATTCAAATAAAGCGGATAATCAACTAATGTAGAACTCCCCACATTTGAAATGGCAATATCTTTTCTGTGTTTGAATCCAACATCATTCCAAGATCCAGAATAAGTTTCTTTTAACCCCCAAGAGCCAGACCAATCACCATACAAAGAACAAGTCCCAACAACATCCGGATCATTTGCAGCAAAACTAAAATTAACATTTGTTGAAGCTGCATAAAACGAATTATTTTCTGGCACAACAAGTTCTATTGCAGGACCAGTTATTGAAATAAAGAATGAAACAGAATCATAACCTAAATTCCCAAAGGTATCATTTGCATAAAAATTAATTGTATGTGGAGCAACGCTTGTGTTGAAAGTTGTTGCACTATTACAAACAATAGAATTATTTATGCCTCCATCAATATTCCACCAACACGAATCCAAGTTTGAAACCCTATCACTAACTGTATGTTCCAAAGGTAGACTTTCATTATAACCATACGTTTTTGATTTAGGTTTCACAATACTTACAACAGGTCCAGCGCTATCCAATCCAATATGCCTAGTTTCAGTAAAATTAACATTGCCAGCCCAATCATAAACCGTAACATTATACTCATAATTATCATCACTTAATCCGGTAAAATTATACTCTCTAGTTGAATCTGTAAAACTCTGTTCCTCATTCAATCCATTAGAATCATACAAGATGAATTTAATTTCCTTAAAATTATTTTCAACCAAACTCATATTCAAATAAACCCAATTCCTATTTCTAATAACCAAATCATCTTCAGTAGAAACAATAAAACTTATATTAGGATTTAGTGTATCTAACATCATCTGCCGCGTTTCACTTGAAGCATTATTTCCTGCTTTATCATAAACAGTAAAATTATAATAATAAGTTCCATCAATTAAACTTGTAAAATTATATTCTTTTGTTCCATCACTAAACGTCACATTACTTTCTACTCCATCTCGATCATACAACCAAAAAGTAATATTATCAAAATTCTCTTCCATAATACTTGCATTTAAAAAAATCCAATTTTGACTTTTATTTGCATAATTAATTTCAGTTCCAGTTGTATAATCAATAATTGGTAAAGTATTATCTATTGTAATTTTCCTAGTTTCAGTCGTGCCATTTAATTCAACTTCATCAAAAACAGTTACATTATAATAATAAATTCCTTCAGAAAGATAAGTCCAAGAATGAGTTCGACGTCCATCTAAATAAGTATTTTCAAAAAATGATTCTCCATATCTACTAAAAGTAATATTTTTTTCATTTGCTTCAGTAACTGAAACCTCCACTGAAATACTATCTCCTTTAACATAAGAATCGTCAAGTTTTGTTACACCGGAAAAAACCACAACAGGATTAGTAGTATCTAAAATAATTTCACGAGTTTCCGAAAAACCATTATTGCCAGCTAAATCAAAAGAACTCACATTATAATTATAAATTCCATCAGGAAGCACTGTCCAATTAACACTCCTAGTTAAATCTGAAAAAGTATTCGGACTTGGAGCAACAATTCTCCCTTCGCCATACAACCAAAAAGTCATATTTTTGTAATTTTTTTCATAAATGCTAGTATTAACAAAAATCCAATCCTGAAGAACCACTTCGCCGTCCCCTTCCGTAGAAGCAATAAAAGTAATTGCTGGAGCCGTTGAATCAATCTCAATACTATGCGAAGTTGTATTATATTCATTATCAACAGAATCTCGGATTCTATAAAACCAATCAAAAACATCATCATACAAGAAATTATAAATAATTCCAATAGTCGCAGTAGTTAATCCAACTAAAGCAATTAAAGAAGAATAAATCATGTGTCCCGTAGAATTAAAAATAAATAAAGTTGCATCTTTTAACTCAACAATATCTGAAACTGTTGCAGTTAAATTTTGACTTGTTTCTTTAGTAAAATAATTATCCTCAGGTGTATTTGAAGAACCACTTGGATTAATAGTATCCAATTCTATATCCCTTGTTCCAGAAACTCCCTTCCTTCCAGCCTTATCATAAACAGTGACATTATAATCATAAATTCCATCGTCTAAACTAACAAAAGTATGATTTTTTGTTCCATCACCATATGTTTGACTATTTAAAACAAAACCAGATTTATTATACAAATCAAAAGTAATATTTTCAAAATTTATTTCTGTTATACTTGCATTGATATAAATATAATTTTGACTAACTCGGGAATTATCTGTTAAAGTTCCTTCCCCAAAATCAACAAGAGGATTAGTTAAATCAATAGCAACAGAATAATTGCTTAATGCTGTTCCATTATAATTCAAAGAATCATTACATTCAATATTCCAGTTATAATTTCCTTCACTTGAAAGATTAACAGTAAAATTCCCTTCTTCTTTTGCAGCAACCACTGTAAAATTCACATCATCATTATCGAAATAGTTTCCAGCATTTACACAAAAATCACTAACATCATCTGGATCATAACCAATTCCACACCTTACCCATTGTTCTCCAATTACTTTATCCACCATAAAACTTTGAGTCAAATTATAATTTGTTCCACTTGGTGCTGTTCCAGAATAAATTGTTTTCCATCCCGTTCCATTATAATACCACATATAAACTTCGTTTGAAGTTCCATAAGGATCAATGTAACAAGTTACATTCAAAGTCTTCCCAGAAATTATTTCAGTATCACTAACCCACATCTCTTCAATTGATTCATCAGCAATCGTTCCCTGAGTAGTACAACTATTCCAAGTATTATCTCCCTCTGCAGAAGCAGGACTTGCTCCACAATCTGAATCAGGCCAAGTATCACTACAAGTTCTATCAGCGTCATTTCCAATTAATCCAAAACTAAAATCAGTTTGATTAATCATCCAAGTTCCATTAAAATCTCCCCACAAAGAACATGCCTCAACCCCATCAGGATCTATTGCCGAATAATTAAAAAATATTTCCTTACTCTTATTATAAACAGTGTCATTTTCCGGTTCATTCAAAGTTATAGCTGGACCAGTAGTCGAAACTAAAAAATTAACTTGGCTCATTGCCAAATTTCCAAAAGTATCATTTGAATAAAATTTAATTATACGTTGCCCATCAGTTGTATTAAAAGTTGTGCTATCTCCACAGACAATCGTACTATTCACCCCATCATCAATATTCCACCAACATTTATCCGTCCCTGCAATTGCATCACTAGCACTCACATTTAACAACAAATTAGTTCCAGTTCCATAAGCTTTAGATTGCGGGCTAATAATTGAAATTAAAGGGCCACTCACATCTACCCCAATAGTTCTTGTTGTACTATTCCCTAAATTTCCTACTTTATCATAAACTGAAATATTATAATCATAAAAACCAGTTCCCAAATCTGTAAAATTAATATCAAAATTTGAAACATAAGTACTTTCATTTACAATTCCTTGAGAATTATATAATCTAAAAGTAATATTCTCAAAATTATTTTCAGTAATTGAAGAATTTACATAAATCCAATTTCGACTAACATTATTGTTATCTGATTCCGTTCCAGTTCCAAAACTCACAAAAGGATTTACATTATCTAAAGTGAGTTTTTGAGTATCAGAAACTCCACAATTATTTGCTTGATCACAAATAGTTACATTATACCAATATTCCTCGTCGTTCAAAAAAGTAAAATTATAATGATCCATACCATCAGAAAACTCTTGACTATTAACTAATCCAGTAACATTATACAAATCAAAACTTATATTTTTATAATAATCTTCAACATAACTAATGTTTACAAAAATCCAATTACGAGCAAAATAACTATCATCCCCTTCAACTCCCGTTTCATAATTAACAACAGGAGCTATATTGTCCAAAGTTATATTTCTAGTTTCAGTAGAATTCAAATGTCCAAAATCATCATAAATCGTCACATTATAATAATATAAACCATCACTAAGTAAATTCCAAGAAATACTTCTTCTAGAATCAGTATAAGGGGTAGGTGTTCTAGCCAAAGAACCAAATTCATCATATAAATAAAAAGTAATATTGGCTTCATTATCTTCAATAACAGAAACCCCTACATCAATAGTATCTCCCGAGATAATTGATCCATCACTAAAAGTCACACCACTAAAATTAATCAAAGGGTTTTCTGAATCGATATATATTTTCCTAGTTTCAGAAACCCCTTTATTTCCAGCCAAATCATAAACAGTTACATTATAATAATAATTTTCCGTGGACAAATTAACAAACCTGATTGAATCAATTAAATTTACATAAGTTGTGCTATTAACAAAACCACTAGAATCATATAAATCATAAGTTATATTTTCAAAATTATTCTCAGCCACACTAACATTAATATCAAAATAATTATTTCCAATATAACTATCATTTGCAGGGGTATCTGGACTTACAAAATCAATAACTGGATTTGTTAAATCACAAATCAAATTAATGCCATTTACATCTGTAAAATTACTGCCGAGGGGATAACCCTTATCTTCTGCATAAACATAAGAAAAATTTATATTCTCTTCACTAACACATTGATAATCATAATGCCATTCATTTCCTACACCTTGAATAAAACTAATATTTACTCCATCAATTGTTCCATTAACCAAATTTATAGAATCACTTGCATCAGTAATATCGAGGCTGAATCTAACAAATTCATTTTGTTTCGCATAACTTTCATTTAAAGCATAATTTGAAAATTGAGGAAGATCTAAATTTTCATAATAAGGAAGTTCTAAAACTTGCCAAGAATATTCCCTATTCTGACCCCCATAAGTTCTCTCCACATAAAAACCAGAAGAATCAAATTCCCACCATTGTGTATGACGGGGTTTTGCAGTTCCATCACCGTTACAAGTTCCAGATAACCAAAATAAACTATTATTCGCATCATAACTTCCACTAAAACTAATATCATCACGATAATCTGTAGTTGTCCAACCAGTTTGTATATCTTCTTCTCTTTGGGTAATTCCAATAAAATCAACAACAAACCATTTCACTGCCGCAGTATAAATTCCATCATAATCATAAAAACAAACCGTAGAATCATCTTGGATATAACCCGCTCTTGTCGATGTATCAAGCCCACCATCATTATCATTTATTGCATGAGATTGATGAAACAAAATTGATGAACTCTTATTAATTGTTGTTCCAATATTAAAACAATCAGGAGAAGTGTCAGGACCAGTAATTTCCCCAGTATAACCTTTAACAAAATTATTAATTTTTTCCAAATTCCATTCAACAACAACCCATCTAAAAGTAATTTCAGTAGAAATAGCAGAATCCTCTCGAGTAAATTGAATCGTATCATTATCAATTAAATTGGAATAAAACTGAATCACATCTCCTCGATTTGCATTATAAGTTGTATTAATATAAAACCAAGACATTGAATTCTCAGCATTAACAGAACCAGACAAACTATCATTAATTGTTAAAGAAGTTCCAGAATAATCAACTCCCCCTCTTTGAACAACAAATTCTCCACCCATTGCCTCAAGCACTTGCCAAGTTACTACAACTGGCCCATCATCACTAACAGACCTTTGAGCACGAATATGCGTTGAATTATATAAATAAAGTGAAACAAAAGAATCATCTGAATAAGTTGCAGGATCACCATTACTTCCTGCAGTTGTATTCTCTTGATTCATTTGATTAGGAGCAATAACAAAAGCAGCAGAAACATTAACTGAAAAATCCAAAGGAATAAATTCATTTACACCAACCAAATTATAAACCCCACTTTGAGTTTTATAACCAACCTTCCCCGCAAAATTATGGGCATAATCAACTTCTTCTCCAAACCTAAATTCTAAATCATGTTTTCCTGTTGTCAAAACTTTTGAAATTTCCAAAGAAATATTTTCACAAAAATAATCCTTAACAAAAATTCCATTTTCAATAAATTCATACTTAATCTTTTCACCATCACAATCTAATTCTAAAAATTTTAAATCTTCTCCAAATTCTGTTCCATCAATTCCTTGAATTGTTAAATTAGCTATACCATTAGTTTCAAATCCAACTTCCCAAGTTCCTCCAACAATTGGATAAGATTGAACAGTCAAAACATCAATAAAAATTTCAAAAGTTTGATTAGATAAATGAGGAACAATCCACTCAACAGAATCAATAAAACCATCAAAATTTTCATCCGCAACTTTAAAATCTAAATATTTATTTTCTTCTTTCCAATAAACATTTAATTTTTTACTTTCATTAACACTCAAATTAAAATCAATACTAACATTAGCAGTTACATTCTTATAATGTTTTTCAGCCCAAACCTTAACTTCTTTTCCCTTTCCAATCTCTCTCTCCTCAATCATTGGAGCAGAAGTTTCATAAATGACCTCAACATAATCCTTTACTTCCGGTTCAAGGCTCATCAAACTAAATAATCTTTTATTTTTAATTACCTTTTCTGCATCAGCAGGGATCTCAATATTTAACGAATTGGGTGCGCCATAAACTCGCTTTACCCATCTAACTTTTTCTCCAACTTTTGCCGGCATTTGAATTAGTTCAATTTCAAAATCTCTCTCTGTCAAATTTAATTCTTCAGAAACATTCCCTTCAATTAAATCTTCAATTTGACTTCCATTAATCAAAGTATAATTTATGCTCTCATTAACCTCTTCTTGAATTTTTTCTCTTTCAAATACCCCAGTTAAATTTAATTCTACAGAAATATTTTCCTCTTTCGAAATATTCTCAAAAGTTTCATTTACAATAACATTTTCAGAAACATTTTCTTCAACTTTTTCCCCCACACTTATATTTTCGTTAATAACTTTTTTAGATATATTTTCCACAATTCTTTCTTCTAAAGTAACATTCTCACTAATCCCTTCTTCTGTTTTATTTCCACCAATTTCTTCCTTTACAATTGGTTCAGAATTATTAACTTCCCCAATCAATTCTTCTCCCCCAGAAACATTATTAACTTCATCTCCAATTAAATCTACAATTTTATTAGGTAAATCAACTACAGAATCATTATCTAAAATATCACTTCCAGCAACAAATGCAAAATTAGAAATAAACAAAGTATAAATCAAAAAACATGCAACCAATGAATTTGCAATAGTTTTATTCATCCAAACCACCTCCGAAAGTTGACACTAAATAAAAGGTCATAATCTCCTTTATCCCCCCACTTTTTTTCATGCTATTCCCCCTACTATTTTATTCCAAATTTTATTTAAATAAATTTATCTCTTCAATACCCCATTATTCAATTCCGTTGAACGAATCACAGAATTATCCTTAAATCCTTCTAAATAAAGCGTTTCTTCAGATTTTGATTTGGCAAGTAAAAATAATCCATAAATTAATATTAAAACTCCACAAAAAATAGAAATAAATATCAAATTATCAGAAATTCCTAAATCAGAGAAATCTCTTGAAATAGAAATAAGATTAAATCCAAAAATTAATAATGCAATTTCTTTCATAAATTTTCCCCCCATCAAAAATAATAAAAGAGCTACAATCAAAGGAAGTAAAACCCCCCCCAAAATAACTCCCACATTACTTTCAAGGGATCTACATAAAATATCAGTATGAAAAAAATCTCCATCATAAACAATCTGTTGATACTCACAATCATAAAATTTAGACACACTATAATGTCCAAATTCATGAATTCCTACCGTTCCAATAAAAACAAAGTTGGTTAAAGTAATAATAAAAATTAAATGTCCGAGCAAAGTAAACAAATAAGATTTTTCTTTTTTAATTTTCGATGTCGTATTCAAAGGAAACTTTCTCAAATCAGACAAAAATAAATAAGCAAAAATTAAAAAGAAAATACCTGATATCAAACTAAAAAAATAAACATTGCCTTTTCCAACAAACAAAATTAAATTAAAAATTATTGAAAAGGTTGCATATAAAATTCCAAAATATCCTGCCTTCCTATAAGATTCATCTAAAAAAGTAAACTCAATAAAAATCAAAAGAGTAAATAAAGACGAAGCTACCAAAGACAAATATAAAAAATTCCCAAGAGAGAAAAACAAAGAAAAAAGAATTACTAAATAAATTCCTAAAAAATAAAATAATCGTTTATTTTTAGAAAACAAATAAATTACTCTAAATAAAATTAAACTTTGCAACATCAAACCAACTGCATATAAAAATAAAAAATCATGTTCAGAATAACTCAACACATTAAAAAACCACAAAATAGATGAAAGTGAAATCAAAAAATAGATTAAACCAATAAATGAAAAAGATTTTGCTACTTTAACTGTTGATTTATCATAATTTTTAATAAATTTTAAAAATAAAAATAAAAAAATACCCAAATACAAAATTCCATTTAATAAAAATATAATTTTCATACTGAAATCACCGCCCCAAAAATAATATTTCCTTGACAACTTCCCCCCACACCTTGGGGAACATAAATTCTCCAATAAGTAGAATTGTATGCATCATTAATTAAATCGTTTTGTCTAAAACCCAAATTAAAATCATTAGTAAATGGCAAAGAAGTTAAATTAATATAATTAGATTCAAACTCAAATAAATTTAAATCTCCCGCAAAAGAACTAAAATTATACTTTTTATATCCAACATCAATATTATCTCCTCCGCTACAAATCATTGAATAACCATCACCTATCGTTGCACCATAACCTGATAAAGACAAATCAAGGAAAATATTTCCCCGATTATGCACGACTATTTCAAATTCATCAGAAACATTTTTATTAAACATACTTCCAAAATCTAAACTATCAACAACTTCAATAGAAAGAAGTCCATTAATATAAGTCAAATCTTCCCCTGTTGCATTTGTTAAATTATCTGCAGCATTAATCACACATTTCCAATTTTCAGAATTTGCATAATACCAAACATCATAAGAACAAAAAACTTTAGACTGATTTTCGTTACCATAACTTTCATTAACAAAACAACTACTATTTGTATAATGATAATTATTATCTTCGATATCTCCAAAAAAAGAATTATCATCACTAAAAAACTCTGAAAAAATATTTGTAATATTATCTCCATCAAAATCTTCAAGAACCGTTTCACAAATAACTTCACGAGTATTATTTGTTAATAAATCAATTTCATTCAAAGTTAAATTAATTGCATCCTCAACTAAAACAGAACTAAAACTAACAGGACTATTTAATGAAATATTACCTGCTAAATCATAACCTGCCCCCGTTACATTCAAATCCAGAACATAACTAACATAATTATCTCCAAGATCATATACTTTTATCTGTAATTCATCCCCCACATTACAAGGACTATCCAAAAGCTCACAATCAATTAAATACATATTATCTTGATGAGAATTTCCATTCGGACCAATTACATCCGTTAAATTATCAGAAATTCCATTTGCCTTGTTCCAAATAACAACTTCCCGCATATTTGCTTCTGTTCCATCCAAAGCATCATTAACAATTCCCACAACATAATGTGCACTTGAAACAAAAGGTAAAATAAATCCCATGCACAAAATAAATAACAAAAATTTATTTTTCATCTTAAGTTATAATTTTCCCTTCCAACCAAAAACGCTCCAACATATTATGTCCTTCAGCGAAAACGGATAATTTAATTTCCATAAATGAGTAAAAGTAAGTCAAATTTTTTAAATGGTTTTTATTGTTCATCTCAATTTCTGACCCCTTTTTCCAAAAATGCTCCAAGATTATTTGTTTCTATCCTTAATCCCTTTTCAAAAACACTCCAACAATCAATGCCCTCCAGCGAAGCGAATAATTTAACATTCATAAATAAGCGAAGCAAATCAAATTCTTTTTTTTTCATTGATTCAAAATAAACTACGCAATCCTGGCAAACTAGGGGCTGCCTAAATAAACTATAGAAATTTTTGACAATTATTGGGTAAGAGATGTGGGCTAAATGAAAACTATAATTGTCAAAAATTTTGTCATTAAATATGGCAAACTGTGAAGTAAAATTCCAAGAGGAATCTAAAAAATTATTTTTCATTTTCAACTTCACTCCTTATTTTTTCAAAAAGAACTGAAATTTTATTTTTATGAATAATAGAAAGATTCCCATACATTTTTTTTAATTTTTCCAAAAGTTTTTTATCTTTCGTTTTTTTCAATTCTTCCAATCCTTTCTCTATTTCAACAATAGCAATATCATTATACAAAGCCTCAATTTTTTTGTAAACATTTTGTTTTTCATTAGATTTAAGATTTCGATAAATATCTTTGACTTCAAAATAAATTTTCTTAGATTTATCGATTTCTTTTTTATTTAATAAATTCATACTTCCATTTACCTTATTCAATATTCTAAAATAATCATCAGAAAAATTATTCATTCGAGAATAAATAAAATAAGCCATAACAGACATAACAAAAATTAAAATAATTATCCAAGTATATTTTCCATTACTTCCCTCAAAAATAGAAAATCCTGTAATTGAATTTCCAGAATTTAATTCTTCTTCAAAAACAAAAACAAAACCAGCTTCGATACCCTTTAAATCCTCCAAATCTGAAATACCTTCGACATAATAAAAAATATTTTTACTATCTGAACCAAAAGTGATGATATTCTCACTAATAAAATCATAATCTAAATTCTTAACAACAATGTTTCCATCTTCAACTATTTTAGAAGGAATAATTTCCATAAAATAAGAATCAGAACTTTTTTCTAACTCTGAATTTAAATTCCTATTAACAATAAAAAACTTCTTTTTCAGGCCATCCAAATAAATAACTTCAATCTCATAAAAAACACTTTCCATTCTCAAATTATTTTCTTCAATTAATTTTAAAGTTTGTTTTATGCTTTTTTCTATTTCTTTTTCAGTTAAAAAATTATTAATTGTATTTAATCCTTTAATAATAAATTCTTCATCAAAACTTTCCACTCGAGAATCTTCTCCAATTATAACTAAATTCTTAGGAACACTTTTTTCAATAATTTCCAATTTTACCCTAGAAGATTCAATCCTTTGATTCAATTCAGATTTACTTAAGTCTTGAGATTTGTATTTTTCAACACTACTTTCCAAAGAATTTAATTCATTTTTAGCAGAATTTATTTTATCCATTAATTTTAAACTTTCAAATAATTCTTTTTCCTTCTCATTAAAAGAAGAAAAACTAATCAAATTAATTTCATCTCTCAAATTGTCAATTTCTGAAATAAAATTATCAACTTTCCAAATCAATTCATAACTTAATCCTCCTTCAATCTCTTTAACATCCTCTAACAAAGATATTCCAGAAACTTCAATAGATAAATCTGCTTCATTTCCAGCTTCATCAACTGCAGCAATTTTATAATAATAGGTTTCCCCATCTTCAACATTTGTATCAGTGTAATCGTTATCATCAACAGTTTTATAATAATCAATATATCCCGGATTCTGCAAAGTAGAACGATAAATTTTGAACTCTTCAACATCTTCATCCAAATGCCATTCAATTTCTATTTTCCCTTGATAACTCACAGCTTCAATATCTGTGATTAAATTCGGTTTAATTGTATCATAAGGAAAAGCCGTACCAGTAATGATTTCTGTTCCTTCCCTTCCTTCCAAATCAACAGCCTTCATTTTAAAAGACAAAACACCTTCTTCTAAATCCTTATCCAAAAATAGATAACCTTTCCAAGTTGTTTCAGAACCAATTAAAACAACTGGATTATAACTAGTTCCATCAACAGAATAACTCAACACTGGTGATTGACTAACAATTTTTGAAGTAACCAAGGTAACTTCAATATCTCCTGCTTTCAAAGGAGAATTCTCTGATAACAAAATTTGACCTGTTACTCTTGAATTTATCCTAAAAATTAATTCTAATTCCGAAGGTTCAAGACTAACATTACTATCATTTGTACATTTAATGTAATATTTATATGTTTTATCTAATAAATCAACAAAATGTTTTTTATGTGTTTTACTCCCAGTTTCATCAAACAAATCCATTTCTAAATAATTTTTATTTTTGTCTTCATTACCCCTACAAATCATATCATGATCTGTGTTTATTTTTAATAAAACAGAATCAAAATTCAAAACACCAAAATCATGGTTATCATTTGAACCTACATTATAATTCCATTCCCTAGATTGATCTAAAGCTGAAACTAAAGAAAAACTCATCAACAAAAATAAAACCAAAATCAACTTTTTCATTTTAAATGTTTTAACCTCATAAAATATTTTTTTCTTTCTTTTCTAATTTTATAAAATAAAATTCCAATTAAAATAATAAATAAACCATAAACTAAAGGCATTACAGAAAATCCATTTGAAACAACTTCCAAAACAGCACTCGATTCAAAAGTCTTTTTTCCACTATAATAAACTCTTCCACTAATTATATATTTCCCTGCTCTTTCCGGAGTAAAATAAAAATAGAATTTCTCAATCTCATTAACAGAAACCAATGCTTTTTCACTTTCTAAAATTTGAACAATCTTTCCTTCACGAGTAACTTTTCCCTTGAATTGTGCTTCAACTTCTTTCTCACCAACATTCTTAAAATTTACTTCAATCGGAACTGTTTCTTCAATTTTTGCTTCCTTCTTTGTTAAAATAGATAACAAAAGCCCCCTAGCACTTAATGCTCCTTGCTCTAAAATATCAAAAGTTAAAAGAGAATTATAAACACAATCCGGAACAGAAACATCAGACCAATATTGACCAACATTAAAAATTCCGGATTTAACCCTAAACTCTATACTTTCTTTAGTAGTAGGTAAAATTTCATTTCCAAAAAAATCTTTTTCATGCAAAATACTTGTTTGATCAAAATCCCAAACATGAAACAAAACTTGGGGATACAAACGAATGTTTCCTTTATTCAAAATATCCATTGTCAAAACAATATCATCTCCTTTCTCCACTGAGCTAACTTTAACATTAGAAACAACACAATCAACAATCTCCACATCAGTAACTTCAACATTAATAACTAAATCCAAACTAGATTTAATTTTTCCAACAGCATGACCTTCAATATCTTCTCCAGTTGCACTTGTCATAACACGAAGAAAACCAGTAT
>CAZRBZ010000005.1:0-25919 GCA_964598515.1 Candidatus Woesearchaeota archaeon
CACAGCTTTCATTTTCTGTATAAATTCTTGTCCAATAATCCCCGGGTTTCCATTCTTTATTTTCTAAATCATATTTTGAAGAATCATATACATTTGCCAAATTTCCACAAGTATCTAAATAATAAACTGCATCTTTCCCTTCAACACAAGTTGTTTTTTTACTTGGTCCACAGTTTGTTCCTAAATCAACATTTGAACATAAATAATTTTCATAAAATTCTATATCTTCTTTATCTGCACTTGCTTCAAATTCTTGACATTCTTTTTTTGTAGTTCTCAAACAAGTTCTTTCATATTCTCTAGAAAAAACACATGCTCCTTCTACATCTGGTTGTGAAGTTATTATACATTCCAATTCAGAATTAATATCTACCCTATAATTTGTTTCTAAACCATATAATGAAGATAATCTTTTACATCTTGTTTGAGTTACATAGGCTGTTTGATCTCCAATTGCACAGCAACCTAACTGACATTGTCCTAAATTTTCAGCTGGTTGTTCATCCCAAATCCCCCCAGCATTTTGACAAACTACTTGAGGTGTATTTTCTGAACAAGTTCCTTCATTCACATTAATACAAGTTCCTAATTTACAATAGGATGTTGACTCGCAAGAAGTTGGGGCTTTTTTACAAGGAATACCTATCCCTTCAGCAGTTTTTCCACAATACCTTGCTGAACATTCTGCTTCAAGAGCATTTTGACACCAAGCTCCCCCATCTCCTGAATTAGTTGTCGCTGTTTTTTCACAACAGTAAGAAAGTTCTGCAGAAGAAAAATTGATTAAAAATATAGTAAAAACTAATAAAATTCCTAAGAAAATTAAATTATTTTGTTTTTTCATTTTGTTTGAAAGGCAACTCCACTCATTTAAATCGCTAAACGCAGATTTAAATTTCGTTCCGTCTTTACTGAATATTCAGTTATTTGAAAACAAATTTCTGAGTTAATTATTGGGTTAATCCTAATTTATTCTTTGTTTGCCTCTTTTTCTTTTTATGTTAATTATTCTTTTTATGTTAATTATTTCTTGTTTCATATTGAATATCCTGGTGGCCAAGCAACGCTTCTTGAAGCAAATTGGAATTTATTTTTGGTATCTCTGTTTGTTAAAATGTATATTGTTGTTCCATCACTTTGTTTCTTTTTTTCAACTTTAAGGTTAGGATAATAAGTCATATAAATCGTTGTTTCTGCATCTCCGTATGTCGATTCCCACTCAATAATACTAGTTGCAGTATTTGCTAATTCATAAAGATTATTGTTCACAATCACACTAAATGAATTATATTTTTGAGTTTCTCCTTTCTGAACAACTAATTCATAATTTGGAAAATTGAACAAAATACTTTTAGCTTGAAATTCTGTATCAAGAGTTCCTGATTTTAATTGAACTGTGTATCCTTTTTTTTCATAATTTTCTTTCAATTCATTAAAGCAAAACCTTGTTGTTGATTGTAATGCATTATCCAATTCTGATTTTATATGATTAACTAAAAGGGGTTGTTGAACTACACAAGGAATATAATATTGATTTGTATAACAAAGATATTCTATTGGAGTATTCAAATAAGAAAAATAATGTTCTGGACTTAAACTTCCTCCTTGAGAAGATATCTCCTCTATTGCTAAATTAATTTCTTCTTCCATACAAGACTCAATGAATGCGTTTGGATTTTCTACATCTAAACCAGCAGTTAATCTAAATTTTGGTAAAAATATGTAAGCTAAAACTGCTCCAACAACTATAACAATTGCTAGAATTATAAATATGGTCACCTGACCTTTTTTATCACCCATGTGTTTTAGACGAAATTATTATTTATAAAGATTTCATTGTAGAGAGAGAGGGAAAAATTGCTAAATAAATTTAGGATTAAAATTATAAAATTTTGGTATGTAATACTCAAAATTTTAAAAAATAATTAATGGAAAAAAATTCTCAGAAAGATTATTGGATATTGGTAGTTGAAATTATTGAATATTGAAAAAAGATTATTAGATTATTTAAAATCTAAATTCAATTTATGTTTGTGCAATGGATGATAATTTAATTTTTTGTTGAAAAATCCTAGCAATAATAACAATTAACTGAAAGTTAGTTGACTATTTAGAGGAATTCAAATATCCAAGGGTTGGCCTACGCAAGTAGGTTCTCGTGCTCTTTGGGTATCGGGGCTAGGGATGGAAGAACATTCAACAAAAAAATATTAATTCTGAACTTGTTCAGCAATTTAGAAAGATTAATCCTCTGTTTCTATACGTGGAGCCAATAAAAAGCTTAATTACAAAATAATTTTTTCTAAAAGAATACAGAGACGCCCTGACTGGGATTCGAACCCAGAAGTCTGCTAGGACCCAGAGTATCAATCTGGTGTATTACCTTTAATACTATCAGGGCTTGATGTCTCTGCAAAAATTCATAAACAGAAAGATTTATATATTTTATCTGAGTAAAATTACTATAATCTGCTAGGATAGGTATTATCTTTAATGCTATTTTTGCTGAGTTTTATCATCTCAGCTTTATTTTTTATTTTGGAAATTATAATTATTGAATTTGATGAATAACTTATTAAATTATCAAACTTACAAAATTTTAATTGTTAGATACAAATTAAAATTTCTCCATTAAAGCATATAATTATCTGTGCAATCCTCTCTAAATATAAATTGTTTTCAAATTAAAAAAAGATATTTAATAAATCTAAATTCAATCAATGCTTGTGTCATAGGCGATAATTCAATTATATTAATTCTGAACTTGTTTAGCAATTTAGAAAGATTAATCCTCGGTTTCTATACGTGGAGCCAATAAAAAGCTTAATGAGAAATGTTCTGATTTGAAATCAATTCTTAAGGGGTGGTCGTTTGCAAAGTTAAGAGTTGTTTTTGCAAATTGTTTTCCTGCTTTCATGAATTTTTGTAAATAATCTAGACTATATCTTGAATGACAATTTTCTGCTTCTATTGAAACTAAATCGCTTGAGAATTCTGAACGTGCTGAATTTATTTCTTTTGCTTCAACAATGAATTTATTCTCTTCTATAATAAATGAACAGGCATCTGAAATAATCACACAATCTTCTACTGAATCTATCAAATCTTGTGAATCTATTTCTACTTTTGATGAAAATTCTAAATGTGAAGGAAAATCTTTGTCTTCTGCTTCAATTTCAATTAAATTTAATTTGAATGTTCTTTTTATTTTATCTTCAATTTTAATTTCTAAAGTATTTTCAACTCTTTCTAATATTAGAGAACCTGTTTTTCCACATCTTCTTAAAATCTTTTTTAAATTTTCTAAATTTACTCCTAACACTTCATCACCTACTTCAAATTCTGAAAATGCAGATTTTGGAACTTTTAATGAAACCATTGCTACATTTGCAGGATCAATTGCTACGATTGAAAGTCCGAATTCATTTACTTTTATTCTCACTTCCATTACTAATTCTGAGATCAAATCTATTGATTTGGAAAAAGTTGTTGGGTCTTCAAGTTTAATTTTCATATTATTGTTAATTTGATTTGTTTTTTAAGTATTGTTATATTAAATGTGAGCTAATTATATAAATGTTTTTTGGTATAGTTTAGTATGGAAAAATATAAAATGTCTGAACAAGAGATAAAAATAAGGCAAATTACTCAGCTATATTATTCTAGGGCGGATGTTCAAAAGGTGATTTTTGAGTTTTCTAAGAATCGTGAAATTTCACCAAGATATTTTGAGGGTTTTGGAAAAAGACCTGATTCTTTTGGATTTAAGGGAGATGTTTTTTCTATGGTTAAAAAAGGTGCGACTTCTTTTCATTGTTCTGAAGAAATTTGGGAAGATCCAATGAAGATTGTCACAGGAATGAATGAAAAACAAGCTAATGAAATTAGAATTGGTTGGGATTTATTGATTGATATTGATTGTGAGGAAGGAATGGATTATTCTGCAAGGGTTGCAAAAGCTACAATTGAAGCACTCCACCAAAATGGAATTAAAAATATTGGAATTAAATTTAGTGGAAATAAGGGCTTTCATATAATTGTTCCTTGGAAAGCTTTTCCTCAGAATATAAATGGAATTGAAACTAAAGATTTGTTTCCTGAATTGCCTAGAACAATTATGGCTTATTTAAGAAATTATTCTAGAAAAGCATTGGAAAAAAATTTGCCAAAAGATTTTTTTGAAAAATTTAAAGATAGAATTAAGAAAGGCAGGCATAAATGTAAAAAATGTGGGAACTTTGTTGATGAATTTTTGAGGGTTGAATTTACTTGTGAAAAATGTGGAATAGTTGAAGAGAGAAGTTTTAAGGAGGGTAAAGGCCAAGTTCCAAAATGTTATAAATGTAAGGAGAAAATGACATATAAACCAATAGAAAAATTCTTTATTTGTCAAAAATGTGAAATTAATTCTAGAAATAAACCAGAGAATTTCGAAATTGAAGAAATTGATTTGTATCAATTAATGGGTTTGGATATGGGGTTGGTTTCTCCTCGTCATCTTTTTAGAATGCCTTATTCCCTTCATGAAAAATCTTGTTTGGCTAGTGTTGTTATTGAAGAAAAAGATTTAGATGAATTTATTAAAAATCCAGATTATGCAAAAAAAATTGCAGATCCTTTAAGAGTTAAAATTAAAGAATTTATGCCAAAAGCTGAAGAAAATGAAGCTGCTGAATTTGTTATGCAAGCTTTTGACTGGGCGGAGGAATCTGGTTTTAATAAAGAAATGAATGAAAGAGCATCTGGAAAATATGCTGAATTTAAATCTCTTAAATTGGAAAATATTAAGGAATCACAATTTCCTCCTTGTGTTAAAAAAATTCTTGAGGGGATGCAAGATGGAAAAAAGAGAGGGGTTTTTGTTTTAATTAATTTGTTTAGAATGATTGGGATGGAAAAAGAGGAACTTGAAAAGAGAATTTATGAGTGGAATGAAAAAAATGAAATTCCTTTGAAGAAAGGTTATATTCATTCTCAACTTGTTTGGAGCTATAGAAGAAAACCGATTATGCCTCCAAATTGTCAAGAATTTTATAAAAATTTGGGAGTTTGTAATCCAGAGGGTATTTGTAAGAGAATAAAAAATCCAATTAATTATGTCATTAGAAAAAACTTTATTGAGAATAAGAAGTAGAATTGCTCAATTAAATTGCAGGGAAAAACAACTTCTTAAGTTAAATTATTAGATTTCCAAAAATCCTCCAATCGTTTATACATCCAGTGGTCTATGAAATAGTTTCTCGCCTTTTGAAGGAAGGTTTGTGCTGGGAGTGTAGTGAGACGGTATTCTAGTGCCATTAGTATGCTGGAGGCGTAGCGAGGCAGTAAAAAGAATAATTTAATTATCAATTGCAAACAAAAATTGGTTAAATATAAATTTTATACACAAAAATAATAAATTTCATAAAAATAAAATAGCAACAATAATTAAGAAATATTTAAAAATAAGATTGTTGTAATTTAATTATGAAAAAGGACGTGATATTATTTGGTGTTTTATTTTTAGTTCTAACTATTGGATTAAATGGTGCTTTTGCTGAGGAAATCAATGAGAATGATCAAGTTGTTTTAGCATATAATTGTTTGAAGGACATTGTTGAAAATAGAACCTGTGACTCTCTCCCTATTGGTGACCAAATATTTGCTTTACTTTCTATAGGTGAATGTGAATCTGAATTATTAAGTCAAGCTAAAAAAAATATCAATAATGAAAGTGAGTGTTGGCCTAAAAATCGATGTGATGTAAAAACAACTGCTCAAGCAATTTTAGCATTGCATGAATCTGGAACTAATGCTGCTGTAGCAGAGGAATGGTTATTGAATCAAAGAATGGTTCCGGATGAATTAGTTTGGTATTTAGAAATTGATACAAATGTTGAATCAGCTTGTAATATTACTTATGGGACAGATACTGATGAAATAATAATTGGGGAAGATAAAATAATTACTCCAATTGGGAGTTTGGGAGAGTGTTTAAGCTTTAATTCAGACTTTGGGAATTATTGGTTAGAAATTGAATCCGGAAACTGTCTTGAAAAGGAATTTAAAATTACTTGTGATGAACGTTTTTTAACAACTTTATTGTTTCGTGAAGAGGGAGAGAATACAATTCATGTTTTAGATCGTATTCAAACTGGAACTGAAACTGGAACAACTAAAGAAAAAATTGAATCTTATTGTTTTAAAAATTCTCAAGGTTGTGATTATGAAGGAAGTTTGTGGGCCACAGTTATTTTAGATTATTTAGGAGAAGATATTTCTGAATTTATTCCTTATTTGATAACTACATATAAAGAACATAGGAATGATTTTCCTGAACCATTTTTATATATCTTGACTGATGAATTACAATATAAAACAGAGCTCATGGATTTTCAAATAGGAAATGAACAATGGGATAGAAACACAGGATATGGTAAATATTATGATACTGCTTTAGCTTTACTTCCTTTCAGTGGATCTATTTATAGAGATGAAATTCCTTATGAAAAAGAAAATACTATCAATTGGTTATTGGATCTACAACCAGATAGTGGATGTTGGGATGGAGAAAATATTGTTAGTACTGGTTTTATACTTTATTCTATTTGGCCACACTTGGGTCCTGGTGAAGTGGGAGTTACCGTAGATGATGATGAGGATAATGATACTAGTTATGATAATGATTGTGAGTTATCTGGATACTTTTGTATGTCTTCAAGGAATTGTGGAGGAGATATTTTAAGTGAATATAGTTGTGAGGGATTTCCAAATGTTTGTTGTAGTCAAGAAAATATTCAACCTACTTGTTCTGATTTGGAAGGAGAAGTTTGTGCAAGTAATGAATATTGTTTAGGAGGAAATACTCAATCTGTTGTTGGATTGGGTTCTGGAGAATCATGTTGTGTTGGAGGTAGTTGTGAGGTTCAAGTTGTTGATGAGGAAAATGAATGTGTATTAGCTGGAGGGATTTGTGAATCCATTTCATGTGCTTCTGGATATAAAGAATCTCAAATTGATACTTGTGATTTTGATGATGTTTGTTGCGTTCCAGATAATAAAACTGGGGGTAATTATTTATGGATTTGGATATTATTTATTTTAGTAATACTGGTTGTAGTTGCAATAATTTATAGAGAAAAATTAAAAGGAATTTATTATAAAATGAAATCAAAAGGTGGAAAAAGTTCTGGCACTACCCAACAACCTAGAAGACCTGGTTATCCTCCTACTCCTGGATATAATCGAAGACCTTCAAGGCCACCCATGCAAAGAAAAATTATGCCTCCACAACAACAACCTAGGAGACCAATTCAAAAACCTGCCAGAAATCCAAGAGAATTAGATGACGTTTTGAAAAAATTAAAACAAATGGGGAAGTGAAATGAAAAAATTATTTTTTTGTTTGATTCTATTAATATTGAGTTTTGGAATTATTAGTGCTGCTGAAATTGAACTTAAAAATGAATTTGTTAAAGGTGAAACTTTAATTGCTAAAATTTCTGGAAATTTTGTTAAACAACCAATTAAAGAAAATATACAATTTTTTAGAAGACATATGCCTACTTCAATGGGATTTTATGATATGATTAAAATTGAAGGAGATTATTATATTTATATGAATATTCCTTTAGAAAAAATAGCAGATAATTATTCTATTGTTATTTCCAATATTGAATATTATTCTGGAACAAAAATTGTTGATGATGATTTAGTTGCTGATTTTACAATTTTGGATGAACAAGCTTCATTTTCAATTAATCCAATTTTATTCATTACAGAAGAAGATTATATTATTGAACTTCAAAATTTAATTGATACTAAAATTGAAATTACATATGAAAAATTGACTGAAGAAGAAGTTAATCAAATTGCTGAAGAGGAAGATAAACCTACTTTTTTTGAATCTTTGTTTGGAAGTTTTGAAAATGTTTCCGAGGAACAAGAAATAATCTCTGGAGAAATTGTTAGTTTAAAATCTGGAGAAATTGTTGAAATTGTTATTCCAATTGGAGATTATATTGGTTTTGAAAAAGTTAAATTCATTTATGAAAATGAAAGTTATAATTCTATGATTTATATTTATGGAAAAGAGATTGTTGAACCAATTGAAGAAAAAAATGAAAGTGAAGAAGAAAATGAAACAGGAGTTTCTGTAAATGAAAGTGAAGAAGAAAATGAAACAGGAGTTTTTGTAAATGAAAGTGAAGAAGAACCGGATGTTGAAAGCTGCGCAGAGGTTGGAGGAGTAGTTTGTAAGAAAGATGAAAAATGTGAAGGTGAAACAAAATATTCTGCTACTGATATTTGTTGTATTGGAAAATGTGTAAAAATAGAAAAATCAAATATTGGTAAAACTATTGGTTGGATTATAATTATTGTTTTATCTTTATTTTTAACCTGGTTTTTTAAGAATAAATATCGGGGGGCTAAACCTCCGAAAGTAGATTTGGAAAAAGAAGCTAAGAGTAAGAAGTGAAAAGAAATAATTTTAAGTTATCGCTCCGCTTAATTAAATTGTTGGACACAAATTTAATTTTTGCTCCGTTTTTGTAAGGAATATTAAATTAATTCCACAACATGTTCTCTGTTAAATTATTAGATTATCAAAAAATTCTCAAATCAATTATGCGTCTAGTGACCTGCGTAAGCAAGTTCTTGCACCCTTACGGTGAACAGATAATTAAATAATTTATTTTGAACTTTGTTCAGTAATTTTTTAAAAAATAAAATCAATTATTCTTTAGATTTCTTTAATTGATTTTCTAACATATTTTTTTCTGCTTGTAAAACTCTAACAATTTCTTCATATCGATGAAGTCTTCTTGTTAATTCACTTAAAATATCTGCAAAACCATTATTCGTTAATCTAATATTTTCTGGTTCAATTACATCAATGTGTGCTGGCATGTATTTGAACATTAAAATTGATAAAATTTGAGGTTGATCTACATCTACTTCTATCTCTGCAAAAGTGGTGTATAAATCTTTTTGATCTTTTACCAAGGTTGGCTCTTTGATTTTGAAATCTGTAACTTTTACTCCTTTTTCTTCACCTATTTTTTTTATTAAATCTTTTAGGGTTTCAATTAAATGTTCTTTTGGTCTTCCAAGTACTTCTATCATCATCATTGCAGTTATTTTAGTTGTTTCATTGCCACTCATTTTTCTTTTTCCTTGGTTTTATCAAATAAAGAGATAAGAGTAAAATACAAAAAATTATAAGGGGATATTTTGCATAACTTTTCTCCTCTACTGTTTCTTTAGAATTTTCTGTTTTTATAGTTTTTGGATTTAAATGGATTGTTTCTTTAATTATTGGTTCTGAATGAAGAGAAAAATTGATTATTTCTTTTTTGGAAGAAGAAGCTTTTTCTTGTTTTGCAGCTTCTTCTTTGGAAGTATCTTCTTCTTGATTATTTTCTATGCAAACTAGTTCTTGTTCAATTATTTTATTAAAAGTTAATTCCGCTATTCCAGAGACATTTAATAATTCCTCTAACTGCTCAAAAGGTCTTGAATTAATGATTTCTTGAGCTTTAACTGGCCCTATTCCAAATAGTTTATCTAATTCTTCAATGGATGCAGAATTTATATCAATTTGAGTTTCATTACATATTCCAGAGATTAAAGGTAAGAAGAATAAAATAAATAAAATAATTAGCTTTCTCATTAAATAAATTTTTAAAAATTATTATTAAATGTTATTCTTTATTTTTAGCAATATGTTCTTGGTAGTATTTCCAAGCAGCAGTATCTTGTTTGCAATATTTTGTTATGCTTTTTGTTAAAGTTAATTTGAGTTCTTTTTTATATCCTTTAATAATTTTAACCTTTTTCTTAAATTCTCTTTGAACGGATCTATTTCTCGTTTTTATATTTTTATATTCAACAAATTCTTCTATGCTTGTATTTGAATCAAAAATATAAATTTCTTTCCTATCTGTATAGAATTCTTTAAACATGCCATCAATGTTTGGATTGTTGTATGCTGGATCCACATAAAGAATTTGATTGTTTTTTTTAATTCCAACCCATGCATGCCAAAATTTAGATTTTGGCCTCCAACCAACAATGAGATATGCATCTTCTCCTGCTTCTTTTGCATTAATATAATATCTCATAGATTTGTGCATACAACCACTAGAAGAAGTTCCCACTGAATCCTTTTCAATTTTTCTTAACTTTTCTTCAAGAGGTATATATTGCTCTAATTTATTTTTTAAGAATGAATATTTTTCAAATTTATTTGGGCTCAAGGAAACAAAAGGTAAAATGGAGAAAATTCCAGTTAAAACTAATTGATTTAATCTTTTCATAGAAAAATAAATATTAATTTCTTTTTATTGATTATTGTGTTGCTTCATATATTTTTCATGGAAATCTTCGTATTCTATTTCAATTTTTCTTCCATTTTTTTTAGATTTTGCAATCCAAATTTCTGAGAAAACTTCATTTTGTAAATACCATTTACATTTTTCTTTTTCTATTTTTGAAAGAATTCCATTTATTTTTACTTCTACACCTATTACACTATAACTTTCTCCATAAACTCTTTTGAAAGAAATAAAATCTGGGAAACCTGTGCCTATTGTCATAACTTTTGAGAAGGGATTGTATTTTCTTTTTGCTATAATTAATTTGTTTTCTTCTAAATCTATGTTGTTGCTCCATTTATCTACAAATCTTCCTTTGTCTTCTAAATCTCTTCTTACTTTTAATTCAAATCTGGCTCCTTTTGCTTTGGCTAACCTTCCACTTTTTATTTTTGTTTTTTTCTTGGAAATTGGTAAACCTTTTTCGTCCCAAGAAGTTTCATAGTTTGTTGAATCTCCTGCTTTTTTGAGTTTTTCTAGAAATTTTTTTTCGTCTTGCTTATTCATGGGAGTAGAAAGAAAGAGGGGGTTAAATAATTAACTAGGAAATAATCGCTTCACTCAAAATAAATCGCTGATGCATATTTATTTTTGGCTATGCTCTGAGCTGAATCTTAAATTATTTGGGAAACAAATTTCTCGCTAAATTATTAGATTTTACAAAAGTTAATAATATGGAAATTTTTGTTAAGTATTTGGGTGGGCGAGAACATTCAATTCTCCCAATTACAAATGTTTCAGAATTGAATGTTTGAGTTGAGATGGGTTAAATGAGAGTCACAAATTCGCTAAAATCTGCTACCCCACAACTTAAGTTGTAGGTTTGACCGCAGATTTTCGAGACGCAAATTTTTACATTCACCCTCGACAATGTGACGCTCACCTTTCAGGGACTTTTTTGAAAAGGCATCCACGACTTGAGGAAAATTTTAAAAAATTTGAAACGCAAAATCCACGCAGTGATTTTGGTTTAAGTCGTGGTTTCAAAAACAGCCTATTATAATTGTAAAAATTTCGTCTTCAAACTATAAAATGTAATTATTTCTCTTTTGCTCTCTAAATTTGAAAAATAATAGAGGCCATTAAAATTATTAAAATCATCTCCATCATCACAAATAAGATTGGATACTTTACATTGATTGAGGGAAAACTTAACATTGCTGCGATTATTGCTATACAATCAATTACAAATGTTGTTAATTTTGAGAAACTTGTTTCGTTGAATGTTTTTTGTGATGTTTTGTAGAAATTTTTTGGTTATGCTACAAATAGAAAACCTATTCCTATAATTATTAACTAAGTAAAAGAAGAATGGTCTCGGATTGAGGAATGGAAGAAAATTTATAATAATATTTTTATTTAAAAAAATTTATTTGATTAAAGAGAGGTTAAAAAAAAATTTTTCAAAATCATTAGAAACCCATGCAAAAAATAATGCAGGAATTAGTTTGATTAAATTTTTTATTTTATTTTTCATTTTGAATTATAAATCCTTTAACTTAGGGTTTGTAAAAGCTATTAACTTTTTAAATTTCTTTCTCATAAGTCCCTCGCATGAAGAGTTCTTCTTTTGTTTGCTTTTGCTCTTTCTATTGCTTGTTCTAACATTTTTTCTACTTTTTCTTCAAGAGTATATTTCACTTCTTCAGCAACTGAAGTGATTTGTTCGTTTCCTTTTTGAAGTTCTTTTACTGTTTTTTTTATATTTGATTTTGTTATTAATGCCATAGTTATGATTAGAAAAAAGAGTTTTTAAATTTAGTCAAATAAAAATTTATTAACAAAGTTTATAAAGGAATATTATTTATTTTTTCTCATGTTAGATTTAATTATTGCATTCATTGTTATGTTGAATCCATTTGCGTTATTTTCGTATTTGGAACCAATAAGAAAAGACCTTACAAGAAAGGAATATACTTCTGTTTTGTTTAAAGCTAGTTTAATCTCTCTTGTTATTTATTCTGCATTTATTTTATTCGGGAATTTTTTGTTCGATAAAATTTTTCAAATTCATTTTGAAGCATTTAGAATTTTTGGAGGAATAGTTATTTTTGCTTTTGCATATCAATATATTGTCGGCGGGAGAAAAGGAATTTTGAAACTTAAAACTTCGCTTGATGATTTGGCTTCGGACATTGCTTTGCCATTCATGGTTGGAGCAGGAACTATTTCAATTGTTCTTTTAATGACTCGTGATTTGTCTATTGCTTCTTCATTTATTGGAGTGTTTTTAGCATTGACTATTAATTTTTCTATTATTTTTGGATTAAGCAAAATCCGAGAATTTATTCCTAAAAAAAAGTTTAAAATTGCATTTGACAAAAACATGAGCATTTTTACTCGAATCATTGGATTCTTTTCTGGAGCAATAGGAATAAATATGATTCTTACTGGAATTCTAAATTTGTTTTTTTAATTTTGTTGGATAAAAAAGAGTAAAGAAAATTATAAACTAAAAATTATTTGGATTTTAATGACCTATGCTATTTACATAACAGAAAATTTTGAAAAAGAAATTTTTACTTTATCTGAAAAAGATAAAAAAATAAAAAAATTGTTTCAAAAATTAAAAAATAATCCTTATGTAGATGATCAAATTAGATATAAATTTTTTAGAGAAAAAAGAATTAAAGAAAAACGAATTTATTATTTGATTTATGAAGATTTACAAATTGTTTTAATTGTTGCATTTAGGGGTAAAAAACACAACAACAAACGATTAATGAAATTATTAAATATTTTCCAGAATATAGACAATATGCAAAAAAATTATTTTCTTAAGCAATCCTTTTTATTTTTCCTTGTTTTAAATCGGATAAACTTTTTTCAAATTGATTAACTAAATCGGTGTCAATTTTTTTTATAACTAGAACATCATTTACTTGTTGTATCCCCACAATTGAACCTTCATTAATTCCTAAATGATTTCTTAGTTTTAAAGGAATTACTATTTGTCCTTTTGAGCTTAGTTTTACTATTTCCATGTAAGAAAGTAAGAATGTAGGACTTTTAAGTTTTATTGCAATTTGAAGTAAATTTCTTGCGGGATAAAATGTAATCCAAAGTTATTTAAATTATTTAGAACTAGTAATGTTACAAATTCCTTCGGGACACGCTTGATTTGTTCGCATGAACAATTCAAGGAACTAGTAAATTAATTGAATTGTTTGTTTCTTTATAGCATTAAAACCTTCTTTTGTGGCAAATCCTATTTTATCTCTTAGTCTTACAGAATCGATTGCCCTTAATTGACTAAGTAAAGCTACACTTACTTTCCCTGTATTTCCTTCAAATGGATAATAAAATTTCCCCCTTTTGTTCGTTGTAGAAAGAGGGACGATATAACAAAATCTTCTATTAAAAACTTTTAAAATTAAAACAGGACGAGTATAATCTTCTCCCTTTCCATCTTCTTCAAAACCAATATTGTCCCCAACATTGCAAATCCAAATTTCTCTTTCTTTAAAACCTCTTGGAGATAATTCTTTATTATTTACTTTTATTTTTACGGGAGTCCAAGTTTGATAATCTTTTTCCATTCAAATCAAAAATAGAGGGAATATAAAATAGTGGTTGGGAATTTGGGATAAAATTTTGCTGAATTGAAATTCAGATTTAGGATGAATAATTGCTCGTTCGCGCTGCGGGACATTGGGTGTTGAAGGGATTAAATTCAATCATAGGACATATAATCTAAAAAATATCCTAGATTTTATGGAAAATTGTTTAGGCTGTAATATAAAATTAGGATTCTGGAGAGGTTACTCTACATCTGATGGAGAATGGTGCAAGAAATGTTTTCCTAAAAGAAAAGAAATTCTTAATAAAATTAATGAAAAAAAGACGGAGCAAAAGAATAAAGAAAAATTTATAGAACAAGAAGTCAAGAAAGAAAAAGAAAAAAAGAAAAGATTGGTTTATGAATATGAAAGAAAATGTAATAAATGTGGGAAAATTTGGCATTCGTTAAAAAAAGAAGAAGATAGTTTGAAGACTGGTACTAAATTAAATGCTCTTGCAGGATTGGCAACTGCAATGGGGGAAATTTAGGTGCACCAGCACAAGCAAATAGAAATGCTCAATCCAATACAAATAATTTAGAAAACCTAAGAAAATGTCCAGAATGCGGTTCAAGAAATTATTCTGAAAAAGTTACGAGGTTTGAAAAGAAATAAAAAATCTATAGTCTTTTTTTATGTACTAACCAAACATCATTCTTTTTTATTAATGGGCTATTCATTTTTTCTAGTGCTTCTCTTGCATTTTTACACTCCTCACAATCTTCGCCTTTCTCTTTACAATAATAATTAAATCTATCATACCAATAAATAAAATCTTTGGAAACTGGGTCTCCTGTTTCAACAGGCATAAATTCAGAAATATTTTCAATACCTGCCCTAATTCTTTTTATCATCTTTCTTACACTCTTCATGTTCAGGCCTCATCAATGGAAACAAAACACATTCTCTTATGGGTTTATTCATCATGAAAGAGAAAAGCCTTTCTGAAACACCGAAACCGCATGCTGGGGGCATTCCGTACCTCAATGCTTCAACATATCCTTCGTCGTGTTCCATTGCTTCGTCATCGCCCGCTTCTCCTAATGTTCTTTGTTCTTTAAATCTTTCATCTTGATCTACGGGATCGTTTAATTCTGAATATCCATTTCCTACTTCTGAACCACCAATTATTACTTGGAATTGTTCTACTTTTCTTGGATCTTTTTCTGAACGTTTTGCTAGGGGCGTTAATTCTACTGGTTGTCCAACTAAAAATCCCGGTCCTGAAATTTGTTTTCTACAATATTTCCAAAGTAAATCCACCATTCTCCATTTATCTACTTCTGGATCAAAATCCATCTTAAATTCTTTTAATTTTTTCATAATTTCTTTCTTATCTGAATTGTAAATATCAATTCCTGTTTTATCTTTGATTAATTTTTCAAAATCATATTTTATCCATTTTTTTCCTAAATCTATTTTGTGTTCTCCCACCTCAAATTTCAAACCCCCCAATGTTTCTTCTGTAATTTTTTTATACATTTTTTCTACTAATTTCATTCCGTCTTCGAAGTCTGCATATCCCCAATAGAATTCCATTTGAGTATAATCTTGTAAGTGTTCTGCGTCCATTCCTTCATTTCTGAATTGTCGTCCTATTTCAAACGTTTTTTCAAATCCTGCAACTAATGCTTTTTTTTGCCAGAGTTCTCCCATTGAAATTCTTAAATAAACATCCAAATCTAATGCATTATGGTGTGTTTGAAATGGTGTTGCTGCTGCTCCGCCTGCAGAGTTTTCTAAGATTGGTGTTTCAACTTCTAAAAATCCTTTTTGTATTAAGAAATTTCTCATTGATGACCAGAATTTTTGTTTTTTGATGAACATTTCTTTTACTTCAGGATTCATAATTACATCCAGATATCTTTTTCTTAATCTTTCCTCTTCGTTTTTTAATCCTGCATGTTTATCTGGTAAAGGTAAAACTGATTTTGTTAGAATAGTTAATTCTTTAACTAAAACAGAAATTTCACCTGTTTTTGTTTTCATTGGATTTCCTTTTATCCCAATAATGTCTCCTGCATCTACTTTTTTGAAAAGCACTAAAACTCCTTCAGGAGTTTCTTCTTTTTGAAATACTAATTGAATCTCACCAGATAAATCTTGTAATTTGACAAAAGCAAGTTTACCGAATGAACGTTTTGTCATAACTCTTCCTGCTACAATTGCTAAATCTTTTGATTTTGCTTCTTCTTTTAGTTTAGAGTATTTTTCTTTTATTTCTTCAGAATAAACTTTCTTTTCGTGTTCGTTGAATCTGTGAGCGTAGGGGTTTATTCCTTGTTCACGCAATTGATTTATTTTCTTTATTCTTTCTTCAACAATTTGTTTTTCTCTTCCTTTCAACATTTTATGTTTTCCTTTTTTTATAGAATGTTGAGTGAGATATTTCTGTTAAGAAATGTCACCCTTAGTTCCATATGAGAAAAAGAGAAGTTTGGTTTTTATAATTATTGTTCGGAACAGAAATTAATACGAAAGATTTAAGAAAATAAATTTCACGAAGTAGATTGGAAATTTAAAAAAGATAATTAATATAATTTTGATAAATCTAATAATTTAAATTAAACTTGATTTGATTACATAATTATTTATTTTTAAAAAAGTGAATAAAAAATAAATTTGCATTTAGCAATTTAATTAAATGAGTTACTTATTTGGCTTTTCCCAATTCTTCATCCAACTTTTGGTTTAGAATATAATCTGCGTGTTTTTGCCATTTATCTTCACGTCTTTTATGGATATAAGTTATTTTATCAAATCTATTTTGGAGTTTTTGTACTTCTAGGAATAATTTCATAAGTGTTGGATTCCTTACCCTATACTCTCCTAAAAGTTGTTTTACAACTAACTCAGAATCCAAAATGCAAGTTATTTCACCTTGAGTATGTTTTGATGCTACTTCTAATGCTTTAATTAACCCACTATATTCTGCTACATTATTTGTTACATTGCCTTTTAGAACTTCTCCATATTCTTCTAAAATATCCTCTTCATCTCTTACAAGGACTCCAATAGCTCCTGGACCTGGATTTCCACGTGCACCACCGTCTGAATTTGTATATATCATTTTTATATTTTTAATTAAATATGTAAAATTTTAAAAGTTTTGAAATCTTGAAATCTTTCCAATTTTTCTTCTACATTTTTAATTATAGAATGTTTTGGACCTTTTTTACATAATTCAATCATCTTTTTTACTTCTTCTGGGTTTCCTTCTAAAAATACTTCTACTCTCCCATCTTCTAAATTTCTTACAAACCCTTTAACATTAATTTTTTCTGCATTTTCTTTTACAAATGCCCTATAAAAAATTCCTTGAACTGTTCCAGTTACATATAATCTAATAGATTTCTTCATTTTCCCTATATAATCTTATAGTGTTATTTGGTTTTAAAATCTTGGGTTAAGATAATTTTAGATTAAATTCCTCTGAAATCTAATTCGTTATTCACAACTGCAACTGTTTGAGATGCAAAATAAATATGCGGTCCAACTGAAACTGGCGTTAAATATTTCTTTAGATGTTTTATTTCTTTTTTTGGTATTCCATCCTGATCTCCTAAAAGAAAAGCACATTTTTTAGGAATTTTTATTTCTCTTAATGATTTTCCTTTTTTGTCCAAGATGAATACTTCAATATCTTTTTCTAATAAATCATTAATAACTTTTTGTAGTGATTTTTTTTCTACAAAACATCCTGGTAGAACCTCTGTTTTTTCATTTGGTTTACATTTGTAAAGTAATTTTTTTATTATCTTGGCTACATCTTTTTTTGAAATAGGGGTATCTTCTTTTACTGTTATTTCTATATGCTTTGGTGGATTCGGCATTCCATATAAAATGAAATGAAAAGTTACATCTTTTCTAAAATCATGTGATAAATAAATTGCTTGAATAAATGAATGAATTGCTATATCTATTCTTCCGGCTTTCATTAAATTTCCTTGAGAAATAACTTTTCCAGATGTTGTTCCATCTTTTGAAAAATATATAAAATGTTTCATAATGATAAAATATTGTAAACCTTTTTATAATTTGTTTAAGATATAAGAAAATGAATAAAAAACAATTTATTAGCACTATTGGTTGGATTGGAATGATTTTAATTCTTGGAGCTTATTTTCTTGTGAGCTATAATTTTGTATTAGCAAACAGCATAAATTATCAAATAATGAATTTAATTGGAGCAATAGCATTATTTTATAATGCCTCCTATAATAAATCTAAACCCTTAATGGCACTTCAAATTTCTTGGGCAATAATTGCAATTATTGTAATATTAAAAACTTATTTTTAGAATTATCTTCTTCTACCGTTACGATTTGAACTAGATGACTTTGAATTTGAACTTCCAGAAGATTTTGAATTGCTTGAAGAACTCCTTACTGTTGAATTTGATGAACGTGTTGTTGTGTTTTGTTGTCTATTTGAATGTGTAGATATTCTTCTTATTGTTCGCGTATTTTGAGTTTTGGTATTTGTTTTAGGATTATAATTTATAGTTGTATTTGTTCTTTCTTGAGTTCTAGGTCTTTCGTATCTTTGTCTATTTGTGGTTTTTATTTTGGGATGAGTTCTATCTTCACGAACAATTCTTGAACCTATTTTACCACTCCTTCTTATTCTGGTATTTGGTTGATCAAAGACTCTTGTAGTTAAACTTCTCTGTCTTCTTGAAAAAGATTCAATCCAATCTTTATCATAATCAAAATAATAAATCTGTGTTTGACCATTATTCCAAGAATGATAATTCCAGTATAAATCTAAATAAATGAAATCTAAAGTTGTTGGAAAATAATAACTAAATTCTAAAGCATCTGAAATACCATTATTGTTTATATCATCAAAAAAATCATAATTGTATGGATGAATATCAAATGCATTTACTATTCCATCTCCATCAAAATCCCAACCAAGTGAAGATTTATAAGGAGAATACGTAAAATAATTTTCCCAATATGATATCGCATCTGCACCGTTTTTTATTGCATAATTCAAATCTTGGACTGATTTTATTTCTAAAGTATCTACTTCAACACCTTGATTTTTTAGAGAATTTACATATGCAATTTCTGTTTTTTGTAGGTCATCTTTTGGAGAATAGTATAAATCATCTTCTATAAATTCTTTTGTTAATGAACAAGAAGCTGTAATCGCTAATGTTGGTAAAATTGCATATTTAAAAAAATTCTTTTTTGCTTGATAAAATTTATTTTTTAACGTCATACTCATTAAAATATTAAGGATTGGAAGTATAAAAATAGTTGGTGTAATTTTAGGATAACTAATTATTGATGTAAATATACAGCTAAATTTTTTGTTCTAATGTAAAAATAATTTCCTGAAGAGATGCAATGTATTTTTTTATTGGGATTTTCTAGAAGAGAAATATTCTTTTAAATTTTTTTCATTTTTAAAATATCCCTTCATAAGAAAATGTGCTTTAAATTTATGAGCAATTTTTTTAAATAAGAAATTTTTTATTCCCAAAATATTTGATAATTGAGTTAAATATAAAATTTCTTCATGGGAAGGTTTGTTTAATGAAAGAGTGTTATTTGTTTCTAAAAAAATTGAGTTAATTTTATTTTCTATAATGGAATAATTTGCCTCTTTTTTCATATAAGACGAAAGACTTATTATTTTATAAAATTAATCTAAAGGTTGTAAAGTAAACTCACTTCTTGCAAATAAATTTCCTTCTTTTATTACTTTGAAAATTCCAATAAAAGTTCCTTCCGAAAATGCAATTATTCTATCTTCTATTTTATAATCTAAGAATTTTTTATCTTGGACTTCATCGTCATGTATTGGAGAACCGTGGAAAATTGCTTTTACTGCTTTCTTTTTTATTTCTATTGAAGGATACAATTCTGTTATTATTTCTCCAGGAATTATCATTTTTCTTAATAATTTTTCGTTTCCATTTTTATATTCTTTTATTGCTTTTTCAAAATCATAAAGTGAAACAATTGGATAATTTTCATCATCTTCAAAAAATATTCCTGCATTTGTTCTTCGAAGTTCTAACATATGTGCTCCAACTTTTAGATAATCTCCTAAATCTGTACAGAGTTTTCTTATGTATGTCCCGCCTTGGCATTTTACTTTGAATAAAATATTTTTTCCATCTTTTTCTAATAAATCAAATTCATAAATTGTTCTTGGTCTTTCTTGCCTTTTTACTCTGGATTTTACAGGAGGTAATTGGATTATTTCGCCAAGAAATTTTTCGTTTATTGCTTCTTTAATTTTTTCTAATTCTATTTCTTTATGCATTTGCATTATTCCCACATAAGTTTTATCTTCTCCTAAAAAATATCCTGCAAGTTTGCATGCTCTATTTATCGCTACTGGAAGAACTCCTGTTACTTTTGGATCCAAAGTTCCAAAATGTGAAGTTTTTCTTGCTTCTAATTGTTTTTTTACAAATTCTGAAACATTAAATGAAGTTGGTCCTGAAGATTTATCCATATTTATTATTCCAAATTCTAAAAGTTCTTTTATGGATTTATTTTGCTTTATTTTTTCTATATTTATTTTCATAATAAAAAAAGAAACATGAAGTTTATAAAACTAAACACATTGAAACTAACATGAATAATATTCCTTTTATTGACGAAAATAATAATATTTTGGGTTATATGGATAGAATGAAAGTTCATGAAAAAGGGCTTTTACATCCTGCTTTTTCTTTGTTTGTTTTTGATCAAAATAAAAAATTAATTTTACCAAAACGTGCTGAAAGAAAATATCATTGTCCTAATTTATGGTCAAATACTATGTGTAGTCATCCTGAATCCAATATTATTCAGGAAGATGAAATTAGAAGTAATTTATACCGGGAATTGAGGATGAGTTGTGGAAAAATTATTCATCTTTATGATTTTATCTATAAAAAAGAATTTCCTAATGGTTTAATTGAACATGAAAGAGATAGTGTTTATTTGAGTTTTTCTAATGAAAAGCCAAATATGAATCCATTGGAAGTTTCAATGGTACAACATTCTTCAATGAAAAATATTTATGAGAACGTTGAAAATAGACCAGATAAATATACTTTTTGGTTCAAGGAAATAATTAAGGATAAAAAATTTGTTAAAAAGTTGAATGAGCTGGAGTTGATTTAAAATACTAAAAATAGAATTTCTCACTTTGTTCGTCATTAAAATTTAATTATCCGTTTCCGCGGGAGGAGATAATAATTTTACCACAAACTAAATTCCCCTTGCCTTGCCATTGGGCAATAATTGAATTTGTTTATTTGAGACTAAGTAGAACAATTTTAAGAAAGCAAAAACTAAATCTTTTCAACTTCACATTCTTCTCTATCGTAGGTAGGATATTCTTCTATTCTAAATATTTCAAGTTTATCTTTTAGTTTATTTACTAATTTTGGATGAAGAATTATTCTGTTTTTCTTTTTATCTAAATAAAATTGTTTTGGAGGTAAGCTTGGAAGAAATTCTTTGGAATAATTTGTAGCAAAATAAATTATTGTTCCGTCTTTTGTTTTTTTGGCGAAAGGGAACATTTTGTAATTTTTTAATCTGTTTTTATATTGATGCCAATTTTTTAATTCTGCTGTGCATAAATGCATATTCAATTTTGGAGCAAATTCATTTATTTTTTTTATTAGATATTTTCCAGCATCGATTGAGTTTGATATTGTGTAGCCATCTTTATTTATTTTATATTTTTTTGACATATATTTTTGTGAAAATTCTCCTGACTCTAATTCATTCATATTTAAAAATGAGATATAAGGAACTGCTTGTTTTATGAATTCTTGAATTTTTTTTATTTTATCTGAAAAACAAGGGATTTCTATTCCAATATTTTTTTTCTTCCAAAATTCCTTTGCTAAAGCTATTTTTTTTATTTCTTGTTCTATTGGTTTTTCAAAATCTGGATGAAATCTTATTTCATCTACTATTTTTGATAATTTTTTTAATTTTAATCTTGTGACAAGTTTTGTTGATGCATAGAGATGAATATGAAACTTTTTTCCAAAAGTTTGTTTTAATTTTGTTGCTAATTTTATTGTCCTATTTAATTTTAATAATGGATCTCCTCCAGTTAACGAGCAGCCTTTTGCTCCTGAAATTTTTACTTCTTCAATTATTTCATCATATGCATTTTCATTAGAAATTTTTCTTTCATTTGCATAAATTTTATCAATTGATTTACGCATTTTTGATAATGGACAGAACTCGCAGCCACGGGAACATAACCCAGTTACAAATAAAACCATTTTTTGACCTTTAACACAGAGTTTGCAACCTTTTGTTAAACTTCCTGAAAGATATGAGGCATAGGGTGTTTTTTTCATGGAGCAAAGAAGAAGGAACAGTTTTTAAAAATTGGGGAGAATAATTGATTCATTTCATTTTGTTATTGATAGTTTCAATTGCTCCGCTTAATTAAATCGCTAAATGCAGATTTAATTTTCGCTACGCTTTTATTTGAATATTAAATTATTTTGGAAAATATTTCTTAGATTAAATTATCATATTTAAAAATTTTATATTAACTATTATTTTTTTAAAATTTCCGAACTACTTCGTGAAATTTATTTTTTAATTTTGAAAAATTAATTAAACTCACCCTTCAACATCTTTTTTCTTTCTTCTTCGGAAAATCTTTCTATTGCATACCTTAATGTTGTTCGAGGAAGTTTTTTGTAATTTGTTTTTATAAAATCCTTCAGAATAGTTTCATTTCTTTTTCCAACTTCTCTTAACATCCAACCTATTGCTTTATGCATTAAATCATGTTTGTCTTGTAAATGAATTTCTGCTATTTTTAATGTATCTCCAAAGTCATTATGTCTTATGAATTCAAATGTAGAAACAATTGAAATTCTTTTTTCCCAAAGGTTATTTGATTTTGCTAGATTATAAAGTATTTTTCTCTTTTTCTTTTTATCTAATAAAAATTTACCTAAAATTTTAGCACAAGTTACATCAACTAAATCCCAATTATAAAAATTTTTTGTATTTTTTAAATAAAATTGAACTAATTCTTCTGAAGGATTATCTTTAAATTTACTCGTTAAAATTATTCCTCCAATCATTCTATATTCATGAATATCCGATTTTAGGAGTTTTTGAATATCTGACATATTTACTTCTGGATGCCTTCTTGCTATCTGTCTTTGTTCAGGTAAAGAAACTCCAATAAATCTATCTTTTTTGTTTGTGTAACTTTGATGAAAAAATCTTGCATAACTTTTTGCTTTTTCTTTTGAAGCAGCTCTTTGTAAATCTTTTGTTATGTGGTGGAGTGTCATGTAACAAAGAAAATAGAAATGGCATTATAAATTTATTTGGTTACTTCCCAAATAACATTTCAAATTTCTCTTCAAATAAATTCTCAACAGTTGTTGTTCTTACTCTTTTACTAAATCTATCATAAATCTTTTTTGATCTTATTGATTTTTCATTTAAAGATATGTCTTCTAAAATTAAATCTTTTATTGCACGAATTTTCCTGGGAATTGAATTTTCTCTTATTTCTGTTATGGCCTTTCCTATACAACCTCCGTTATATAATCCCCCAACAAAAATTTTCTTTTTATTAAAATAAGTTAATTCTAATTTATTCATTGTAATTCCTGAATCTTGTTCTGAAAAGATTATTTTATCAAAATATCCTTTTTCTGCTAATTTACCTGTTCTTGCTACATAATTTAAATATGAGTCATATAATACTAGAGAAAAATTGGGATAACTATTTCTTAAAACAAATTCAAGTTTTTTATAATATTTATCAAATTCTTTAGTTGTTTTTTTATTTAAGTATTTTTTATCATGCATAAAATAAAATGGGTGGACTAAAACAATAGTTTCTTTTTTTTCATAATCACGTTGATTATCTTTTGTATGTATTCTGGCTAATTCTTCTAAAACTTCATTATTCATTTCTCTTCTAAATTTGACAGTATCATCTATTTCTTTTGAATGTTTAGAAAAATGTTTTGAAATACCTATTTCAGAAATCAAGGGATTTAATTTTTTAGAAGGATTATATTTTCTTTGCATTAAATAAAACAGCAAATTAAGTATAAAAGAATTATTGTGTTTAATTTATTTTTCAACTACTCTTTCTTCTGGTTCACCAGTCTTTTTTATTGAAGTAGTGTGTTTCTTTTCTTTTGCTTCTTTTTTATTTTCTTTCTTTTCCGTTTCTTCTATAGCTTTTTCTTTTTCTTTTTCTTCAACTTTATCTTTTACACCGTCTTTATCTTTATCTTTATCCTCAGTTGTTTTTTCTTCTTTCTGAGGTTTTATCTGATCTTTAGCTTTTTCCATCATTGACTTTTGACTTTCTTTTTTCTTTTCTAAAGCTTCTTTTCCTTTTTTTTCTCTTTTTTCTTCTCTTATTTTCTTGAAATTCATCTTTGCTGGAAGATTTGCTGCATAAACCCTTACAATATCTCCTTCTTTTACAACTTTAACTTTAACTTTGTGTAATGGTTTTTTTATTCCTTTTTGCCATAATTGTTCATTTAAAAATCTATCAATTTTAATTTTCTTTAAATCTCTATCTCTAATTTGCATATGTCTTGCTAAAAATTCTTTTACAGATTTTACTGCTTTTGGTGTTTTCTTATACCTTGGAACAGGCCTACATTTTTCTCTTAATGGAATAACATATTCTCTTTCAATTTTATTTGATTTAGTTTCTGTCATTTTTAATTAACCAAAATGTGATTTCCTCATTTTTCTGGGTTTAATATGAAGTTTAGTTCTTCTCCATGATCGCCTATTATGAGTCATAGCTGAAGGGTGAACTCTTTTTCCAGTTCCGTATTTTCTTAATACTGCCCAAACTGGGGCCCATTTAGTTTGTCTTCCTTTAACAGTTAACTTTTCTTTTTTATTCTTATATTTAATTCCCATTTTAATTAATAGTTTCTAAGAACTCCTTTCCTTTTTGTGTTAATTGTCTTCCAGGTTTTTTTCCTTTTACACCTTTAATTTCTTTTGCAATTTCTGTTAATTCTGCTTTATCTGATTGTTGTAAAATTGTTCTTAAAATTTTACCTGAAGCTTTTCTAAATTCTTCTGGTCTTGCTCCCCTACTTTTCTTCGAACCATATTTCGTCCTTAATCTATTTACTCCTAAAATTTTCTTTTTGTAAATTTGTCTTAGAACACTTGCTGCTCTTTTATGCCAAAAACCTTCTTCTTCAATTGGTCTTGCTTTTGACGGTCCAGACTTTACAAATTTTGACCATTCTGGTTGTTTAAATTCTGGAATTTGTTTTAAAGCTTCTGCTAATTTTTGATTATATTCGCTAGCATCTAATTCATATACACTTGTCATCTTGAGTTAGTCTTTCCTCTCGGAAATAGATTGGCTTTGAGCCATTTAACTTATCCATATTGAGAAGTTTGGGTTTATAAAAGTTTTTATTCTTGAGAGTGTTAAGTTTTCGTGGCTTGGGTTATGGTGTTAAATGGTGTGGCTTATTTAATCTCTAAATTCTAAACCCCACTCAGAAAAAGATTTTTTTATTATCTTTCTATTATCCCAAAATCTCTTTTTTTGTTTGTTGAATTTTCTTGTAGAGATAATTAATAAGATTGTTAGGGAATTTAATAAAATTAAAAACATTATCAGACTAGGAAATAAGGCTGTAAAAATTGCTAATGATAAAGAAATTGCAAAATATATTTTAGATTGAAATCTATCTTTATCTATTGCCCAATTGGAATGCAAATAATTACAAGTATCATTCAAAGCATTTTTTTTAATAAATGTTTCAATGTCTTGGGAATTTATATATTGTGGATAAATTTTGTCTTTAGTCATAGATAATTAAAAAAATAATTATTGATAAAGATTTATGTGTTTTATTTTTTGGTTCCGAGGGCTTGTCAAGTAAAGGGAGTTAGTTTAATCTGCTTGTTCTAATGCTTCTCTAACTTTCTTTCCAAGTTCTTCATCAGAAATATTTTTACTATTGGCACTCCCATATTTTTCTGGAGGAGAT
>CAZRBZ010000006.1:0-9832 GCA_964598515.1 Candidatus Woesearchaeota archaeon
ATGAGCCTCAGGGATACCGTCTCGCCAAAGCTCCTGACACAATCTTTTTTGAAAAGACATCTACGACTTGAGGAAAATTTTAAAAAATTTGAAACACAAAATCCACGCAGTGATTTTGGTCTAAGTCGTGATTTCAAAAACAGCCTATAAATTATTAATTATTTACTCAATTAAATCGCTAAATGCCAATTTACTTTTCGTTCACTTTTATTAAATAAATAATCATCTCAACGGCCCACTTCCAAATTAATTATTATACTCTATCACAAAGATTCAATAACTTCTTAAATTTCCATATTAATTATCCTCTTAAAATTTCAGAACTACTTCGTGAAATTTATCCGCTTAGATACAAAACTATTTAGAATTCTTAAAATCCTTTTCAACCTTATCCAAATCACCCATAACAGCCTTAACCGCATCATCAACAGCTTTAACCGCATCTTTTCCAGAAGTTTTAACTTTCATCACAGGACTTTTAGTAAAATGTTCTCTTTTCCAAGCTGCAAAATTAACAGCAGAATCTTTATTCAAATAAACTCTTAAAATTTCTGCCAAAGTCAAACTTGAAATTTCAAATTGAACCTCATTCTTTTCTTTGCTTAAAATCTTAACTTCCATAATATACAAATCAATAATTTCATTTATAAAACTTGCGATAACTCCAAAAATATAAATCTTTAAAATAAATTAAATAACTTCACTTTGTTCAGAAGATTATAAATAAATTCTAAGAATGTGATTCTAAAATTTAAAAAAATAATTAATGTAAATCTAATAACCCAACAGAATTTGTTCTCAGGTAATTATTTGCTCATTTAAATCTCCGAACTACTTCGTGAGATTTATTGCCTTTCTTTTACTTCTTTCCCCAAATCAAATCATTAATCTCTTCATCACTTAATTCATCCAAAGATTTATTTTCAAGATTCTCTTCCTGGGGTGTTTCATTATTCTCAATACTCGCCTCAGGCTCTAAAACTTCTTCCTCATTATGCAATTCTTCTTTCTTTTGTCTACCAAACAACCATCTTTTTTTCTCCTCTGTTTTTTTCTTCAAATCTTCAATCAAAATACCAGATGGAATCCTAGACTCAACAAGAATTTCCTCAGGTTTAACTTCGCCACTTTTTTTCAAAAGTCTAATTCCTAAATAATTTTCAATTTTTTTAATTAAAAGAACATAATCTTTAGGTAAATTTCCCCCTTCCAAAGATTCAATAACAATCGGTTGTTCCATAACTGCATCAGCAAGTTCACTACGAGTTAATTTCATATTTCTTCTTTTTCTCATAACCACCCAGTTAAAATTATCAACTAAATCATTAAAATGTCTCGGACCAATTTCAATATCTTTTTTAAAATTTTTTTCTACTAAATCTTTTAAATGAACATCATCATTAGATATTTTTATTTCTTTAACTTCTTCCCTTTTAACATCAACATGAGCCATACGAGACAACCTTTCACGCACACTAACTCGTTTATTAATTTCATCCATATTAATCTCTTTTTTCTCAATTAAAGGAATAATATTCTTAGCATAACATTTATTACAAATATTTACAATACCAAATTTTTTATGAATTCCTTCATAAAGAAGAACTTCTCCTGATTCAATTCCACATAAATAACACTTAGCCATAACACAATAAGAAATATTCTCTTTTTTAAGATTGTTATGATAGAAAGGCTAAATTAATTGGATGAAATTCCCAATTTTTCTATTAAAAATTAATCCTAAAATTCCAATAAATGAAAAGAACCTCCCTAAATATTCGATAAAACTTTTTTTGTAATACATTTCAACCCCAGTAGATCCTTCATTTGGATAAACCCCCATAAATCCTGGACCAACTTTAACAACTTTCAATTTTTCTCCAGAACTCAACTCTTGAGCAACCCAATTTTTATGATAAAATTCCTTAAAAATGATAATATCATCACTCTCGAAATTATTGTAAGTTATTACTATTTCATCTGGATGATTTCTTTCAAAATTAAATTTTTTAACTTCCCCCATTTTCCCCTCATCTAAACTATCAACCAAAGAAATAATTGGTTTAGCCTCTAAATATTCATATAAAATGAAATTATATCCTGTTGGATTAAATTTTTTAATTTTTTTAAACCTAGAATCATTTTCAAACTTATTTAAAAATTCTTCAGGAGTTCCCTCAAAATATTTAATTCCAAACCAATCAAGCCAATATATAGAATCATTAATATTGCTAGACTCCCAAATATGCCATTTCATATCATAATATCTGGGTTGATTAAGCATTCCTGCATCTTGATAACCAAAAGTATGCTGAACGGAGGGCATGAAATAAGTAATGGTTTCTCCAAAAACATATCTAGAAGTGCCAAGCCTATAATTTGTAATTTGATTTTGAATCGGGAAATTTACATTATTAGTCAATTCTTTCATAATAAGATATCTGCTGCCCTCCTCAACATAATTATATTTTTCAAAATTCTGATTTATTATTAAAACATTCCATATTAACCCAACAAACAAAAGAAGAATTACTAAAACAAGAATTTTCTTATTTTTTAATAATTTTAGCCTATTTATCACTAAACTAGAAAATATAATTATAAGCACAGAGAAAGGCAAAATAAATCTAACTGGATCAACTCCAAAAGGATAGTATTTCCAAAGCCCCCCCATCATTAAAAATCCTAAAATTCCAGAAACAGACAAATAATATTTTTCATTTTTATCCATCTTTTTATAACCCAAAAACAAAATTAATAAAAAACTAAATAAAACAAGACCTATTCCTCCTGCCTGTAGCCCCCAACAACACTTACCAAATCCAAATAAACTTAGGACATCAGGAACATATCCCCTATACTCTCCCGCAGAACTTGAAAAAAATAAAAAAGGAATAAACCAAAAAGCAGATAATAAAACTGGAATTCCTCCATAAAATATCATTTTTTTAATATTTTTAAAATTAAATCCCTCAAATAAAAACCGAATAATCATAAATAACCCTATTAAAAATCCAGTTACTACATGAGTAATTATACTAATAAAAAATACTAAAGAAAAAAATACAAAATATTTTTTACTTTTCTCTCTTATCAATTTTTCTAAAAAATATAAAGAAAAAGGAATTGTCCATAATGCAGCAAAATAAGGTAAATTTCCTGCAGCTATCCAATAATATGAAATACTTAAAACAGTTAAAAAACTCAATCCAGAAATTAAAGCAATTTTTTTATTTTTGGTTAAATAATTAATTAAAAAATAAATTCCCAGTGAAGTAAATAATAAACTCAAAAAACAAATTAAATTGGAACCAAAAAATACATTAGGAAATAAAGAAACAATATAATAAAATAAAGGAGGATACATTTTCAAAAATAAACTTCCTGAATACCAAGACATATCCCAATTCACTGGAAAAAATTGTTGAATATAAGAAACTTTACTTAAATGTCCAATTGCATCAAGACCAAGAGGCTGATTGGAAAACAAAGGTTTACAAAATAGAATTAATGCAATGAATATTATCAAAAGAATCTCCCAATTTTTTTTAAACCAATTTTTCATAAAAACATTAGAAACTCATCATTTATAAAAACTTAGTCATTCAAAATTTAATGAAGATAATAAACAAAATAATCAAAAACAAAACATTTCATAAAATAATTTTATTTTGTATAACTGGGGGAATTGCTACCTTAATTGACTTAGCCTTCTTTAATTTATTTTTTATAACTTCATCTATGTTTGTTTTATCAAGAATAGGGGGGATTGCAACTTCAATGACTTTTAATTTTACATTTAACAGAAATGTAACATTTAAAGCAAAAAATAAAAAGACTCAACATCAAATATGGAAATTTGTAATCCTATATGGAATTTCAATGAGTTCAAATGTATTATTGGGAAAATTTGTCTTATCTTTATTAAATGAATCTATCTTATCCGCAAACATAGCTGCACTCTCTGGATTAGCTATATCAATTCCACTAAGCTTCTTGGGTTCAATGTTTTGGGTTTTTAAAAAATAAATTTATACCTAATTACTCTTAACACAGATTTAATTCCATCTAAACTACTAATGTGAGAACCTTCATCATCAACCCAAAGAATTGGAAATTCTCTAATTTTATAACTTTTCTTCTTACATAAATTTAATAAATCAATGTCAAATATCCAACCAATTTCTTTAAAATTTTTAGTTAAATATTTTGCAACTTCTTTTTTGAATATTTTAGCACCACATTGTGTATCCCTATATCCAAAATCAAAAAGAGCTCTAACAATCAAATTAAATCCTAAACTACTAATACTTTTACTAAATTTTCTCTTGGGAATAATTTTTGCTCCCTTAATTCTTCTTGATCCAATTATCCCCTCATAATTTCCAATATTTAAATATAATTTAAAAAACTCTTCTGGAGATGTGCTCTCATCAGCATCTACAAATCCTATCAAATCCCCTTTTGCTAATTCAAAACCTTTCATTACAGCACCACCTTTCCCCGAATAATCTTTGATTTCAAAAAAACTAACTTCTCCCTTATCAGAACAAAATTTTTTAACTATTTCAACTGTATTATCAGAACAATTATTTGGAACTATTATTATTTCAAAATTATTCTTCAAATTTTTCTTAAAAAATGAATAATAATTTTCAAGAACAGAAAGAATTCTTTCACCCTCATTATATGCAGGAAAAATAATAGATAACTTCATGAAAATATAATAAAAAACAAATTTAAAAATATATCACTATTTCAACAACTCCAAAATCTCTTCCTTCGCAACCAATTCATCTAAAGCAACATCTTCATTAATAATTACAACCGGAAAATCACTAATATCATAAGCCTTCAACATTGAATTAATAGATTCCAAACCAGTATCTGCAGCAATAGGAATCAAAATAACATCATCTCCTCTTTCCTGTTTTATTTCATATAAAACCTTAGACCAAACATTTTGTTCAGCCTTCTTTGTCAAATCCTCTTCTTCATAATTATAAAAATAAACCAAAGTATTGAAATCATCCCCACAATTCCTTTTAATTTGAATTGTATTAATCCACAAATAACCTCTCAAAACATCATATTTTTTATGCAAGGAAGTAATAGATTCCGTAATTTTTCCAGCAGATTCATATTCGTCCAATAATCTAGCTTCCTCATAAACTCTATTGAGCAAAGCAATATTTGCAGATTTTAAATCTTCACAACTAAGAGAATTTGCATCAATTAAATTATCTAATGCTAAAATATCAATTAAAGAAACTTCAGATTGAATATAATAATCATTGATTTCAGTTAATCTTCCTTGCTCTAAAGAAATCCCCAAATAAAGACCAATAACTAAAAAAGTTACTGCTAACAAAAATGCTTGCCAAAATACATTATACTGTTTTTTCATATGTTCTTAATTTATTTTTAATTGATGGACACCCGTTGGGCAATCGTCTCTAAATCAAGTGAGAGTGTAAAAATCCCACAAGGATTTGCACCTTTTAATTCCAAGTCTTTTTTCCCCTTAAAAGTTCCCATGCAGAAACCACCAAAATGACCGGATAAGTCAGAAGGTAAAAAAACTCATACACTAAAAAAATAAAAACATTTGGCCTTTTAAATTTTTTCTTTTCTCTTATACTCAAAAGTGCAATTATCGAAAAAATTAAACTTAAAGCAAATAAAACAAGGCCCATAAAAATCAAAATACTAGGTGTTAAATTAAAATCTTTCAAAGTTAAAATTGCTGCATGAGCCTTAACTGAATAAGTAGTCAAAAGATACCTAATAATTAATGCTTTAAATAATCTATAAACTAAAACACATAAACCAAATACTCCTAAAAACCAGGAAAATACAAAAAAAGGTAAAACAAAAGCTCCCAACATACCTCTCTTAAAAAAACTACCACTGTACTTAATCATTGTTTGAACACCACCTTTATTCCAACGAATTCTCTGCCTAAACCAATCTTTGAAAGTATGCGGAGCAACAGAATAAACTTTCGAAGGAATACTCATCTTAACATCATATCCATTATACATCATTCTCCAAGTAATTTCAATATCTTCCGTCAAATTTTTAGCATCAAACCTTCCAATTTTCTTAAAAGCAGACATCCTATAAACCGCTAAAGGGCCAGGAGTGACATAAATAGAACCAATATATTCCAACAATTTCCTGGTAAATTTAATAACAATATATTCAATAGCTTGCAATCTCAACAATAAATTAGTCCTATTCTTAACAAGAACTGTAGAAGTCACAGCACCAACATTTTTTTCATCAAAAAATCCAATTGTCTTTTCAATAGCACCCCTCTCAGGAAAACTATCTCCATCAGTAAAAGCAATCAACTCAGTTTCAACAAATTTAGAACCATAATTTTTAGCACCAGCAGCACACCCAGTACCTTTAGGAGTTTGTACAGCCATAACCAGGCCAGGATATTTCTTCACATATTTTTGAATAATCTCATAAGAATTATCTTTAGAACAATCATCAACAACAACAATTTTCTTTAAATTAGAATATCCATTTTTAACCAAATTATCAATAGCATTTCCAATAGTATCACCCTCATTATAACAAGTAATAACAACAGAAATATCATATCTTTTAGTAATCTTTGGAACTTTCAATATATCCTTCCTATTCTGAAAATAAATTAGAACAAATAAAAACAAAAAGTAAAATGCAATGAATGAATAAACTAAAAAAACACTTGTTAAAAAATCCATTTACTTTTACCCCAAAAATAATTCATTTTCATTATAATCCACAGAATTCTATCCTTTTAAAGATTTTTATGTTAAAATTACTCTTCCCCTTCTTTCCCTTTTTCAATAACCTTTTCCTTCAAAACATTTCCACTACTAGCAGCAACACCAAAATAATCATAAAATTCATCGCTTAAAGTCAAAATATTAGTGTGCCCCTCCCTCTTAGCCTTCAACAATCCCAATTTAATAAATTTATGAACATGATCATATGCCTTATTTCCTCGTATCTTAATAATAACAGATTGCTTAATTGGTTGTTTATACGCAATAATCGCCAAAGTTCCCTGCTCAGCTTTAGTAAATTCCTGGGAACCCCCTGCCAATTTATTAATCAAATAATGATACTCAGAACGAACATCCATTTTCCAAAGATTATCTCTCTCAAGAATCTCCAAAGAAGAACCCTCTCCATTATGTTTATCCCTTAATTTTCCCAAACATTCAATAATCATCAAAGAATTCAAATCAGATAAATTCATTAATTCCTGAATAGACAAAAATCTTCCAGAAATAAATAAAATCGACTCAATCAAACGAATATTCTCTTTTTCCTTAGACCAATCAATCTCATCAATTGTTTTCCTACTAATTTCCATAAAAAACAAAAGATAAAGGGGTTTAAAAAAATGTGGAATTCAAATTAAAAAAACAATTTTCATCCAATAACAATTAATTTTGATTAATTGATAATTATTAGGAATTTAAATATTCAAGGAGATAAATTAGAAATGGAAGATTGTTTGATAATAAAATTAAAAATAAAATCTTTATTGAAATTCCCAATAGCTCACTCAATTTAATCGTTAAACGCAAATTTACTTTTCGCTCTCTTTATCTAGAATACACAATTATTTGAAAAACAAATTCTAAATTAATTATTAGATTATATTAATTATTTTCCTAAATTCTCGAACTACTTCGTAGAATTTATAGCAGTTATATAAACGAAATGAATCAAATTACAATAAAGTTAAAAATGATTTTGACTAATCTAAAATATGAAAACCTCCAAAATAATCCTAATAATCCTAATCTCCCTTTTTATCTTATTATTCCTAATACGTCTTACAACACCAAGAGAAATAGATGACATTCATCCACTTCGAGAATGTGAAAAAAAATACATAAAAAAAGCAGATATTTTATGGGTTATGCCAAAATATCTAAATACACCAATATCTGAAAATAAAACTTGGTGTCAAGAAATACTTTCCCTTAATAAAACACTCGGAATGCATGGGATAACTCATTCATACCATGAATTTAAAAATTATGTAAACGAAACAGAACTAATAGAAGCAAAACAAATTTTCAAAGATTGTTTTGGCTATGAACCAACTCTTTTCAAACCACCCTATCTTAAATTATCCAAAGAGAACAAAGAACTCCTAGAAAAAAATAACTTAGAAATAAAATGGATTTGGAATCAAAACCTCCATAAGGTGTATCACTGCCAAGATTCAGGACTATTTCCAAACAAATTCCATGATGTTTTTTAATACAACAATTATTTTAAACTCTAAAACATATCTATTAACATGGTATTCAAAACATTGGGACTAACAGCACTTCTAACATTTATCCCTTTACAAACAAAAGCCCAAGACACAACAAAAATAAATTTAAACTTTCCAAAATTAGAACTTAAAATTCAAGAATTTCCAACATCACTATCCCAATCAAAAATACAATACAACTTCTTAATTCTAAGAAAACCAAATATGACTTTATTTACAGAATACCAATCACCAAAAGATTTCTACAAACCAAAAATAAAAACAAAAGAAATTTCATATCTTTCTACAGGAATAAAAATTAATTTTTAATTTCTTATTCCATTTTTGATTTATCTTTAGTGTTAGACGAAGTTACAAAAATTTCGCAAAATAGCATCGCTATTTCAGAAATTTTTTTAACGAGTATAAATCAAAGAGAAACAAAAATTCTAAATTCTAAATCTCTGTATAGCACCAATCCCACCCAAATTCAAAAATTGCTCTCCTTCTTCAGTTTCTTTACTAACAACTTCAATCTTAGTTCCCATTCTCTCAGCAATATCTTTTAATTCTCTTCCTTTTACTTTATCATAATCTTTAGAAAAAATTAAAATATCCACCGCACCAAAATCCAAAGCTTTCTTAACATTATCATATTTGTAAGGAGTTGTTTCAGGTTTTGCCCCCAAATTATCAAAAAAATTTTCTAAAATCTTTTTCTCTCGAATAATTTCCTGATTAGCTAAAATATCCTGACTCAATTCAACCAATTCTTTCAAACCAGATTCAGAAGTATCTCCTTGATCTTTAATTCCAATAATTTTATCTTGTAATTGAGTAAGCAAATATTTTCCTTCAACAAATTCATCTTTGGTAGGAATAGGCCCACCAATAATAATTCCCTTCAATTTTTTTTCTTCATAAAATAAAGTCTTAACTTCATTAGCAATTCGCTTATAAAAATCCTTAGTTAAACCTTCAGTAATACGATGAAATCTCTGAGCCGACTGACCACCTGCTTTAACTTTACCTGGAATTCCACTACTCATATTCTGAAGCATTTCAATTCTCTTACCAACCAACTGGCCAATAGTCGCTTCCTTTCTATCCATAACAACTAAAGCATAAATCTCTTGAACTTCAGTCATAGATGCTAAAGGCTCCAAAACAAATTCCTTGTCACACCTATACAATCTAACTTTAACTTCCTCAGGAGGTTCAATTTCCCAAATTTGCATATCACTTTGACCCTCAAGCTTACTAATATTTCCAGCAAAAAGCGCAAGACCCCTTGGAGGAGTCACTTTATAATCTTTTAAAGCTCGAACAATTTTATCCAAAGATTCAGTAACATTCTTACGAGTAGAAGTTGATTTAATATTCTTAGCAGTAGATTTCTCCGCCTCAAGCTGCCGACTAACTACATTAATATCATAGCCAGAAGGAACATAAACGGTAATCAATTCAGTAGCTCTGCCACGATGCTCCGCCATTTCAATCAAAAAATCCTTTAATTGTTCTTTTGTTAATTGTTCTACCATTTTAACCTCCAAA
>CAZRBZ010000006.1:9932-22005 GCA_964598515.1 Candidatus Woesearchaeota archaeon
ACAATTGACTCACGAAAAAATTTCTAATTTTTACTTTTGTTAATTGTTCTACCATTTTAACCTCCAAAACAATTGACTCACGAAAAAATTTCTAATTTTTACTTTTGTTAATTGTTCTACCATATTAAAATAAGAAAGAATTGGATTTTAAAGGTTTGGAAATTAATTAAAAATTAAAATTAAAACAAAATTAATAAACTCTCCCTCTTTTCTTCCCAGATGGAATCAAACAAAAAATCATCTGAATTCAATTTCTACGAGGCAGCATTAGTAAAAAGAACCCCCTTATTCAAAGATTGTATAAATATTGTTATTGGTGGAGGAAATACTAACGCAGATATTCTTTTTGTCGGAGAAGCTCCAGGAAGAAACGAAGATGAAACAGGGGTTCCATTTTGCGGAGCAGCTGGAAAAAATTTAGATAAACTATTAGAAAAAGTAAATCTTAAACGAGAAGATATTTACATTGCTAATATTCTAAAATGCCGGCCCCCACAAAACAGGGACCCATTACCAGAAGAAATCAAAGCCCACACACCTTGGCTACTAAAACAAATAAAAGACATGAAACCAAAAATTGTTTGTAGTCTAGGAAATTACGCAACTAAATTTTTTCTTGCAGGAACAAACGTTGATGAAATGAAAAAACAACCAGGAATAACAAATGTCCATGGAAAAGTCCAAGAAATAGAAATTGATGGATTAAAAATAAAATTAATTCCCTTGTTTCATCCAGCAGCAATAATATATAGAAGACATTTAGAACCAGAATGGCTAAAAGATATGGAAGTTGTTAAAAAATTTTGTAAAAGTTAATTTAAACATACAAATCTTTAAATAAAAAAATTATCATGAAATTTTATGAACTAGACATTAATTATAACTATTTTCAATATCCTATTATTAATTGGATTATATTTCAATTTTAAAAAAGAAAAAATAAAATCAATTTTCAAAAAATTTCAATCAAAAATAACAAAAGACAAAATTAATAATTCATGTTTATTTGTTTCAATAATAATTATATATCTAACATTAATCACAAATCCCTTATTCAATTTTATAAAAATATGTTCTTACATTGGATTAATAATTTATTTTTTCTTTTTTATTATTGAATTTACTTCTTGTTTTTTTGTAAAATTAAAATGGAATAACTTAATTAAAAAAGATACATATATCTTGCCAATAATTAATACAGTATTTACTTGTCTTACAATTCTTTTATTCTTAATTCAAAATTTCCTTTAATTTTTTCACGCATCACCCATAAAACTTATATATTAACATTATGTTAATATCACATTATGGTACAAGCAATAATCAACATAGATGAAAGAACAAACCAAATTCTAAATGTAATCAAAGCAAAATATGCACTTAGAGACAAAAGTCAAGCAATACAAATTGTAGTAAACCAATATGGAGATAATCTCTTAGAACCAGAATTGAGACCAGAATATATACAAAAAGCAAAAAAAATTATCCAAAAAAAAGCAATTAATGTAGGTTCTGTTGATAAACTTAAAGAAAGATTAGGTATTTAATTCTTAATGTATTTTCTAAAAATTAAACCACAACTAGAAAAGAAATTAAAAAAATTAAAAAGAAAAAATCCAAAACAATTAAATATTATTTTCAAAAAGATTAATGAAATAATTCTTAATCCACACCATTATAAAAATTTAAGCAAACCATTACAAATGTGGAAAAGAATTCACATAGATAATTCATTTGTATTAACATTTTCAATAAATGAAAATAACAAAACAATTACCCTGGAAGATTACGAACATCATGATAAAATTTACAGATAATTATTTCTTCCCAAAATAAAATTCATTCTAAACTTTTTAATAATTAATCCAAACCATGAGTAACTTTCAAATCCTTCTCAAAAGCCTTCAATTTCTCAGGCACTTTAATCCCACTAATTTTATCCCTTAAACTAATACCCTTATCTTTTTTAGTTTTCCAAACCATAGAATTAAAATTAATAATATCTTCAATCAAACTTAATTCCGAACTTCCTTTTTCAGATTTAGGAAATTCAATTTTCTTCAAATCAACTTCTTTTTCTTCCATAATTAAAGAACTAATCTGAGGGATAATTGGATAAACCAAAATCAAAAATCTCTCCAACAAATAATGTAAAGTCCATTTAGCAGAATTGCATTCATTTTCACTAAATTGCTCATTTTGATTATATGCTCTCTTCTTAACAACTTCAACATAATTAGAAGCAAAAATATTCCATAAAAAATTTCTCAAATTAGTCGCAGGATGATAAAAATCATATACCTCATATTCCTTTTCAGTTCTTTCAGTCAAATCTTCAATATAATCAACAAACAATTGATCCAACATCATTAATTTAGGTTTATTCAAAGGTTTTTCAAACATATGAACAAACTTTGCAACATTCAAAATTTTATTAATAGTTTTCTTCTCACCTTTAATCCTTTCTTCAGAACATTTCAAATCAGATTTGGATAAATCACCTTCAGTAGCTGCCCACATTCTAATGGCTTCAGCACCATAACTTGCCAACAACTTTTGAGGATCGATAATATTTCCTTTAGATTTGCTCATCTTATATCCTTTCTCATCAACAATATGTTGATTAATCCAAGTATCTTCAAAACAAGCTTTTCCAGTTTCCAAATAACCTCTAAGCAAAGTATAATATAACCAAGTTCGAATAATTTCTTTACCCTGCGGTCTCAAAGAACAAGGATAAGCTTTTTTAAAAAATTCAGAATTCCTTTTATATTGTAATAAAGCTAATTCTGAAATAGAAGAATCCATCCAAGTATCAAAAACTCTTTCTTCACCCTTCCATTTAATGCCATTAAAATCTTTAACTTTTCCAATAACTTTTCTATCCTTCAAAACATCATAACCTTCTTTAGGCTGTTCTCTCCAAGGTTCAACATATTCTAACTCATTTGGAACACAAACCAAATCAGTAGAATACCACAAAGGAATTGGGGTTGCATAATATCTTCTACGAGAAATCGGCCAATCAATTGAAACAGAATTAATCCAATCATTCAAAATCTTTCTAGCAAACTCAGGATAAAAATTAACATCCTTAGAAATTGCTCTAACTTTTTCTTTAATATCAACTTGTTTCAAATAAAATTCAGGCATTTCAATAAATTCAATTTCAGCTCCGCTCCTTTCACTAATTGGAGTTCTATGAACAATTTTTTCCTGATTAACTAATAAATCTTTTTCCTTCAATAATTCAACAATTTTCTTCCTAGCTTCTTTAACTTTCAAACCATTCAAAGGTCCAGATTTCCCATTCATTCTTCCATCAATATTAATTGCAATTTCTGGAGTCAAACCTTGTTCTCTAAAAAATTGAATATCAGTTAAATCTCCAGCAGAACACATCATAGCAATTCCCGTACCCTTCTCAGCTTGAGCCATCGGATGAGATTTAATTAAAACTTCTTTTCCAAAAATTGGACTAACTGCAATCTTTCCCTCCAAATGTTTATATCTTTCATCTGTAGGATTAAAAATAACCCTCCCACAAGTACAAATTAATTCAGGTCTCGTAGTTCCAATAATGATTTCTTCACCAGTTTCCTTAACTTTCCACTTAACATCATTAAAATTCGATTCAATATCTTTATATTCAATTTCAGAATCAGCAATTGTAGTCCTTAATTTCGAATCCCAATTATTAATTCTAGAATCCTCATAAACTAAACCTTTTTTAAATAAATCAACAAAAGTAGTTTGAGTCAAAGCACGATATTCAGGAGAATCAGTTTTATAAACAGAACCAACATGCTCTCCCTCTTTGTATGAAGTAAATGAAATTCCAAGTTTAGCAAAAGTATCAAAAGTTTCAGTTGAAGTTTCCTCTAATAATTTTTTACATAATTCAACAAATTTTTCTCTTCCAACCTTAAATGGAGAAATCTTAAATTTCTTTTCAGCAGCCATTTCAATAGGTAAACCATTTCTATCAAGACCTAAAGGAAACACAACCTGAAAACCCTTCATTCTCTTAAATCTCGCAAAAAAATCCATATAACAATAGGTCACAGCTTGACCAATATGAATCGGAGCATTAACGTAAGGTGGAGGAGTATCAATAGAATAAATCTTTTTCTTAGACTTAATATCAAATTCAAAATCTCCATCTTTCATCCACTTTTCAGTAATCTCTTTCTCTGCTTCTAATCCCCAATTCTTAATATCTTTAAAGCTCATAAAAAATCAACTTGACCAGAATTTAAAAGTTCTTCTATATCCCAAAATTTCAATAAATCCAATAAATAACTTCTACTTATTTAACTTATGAAAACCTACAAACCAATGCTAGCAAAATTAGGAAATTTTTCAGACTTAGAACACTTAAAATTTACATATGAAGAAAAATTAGATGGAATCCACACAATTATTTACAAATACTCCTCCTCATTAAAAGTCATAAATAGAAGAAACAACAATATAACCCCTCAGATATTCAGAATTTAATTTTCAAAAAAATATCAAAGCAAACTCCTGTGTTTTAGACGGAGAAATAGTAATCTTCAATAAAAAAGGAATTTCAGAATTTAATCTCTTCCAACACAGAGATTTATTAGAAGATAAAGAAAAAATTCAAACAAGATCAAAATCAATACCCTCAACTTTTGTAGCATTTGATATTTTAGAACTAAATAATAAATCATTAACAACACTATCACAAAAAAAAAAGATTTCAAATTCTTAAAAAAATAATATCCCAAAATAAAAATTTCAAACTAATAAAATCCTCAAAAAAAGGAAAAACACTTTTTAATACCTTAACAAAAAAAGGCGGAGAAGGAGCAATAGGGAAAAATCCAAAAGAAAAATATTGGGAAAACAAAAGAAGAAAAGCCTGGATTAAAATAAAAAAACAAGAGACAATTGATGGAATAATTGTTGGTTACACACAAGAAAAAAAACTCTCAACACTTTTATTTGCCGCATATCACAACAACCAATTAAAACATATTGAAAAAGTCGGAACAGGTTTTTCAGAAAAAGAACAATCAGAAATTCTTTCAAAATTAGAAAAAATAAAAACAGACAAACCAAAAATACAAAATTTACCAAAAAATACCCTCTTTGTAAAACCAAGACTAATTGCAAAAGCAAAATAATTGAAAATTACAAAAGATAAAAAAATGCGAGCACCAGTGTTTGTAAAAATGAGAATTGATAAAAAATTAAAGAATTGTGTGATTTGAAAAATAAAAATAATAACTTGATTCCTTTCATTCGTAAACCAACTAACTAAATTCCTTGCAAAAAATAATAAGAATAATAATAACTTTTTAAAATCTAAACTCAATTCATATTCCTGCCAGAGCGATAATTCAAATATCATTTTGAATTCCTAATTCAGCAAATCCTCTCCTAAAATAATTTTTCCCTCAACACAAAAACCTTTTTATACTCCTCGGACCTCAATTTAGCATGGCACAACAAAGTCAAGGAATCAATCTTCCTGGAGGATTCGGAGGATTGGTAAGTTATAAAGAAGAATACAAAAGTAAATTTATGTTAAAACCAACACATGTAATTGGATTCATCATCATGATTATTCTAGTTCGAATTGGTTTGACCTACTTATTCTAAAATGTTCGGTGGAGTTAACCCTAGGCAAATGCAGGGAATGATGAAAAAAATGGGTATTGCTCAAGAAGAAATTGATGCATTAAAAGTTATAATTGAAAAAACAGATGGAAATAAAATAATTATAGAAAATCCGTCAATTATGAAAATTAAAATGCAAGGACAAACAAGTTTCCAAATTTCAGGAGAAGAAAAAGAAGAATCAGAAGAAATTGGAATTTCCCAAGAAGATATTGAAACTATTATAAAAAAAACAGGCTGTACAAAAGAACAAGCAAGAAAAGAAATGGAAAAAACACAAGATCTTGCAGAAGCTATTTTGAATTTATCTTAAAAGATAAATATAAAAAGAATAATAACCTCCTACACTAGTTTCTAATTTAAAATGGAAGAAATAATACAAGAAAAAATAAGTGCAGACCACCTCTTTTATGTCAGTTTGAAATATACTAAAACTTGCGATGTAATTATAAATCTGCTTTTAAGATGGAGAAAAATGATTGAAACTTGTATTAACCACATGTTAAAAAAAACACAAAAAGAAGGAAAATTGGATAAAATTTCTGAAAATGCTATTGGAAAAATAAAACAAATTAAAGAAATATTTGCAGAAGATAAAGAATTCATTGAAGCTATTGATTTTTTTATGATGCTTAGAAAATTAGAAACTTTAAAATTTGAAAGAATTGGAGAATTTAGAAAAAATGTCGCACTAAAAATCCAATTTAGAGGACAAGAAATAAATATAAATTTAGAACAATTAAAACTTTACGCAGAAATGATGGAAAAATTTATCAATACAACAAAAAAATATTTAACTGATGAAAAATGAAAAAAATAATTGTCATTACTTCTGGTAAAGGAGGAGTTGGAAAAACAACAACAGCAATAAATCTTGGAGCCGCAATAAATAAATTTGGTAAAGATGTATTAGTTGTTGATGCAAATCTTACAACACCTAATATTGGAATACATTTAAATTCCCCTGAAGTGCCAGTAAATTTAAATCATGTTTTACAAAAAAAAGCATATCCTTTCGAAGCTGTTTATGAACACGAATCAGGATTAAAAATTATGCCCGCTTCATTATCCATAAAAGAATTAAAAAAAATAAAACATAATAAAATTAAAGATTTCAGAAAAGATTTTCTAGAAATTTCAGATTATATTATATTAGATAGTGCTGCAGGTCTAGGAGAAGAAGCAATGTCTGCAATTGATGCTGCAGATGATATAATAATTGTAACAAATCCTGAAATGCCCGCAATAACAGATGCATTAAAAACAATCAAACTTGCAGAAGAAATGAAAAAAAATATCTGTGGAGTAATTATAACAAAAGTTAGAAAAAATAAATCAGAATTAGGTCCAGAAATAGTAAAAGATATGCTAGAAGTTCCAATATTAGGAATGATTCCAGAAGATTTGATTATACAAAAAGCATTACGACTAAAAGATGCCGTAATCAATACACATCCAAAATCAAAACCCTCAAGAGCATATAAAGAAATTGCTGCAAAAATTATTGATGTTCCTTACGATTCAGATGTAGATAAACCAACTTTATGGGAAAGATTTAGAGGAAAATATTAATTATTTCTTATTTTCAAAAATTTACTGAACAAGTTTAGAATAATAAAATAAATTTCACAAAGTAATTTAAAAAGGAAAAATTAATCTCAAAAAATCTCCCCAGAATAAATTTTAATCTAATAAATTTTTGGATAAATCTAAATCTCTTTCATGCACACAGCGTAACGGATAATCACACCCTTATAACGAGCGACAGCAAGCAATACTCAAAATAAAAAATATCTTAACCAACCAAACTTCCAGTTTCAACATCTTTATCTGGAGAAACTAAAGAAACAACAGAATGATCCTTATTTGATGCAGCTAAAAGCATACCTTGAGATTCAATTCCTCTTAATTTTCTTGGAACCAAATTAGCAACAATTATAATTTTTTTATTCATTAATTCTTTTGCAGAATAAAACTCTTTTATTCCAGCACAAATTGTTCTTCCCTCAGATGAACCATCATCTAAATTTAATTTGTAAAGTTTATCTGCATTCGGTATTTCTTCAACTTCTTTAATTTGCGCAACTTTTAATTCAATCTTTGCAAAATCATCAAATTGAATTGTTGTAACTCCTTCCATAATTTCCTTAGGCTCATTTTCTTTTTTAATGTTTGGCTTTACAACTTCAACTTTATTTTCAAGTTCTATTCTCACAAACAAATTCTCACCCTTAACAACTTTAACATCTCCCAATGGTTTCTCAAATTCTTCTAAAGTAAATTCCCAACCTCCAAACTTCTTTGCAATTTTTTCAGAAGTTTCTGGAATAAAAGGATAAAGTAAAATTGAAATTCTTTTGATAGCATCGGCTAATACATACAAAACCCCATTATCTTTAGTCTCCCAAGGCTTCTTTTCTTGAATATATTCATTACATCGATCAACCGAAGCAAAAATTTCATTCAAAGCTTTATCAATTTCAAAATTCTGCATCAAATTGTTTATTCTTTCAAAATCATTTTTAATATTCAAATGAGTTTCATCATATATTTCATTACTAAAACCATTCTTTTCAATCAATCCAGTAACTCGACTAACCAAATTTCCTAACTTATTCAACAATTCCCCATTATGTCTATTAACCAAAGCTTTCTCATCAAAATCACCATCCCCCCCAGAAGCAAAAGGAAAATGACGACAAACAAAATACCTAATTGAATCTACCCCATATTTTTTAACTAAAGATTGTGGCGAAATTGTATTTCCCAAAGACTTAGAAATTTTCTGACCATTAAAAGTCAAAAAACCATGATTAAAGGTTACCTTAGGCAAATCAATTCCAGCAGATTTTAACATAGCAGGCCAATAAACAGTATGAAACCAAGTATTATCTTTTCCCAGTAAATGAACTGTAGGTTCACCCCAAAAATTTTCTCGATCTTTTTCTCGAGTAGCAGTATAATAATTAATCAAAGCATCAAACCAAACATAAGTCACATGAAATTTATCCAAAGGAAAAGGAATTCCCCAATCAAAAGAAGTTCTAGTAATAGATAAATCTCTTAAACCTTCTTTGACCCTATTAATAATTTCATTTCTTCGAATTTTTGGTTGTATAAATTCGGAATGTTCTTCATATAATTTCAATAAAAAATCTTTATATTTGCTCAATTTAAAAAAATAACTTTCCTCATTAATCTTTTCAAGAGGCCTATTATGTAAAGGGCAAAGGTTATTTTCAATTTCCTTTTCTGTATAAAATTGTTCACACCCAGTACAATAAAGTCCAGAATAATTCCCCTTGTAAATATCTCCATTAGTATTACATTTCTTAATAAATTCCTCAACTACTTTTTTATGATCTTCATCAGTTGTTCTAATAAATCTATCATAATTAATATTCAAAGCTTTCCAAGCTTCCTTAAACTTAGGAACAATCGAATCAACAAAGGCCTTCGGTTCCATTCCAGCTTTTTCAGCAGATTCCTGAACTTTTTTCCCATGTTCATCAGTCCCAGTAACAAACAAAACATCTTTACCAATTAACTTGTTCCATCTAGCCAAAACATCCGCCACAATCTTTTGATAAGCATGCCCAATATGTGGAGCTGCATTAACATAATCAATTGCCGTAGTCACATAAAATTTTTCCTTTTCCATACAAAAAATACATAAAACAATTATTTAAAGATTACTTCTTCTCATATAAATCAATAACATAATTCTTAATAGAACAACCTTTTTTTATTCTTTCAACCAAATTTATATCCCTTTTAACATTTTTAGAAACACCTTCAAAAGTCACATAATTAAAAGGGGCTTTAGTATCATAACTAACAAATAAATATCTATAATCTGTTCCAACAGCTTTCCCTTCCAACCTATTTTTCTCTTCAAATGAATAATTAATTATGCTTTTTTCGTTGATATTTTCCAAGATTCTTTCCATTTTACCTTTTCTATATTTATCATCTTGGATAACAAAATGATACCTAATAAATTCATTTCCTTCAAAACTTTTTGGAGATTTTTCCCAATTCCATCGAACATGCCTACTCTTCTGAACAAAGTTCTTCTTCTCAACATTAGCCATATTTATTTTTTTCATACAAATAAAATAACCCCAACCTATAAAAATATAATTATACTAAAAGCCTCATGAAAGAGGCTAAAAACAAAAAACCAACTAAATCTGAAGAAAAAGAACTTAAACATCATACAAGAAGACTTTCAATAAAAGAAGGAATATTCTGGACATTTAGGACATCATTCGGTGATTATTATATCGCGCCATTTACAATTGCAATGGGTGCAAAAAGTTCCTTAATCATAATTTTAAATTCAATTTGGAATCTTGGTCCCATAAGTCAATTAGTTGGTTCAAGATTCATAGGAAAAACAAAAAGAAAAAAAGTTCTAATAAAAACCCTTACACTTGAAGCAATTGCATGGTTATTTATTGCATTCATTGGTTACCTTTATTTACAAAATTTATACACTCCATTTCTTCCAGTATTAACAATAATTGGATTGGGATTAATGGTTTTTGCAGGAGGATTAGGTTATCCTTCTTGGTTTTCATTAATGGGAGATATTGTGGATAATAAATTTCGAGGAAGATGGTTTTCTAAAAGATCAACCATTTTATCCCTTACAACAATAATTTTAGCAATAACTGCAGCATTAATATTAAATTATTTTAAAAATACAGGAAATGAAATAATTGGTTTTATATTTTTATTTTTAATTGCAGCATTTGCAAGATTTTATTGCGTCAGACTTATTGCAAGGCATTATGAACCAGAATTAAAAATAAAAAAAGAAAAAGAATTCAATCTCAAAAAATTCATAAAAGAATTAAAAAATTCAAACTTCGGAAAATTCGTATTATTCAGGAGTATGTTTGCAATGGCTACTGGTTTAACAGCCCCACTAGTTTCAATTTATCTTTTAAGATATTTACAATTTGATTACTTAACTTTCATTATAATTTCTCTTTCCGGAACATTTTTCTCAATATTGACGCTTAATCTTTGGGGAAAAATTTCAGACAAATACGGAAATTATAAAGTTATTGCACTAACAACTTTTGTAATCCCTTTAACTCCCTTATTATGGATTCTTTCAACAAACAAAATATATCTTTTTTTAGTTCCAGCAATAATTGGGGGAACGGCTTGGACAGCATTCATAATGACCTCTGGAAATTTTATATATGATAATGTTGACAAAGAAAAAAGAGGAAAAGCAGTCTCGTACCTCAATTTATTTTTAGGAATAGGTGCATTTAGTGGAGGAATGATTGGTGCATTATTGATAGAAATCATAAATACAAACTGGATTGAACCAATATATTTAATTTTCTTCATAGGAACTTTGGCTAGGATGATTGTAGTGGGATTTTGGATTCCAAAATTTAAAGAAATAAAACACAAAAAAAAAATAAAAGGAATAAAAGATTTCAAAGATATAATAATAAAAGAAGCAAAACCAACAATTCTAGAAGACGTGCATGAAATTATAGCGATAAAAGACTACATGCAGGAAAAATGATTTAATAAATCCATTCTAAAAAACATTTAAAAAACAAACAGTTCTTCATATGGTATGTTAAAAAAAAATAAATGTCAAAATTGTAATAAAAAAATAAAAAATTCATATAATTTTTGTCCTTATTGCGGTTTTCAAACAAAAGAATCAAAAGAAAAATATGGTCTGTTAGGAAAAAATGATTTACAACCTAAGCAAATAACACCAAAAATATTTACTGGAATTGGAGGAGGAATGATGAATAAAATGATTGGAAGTGCAATAAAAATGTTGGAAAAAGAAATGGGAAAAGAAATGGGAAATTTAAACAATTTACAAAACGGAAAAATAAAATTAATGATTAATGGAAAAGAAATCAAGCCTCAACAAAAATCAACTAAAACAAAACTGAATACAAAATTTCTTCCAATAGACTTTTCAAATGAAAATCTAAAAAAATGGAAATTACTTTCAAAAAAAGAACCTGAATCTAAATTAAAAAGAATAGAGAACAAAATAAATTATGAAATAAAAATTCCAGAAGTAAAATCTATTAAAGACATCTCAATAATCAAATTAGAAAATAGTATGGAAGTAAGGGCAGTTGGAGAAAAAACAGCCTACCTAAAAAGAATTCCAATAAACCTTCCACTAAAAAAATATTCTTTGCTAAAAGGTATTTTGACTCTAGAAATGGATGCTGAATAAATTCTTAAAAACAAATGATCCAACACGGATTTGTGACAAAGTTCTAAAGAACTTTTTATGCACAAAGTTTAAACTTTGCACGTTTCAATATTTTTCAATATTTCAAGAAATCAAGATTTTATCTTGACTTAAACCGTGGACCTCTAAGTTTTTTGTTAAAAAAATTTCATAGGTTCATAGAGAAAA
>CAZRBZ010000006.1:22105-25633 GCA_964598515.1 Candidatus Woesearchaeota archaeon
CATAGGTTCATAGAGAAAATCAATGATCCAACACGGATTTGAACCGTGGACCTCTAAGTTTTTTGTTAAAAAAATTTCATAGGTTCATAGAGAAAATCAATGATCCAACACGGATTTGAACCGTGGACCTCTGCCTTATCAGAGCAGCGCTCTACCAGACTGAGCTATTGGATCATTTAGTATAACTAAATTATAACAGAATTCATTTATAAAAGTTATTATCTAAAAAAATTTTTAGATTTCCATAATTTGACAAAGTAAACCAAAAAGGAAACAAACCAACAAAAACCTTTAAAAACCATTTTCCTATCAATATTCTATGACAAAAGGACTATATCACTATTTAAGAGAAGCATGGAAAAACCCAGATGCTAAGATTTTAAGAGAAAGAATGATTGGATGGAGAAAATCTGAAGTTTTCACAAAAGTAGAAAAACCATTAAGATTAGACCGTGCAAGAGCCTTAGGTTATAAAGACAAAATAGGATTTGTAATAATTAGGGTAAGAATAAAACGTGGAGGTCATAAAAGACCAAGACCAAACAAAGGTAGAAGATCAAAAAGAATGCATACTAGAAAAAATCTAAAAATGTCTTATAAATGGATTGCAGAACAAAGAACTTCAAAAAAATTCACAAATTTAGAAGTATTAAACTCATATCAAATAGGTAAAGACGGACAACACTACTTCTTTGAAGTTATCTGTGTAGATCCCTCAAAATCAGAAATCAAAAATGACAAAACAATCAATTTTATCTGTAAAAAAACAAACCAAAATAGACCGGAAAGAGGTTTAACTTCTGCAGCTAAAAAATCTAGAGGATTAAGAAGCAAAGATCCAACTTCTAAAGCTAGACCAAGTATAAGAGCTGGGCAAAGAAGAAAATCTAGAAATGATGGTGTAAGAAAGAAACATAAATTATAATTTCTAACAATTTTTATCACAATAATCCTTAAATAACTATTTTATTAACTATTTTTATGTCAAAATTAAATTCTAAAAGAAAATATTCTAAAAAACAATATAATATTATTGAAACAGAAACTTCTGACCCATTTCTAAATGATAAAATAAAAATTCTCGAATCCAAATCATTCAGAAGACTTCAAGGAAAAGCACAAGTATATTGTAGAGATTTAAATTTCATAAATCCAAATATAAGAGATAGGGCAATTCATACAAATGAAGTTATTGCTTTATCTGCAAAAATTGCAAAACAACTAAATCTAAATGTTAATTTGGTAGAAGCAATAGCTGCAGGACATGATATTGGACACATACCTTTTGGACATTTAGGAGAAGGAGTTTTCTCAAAATATGCAAATAAAGAATTTAGACATAATATTTTTGGAGTAATTATTGCACAAAAAATAGAAAGAAAAGGAAAAGGATTAAATTTAACTTATGAAACATTAAACGGAATTCTTAATCATTCAAGAGGATCTGCAAAAATAACGTTCGATTCAAAACAAACAAAAGAAGCCACAGTAGTCATGATTGCAGATAAAATTGCATACACTTTAGCAGATATTAATGATGCAATGAGATTGGGAGATCTCAAAGAAATTCCAAAACAAGCTAAAATGCTTGGAAAAAATCAAAGAGAAAGAGAATATAATCTTGTAAAAGCATTGATAAAAGAAAGTAAAAAAAAGAAAAAAATTTCATTTGAATATACTAAAGAAGCAAAAATCTTCAAAGAATTAAGAAATTTCATGTATCATAATTTTTATTTAAAACAAAACAGAAAAAAAGAAAAAGAAATACTGATAAAGGTTATAAAATTCATTAAAGAAATTCTTCCAAAGATAGATCCTTTAATTATTGTTGCTATGATGACTGATTATGAAGTTCAAATAATAAATAAAGAAATAGAAAAAGAAAGAAAAAAAGAATTAAAAAGAAAAATAAAAAAACAAATAGAAATAGAAAAAAAGAGAAAAAAAGGAAAAATCATAAGTGATCCACAAACAGGGATAGAAACAAGATTAGGTTTTTGCGAGGCAATTCCCTACCTAGAAAAATTAAAAATTAACATATATGACCCAAATTTAAACAAAAAAGATTTCAAATACAAATAACTCTTCTTGGAACTATTTTCTACCAACTAATATCCATTCATGTCTTGCAGTGCAACGATTAATTTAGTTATTCATTCTTGAATTAATTTCCTGGAGCCACAATCAAACTAATTAAACTTTCAAAAATCCAAACCTAATTCATGTTCCTGCCATAGCAATAATTAAACATTAAATTCGAGTTATAGTAAGCTATTAATCTTCACCTACTACTTCAAAAAGGTTACATACTCAAATTTATGCAACAATTTTCAAACATAATACAAATAATTTCCAGTAAAACTTAAATAATTCCTTGCCTTAAACTAGATATGACAGAACTAATATTAACAAATACTCTTGAACATAATGATTATAAAACAGAAATATATACAGAAAAAAACTTAAAAGAATTCCTTATGTCAGAATCAATTACTTGTTTATCCTCAAGATTTCAAAATCCTGAAGATTTCTATATAAAAATAATCTTTCAAATACCAGAAACAACAAATCACAAAAATTACAAAATGATTTATTCACATTTAATTCTAAAACTTCCAGATGATTTTAAAACAAAACAAGAACTATCCAAAATACATGGTATTGAAGAAAATAATATAATAGCAGAAGGTTCAGTAACTCTAATGGATACATCCTTACAAACAAAACCTCAAGTTAGATGGTTAATTGTTAAAAACTAAACCTATAAGTAACTTCTTTCTTCCTTAAAATCTAAACTCAAACGATGTCCGTGCCACAGGCGATAATTTAATATTAAATCTTGCGACAGCAAGCAAATTGTTTTAATTCCCAAAAACCAATTATTCAAAAATTCTACCAAAATATTAAAAACTACCTCTCCTTCTTTTCCATATGAAAAAAAATTTCACAACAGAAGAAGCAAAAGAAATTGGTGAAAAATTAGGAATAACTTGGGAAAAATATGATGTAGAACAATTTAGGATTGGCATGAGCGTTGAATTAGAACACGGAACAATTGATTCAAATACAAATGTTTCAAATGATGGCCCGCTAACAACAGGAAAAATTGCTCTAGCACATCTAAACGAATTTGCTGATTATTACACAAGACTTTTGGAAATGGAAGAACAAGCAGAAGAATATTGGAAAACACATTCTGAAAAACATAAAACTTCCAAAGAAACAAAAGAACTTGCGATTAAAGAAGGATTGTCACAAATTCGCTAAAATCTGCTACCCCCCAACTTAAGTTGTGGGCTTGACCGCGGGTTTTGCTAAAGAAAAAGTTTCAAAAATAGAATTCAATTGAAACTTTTTGAGGCGCGAATTTTTACATTCACCCTCGATAATGTGATGCTCACCTTTTCCACAAGGGATGACTCCATTTTACAATGAGCCTCAGAGATACCGTCTCGCCAAAGCTCCCAGCACAATCTTTTTTGAAAAGGCATCCACGACTTGAGGAAAAATTTGAAACACAAAATCCAC
>CAZRBZ010000007.1:0-25367 GCA_964598515.1 Candidatus Woesearchaeota archaeon
TATTATTATTATTATTATTATTCTTGTATTATTCTTGTATTATTCTTGTATTATTATTATTATTATTATTATTATTCTTATATTATCCTTATATTATTTTCTAAATTTTAAATTAGAATTATATTCTACGCTAGAGATAACTTTATAAATAATTTAAGATTCTAAATGCTATGCAAACAGAAAAATTACCTTTCAATGCAATTATTGGTAAAATGATTGTAACAAAAGAAGGAAAAAGATTAGGTTTTGTTAAAGACATAACATTTGAAACAAAATCAGGAGAATTAATTAATCTTGTTGTAAAAGATTCAACAATGTATACAAAAAATCTCAATTTAGAAAAATCTAGCTCAAATGAATTATTAATTCCTTATTCTTCAATTATTGCAATTGGTGATTTTGTTATTGTTTCTGAAGAAGATTTAATTTAAAATAAATTTTTTTGAATAATTTAATTTTTGAATAATTTTTAATATTATTAAGAATTAAATTAAGAATAAAAAAATATATACTTCTTTAAAATGCAAATCTTTAAAAACAAAAGATTTATTTTATCATTACAATGAAATTAATTGGATTTAATTTTACTAAAATTAGTATAGAAAAGAAAAGGAAAATATCTAAAGATTTGAAAATAGATACTTCAATTAATATTGATTCAATTGAAGAAGTAAAAAATGAATTATTAAAATCCAAAGATATATTTTTAAATATAAAATTTAATTATAAAATTAATTATAAACCAGATATATCAACAATTGAATTAGTTGGAAATCTTGCTATTGCTCTTGATTCAAAATTAGGTAAAGAAATTTTAAAAGATTGGAAAGATAAAAAGATAAAAGATGAAACAAGAATAACTCTTTTTAATGTTATTTTAAGAAAATCCAATGTAAAAGCATTACAACTGGAAGAAGAAATGTCTCTTCCACTTCATTTTCAATTACCTTCTCTAAAACAAAATAAAAAGTAAAATATTAATTTACTTTTTTAATAAATATTTTTAATTAATAATTCAAAATTTATTTAAAGTTATTAAATATAATTTAATTATGAAAATTTCTAATATAAAAAAAGAAAAAATATTAGAACAAATTTTAGCATATTTATTTAGTATTAATCCTCAAGCAGTTTTTACTTCATATATAGCAAAAGAACTTGCTAGAGATGAAGAATTTATGAAAAACCTTTTATTAGAATTAAAAAAGAAAAAATTAGTTATTGAAATTAAAAAAAATAAAAAAGGAATAGATTATATTAGAAGATCTCGATGGAAACTTTCTCAACAAGCCTATGATTTTTATAGTAAAAGTCAAATTTAATAGTTATATTACATTATATTAAATTTTTTAAAGAAGTATATACATCTTTTTTTATGGAAGAAATAAAATGGGCATTTACAAGAGTTAAAGAAGATATTTTTTTTTTAAAAAAAGAATTAAATTCCCTTAAAACACAATTATTTGAAACAAGGCAAAACATGATTGATCTTTGTGAAGTTATTTCTAAATTAAATTTTAAAGAAAACAAACAACAAAATATTCAATTCTCTCCTCCACCTTTTTATTCAATCAATTTGCCTTCTTTTCAGAGTAAATTTAAGAATAAAGACATATCTTTAGACAATCAGACACATACTTCAACAAGAAATCATGGTGTCGAGACAAATACGACAGATATTGCGACAAATAAATTCCATTTTAAACCTTTAAATGACCAAATTTATGGTATTTCCATAGGAAATCAAGGGGCTCAGACAGACAGACAGACAGACAGACAGACAGACAGACAGACAAATAAAAGTTCGGATAATCAAAATATGGGACAAAATATAATTCAAAATAAATCTTTTCAAGTCACAAAAAAAGATGAAGAAGATTCAGTATTAAAAACTTTGAATTCATTAGATAATCTAAAAAAGGAGATAAGATTAAAGTTTAAACGACTCACAGAGCAAGAATTACTTGTTTTTTCAACAATTTATCAATTAGAAGAGGAATTAGGTTACTCTGACTATAAATCTTTATCTAAGAGGCTTAAACTAACTGAAAGTTCTATAAGAGATTATGTAAGTAGATTGATTTCTAAAAATATTCCTATAGAGAAAAATAAAATTAATAATAAAGAGATTAAATTAGGTATATCCTCTTCTCTTAAAAAAATAACATCTCTTAATACCATCCTTCAATTAAGGGATCTTTAATTCTGGAGCTATTTTTCTCTAATTCTTTATTTTGTTCTTACTATTCTTTTCGTCGATAAACCCTCAAATCTTATTTGATAATTTAAATTATTCGGTATACAGAATAAATAAAACACTTTTTCCTTACTATTTATTTCTCTTTTTTTTTGTTTTTCTCTCACCTCTTTTTCATTTTATTTTTCTGGAACCTTGTCCCATTTCATTCTTTAATCATCACTTTTTCAATTTTTTAACCTTTTTCTCACTTTTTTATTAAATTTAATCATTTTCTTCATCTTTTTTTTCTTTTTTATTTGTTTTAATTCTCACTTTTTGTTTTTTTAATAATTTTTCTTTAATATTTTCAGGTATATATATCCTTTTTTTACCATTTTTCTCTACTATTTCTTTTATTAAACTCTCACTTTTTGATTTTATGGTGTTTATTTGACCCCTAATAGTAGATTTTTCTTTATTTAACATAGAAGCAAGATCATCATAACTTAACTTCATGTCACTATTTAAAAGTATAAACAATATAGCTCTCTCAGTTATCGAAAAACTACTTAAATTTGGTGTTTGAACACCCGTTTGAACAGCTGTTTGAACATCATAAACAGCTGTTTGTTTATTCAACACCCGTTGATTTGTTTTAAACGGTTGTTTAAAAATATTATTTGTATTAAAATTATTCATAATAGAAAGCACATTTTTTAATCCTTCAATCTCTTCTTGTACCGACGATAAAATTCCTTTTATTTCTAAAATGTCTTTCTTTTGTAAATTTTTTTCAGAATCAAGGTGTTTAATCCAACCACTTACAGAAACAATGTCCTTTTTCACACTATTAAAACCCTCTTTTGTTTCTTTTCTTACCTCTTCTAACCTCTTTTTTCCAGCAAACAACCAAAACATATTATTAAGGAGCTTTTTTTATTTAAAAATGTTTTGTAAAATTAAGAGTATATGCTCGATAAAATCGTGTTTTTGACCTATTTTTGGTTGTTTGTTGACTTGTTTAAGGGTGTGTCGAAGTTTCTAATTTTAAACAGCATAAACAGCAACAAACAACCTTAAACAGCCTCAAACAGCCTGTTTGGACACCAATAAACACCAACAAACACCACCAAAACACAATTATCAAATTGTTCTAAAATAATTATTTCCTCCTTTTTTATTTTAAAATATATTAAATTTTTTTCTTAAGTTTTGTTTATTGTTGGTTGTTTAAACAGCTCTTTCCTTATGTAATTAATATTTTTTTTACAATAATTTAAACATCTGTTTACTTGTTTAAACAGTTATTTACAAAAAATTTAAATTTTTTTATTTTAAAAAACAGTTATATTTTTTATGTCTAAATATCTGTCTAATCTTTTAAATAGATATTTTTTTAGTTTATGCACTTAGTTAACCTAAATGAATAAAAAATTAAAATAATTTTTTAAAAATATTTAGCTCTATTTCAAATATAATTTTTAAAATAGTTTAAACTAATCTTTGCTTTATTTTATTAGAAATAATGCTTCAGAAAGCTTTATTTTAGAAAAATACAAAAAAGTTCCTATAATCAAGAAGAAAGTTCTTATAATTATAAATTTATTTTATATTTAACAAAAATTATTGTTAAATAAAAATTATACGAACCTTTTTTTCATAAAAAATAAAATCAAATTTATCTCTAAAAATAAATCAAATAATTTTATTAATTTTTTAGTTATAAAAAGTTCTTATAATCAATAATCATTAACAAAGGGTGCTAAGTAAACAAAAATTAATTAATGAATCTTCTTAATTTGAAAACAAACCAAAAATTAATCAAACAACTACAAACAACTACAAACAGCCAATTTTACCCCAAAATAAGTTTAATACGAGGAAAGTTCGTACAAGGTATATTATGCGAAGTCGACGATAAAATCTCTTTTTTAACAAAGAAAGTTAAATAAATAATATTCAAGGCTGTCCAAGGTATGAACAACTTTTTTAAACAATAAAAAATAAATAAATAAGAAATTAATTGATTTCTAACCCAATTTATTTAAAATAGTCTCCCTATAACGCAAAAATTACCAAAATCAAGTCAAATTCATCAAAAATTCAAAAATTTTCAAAAAATGGACTCTTTCAAGAAACAAAAAGTGAGAGTTAAAAAATGCAATTTTATATTAATTAAGGTCACATAGTGAACAAAATTTTTAAAAAATTTAGATCAAATAAGAATACGAAAGTTAATCTTTCTACCGAATAATTTATTAAAATAATATAAAATAACAATCATTAGAAAATAAAATATTCATTAAACAAGATAAAACAATAAAAAATTTGATACATTTTAATCATGAATTAAATTCTCCTCTTTATTTTGCCATCCAGGTATGTATCCTAAAAATTTACATAAAGCTACTTTAGAATTAAAAGAATTTTTAAATTTTAGATTAGAAGTTCAAAGAAAATATAAAAAATTAAGAAAAGAATCAAGAGGAGCAATAATTTATTTTTCTAAAACAATTAATAAATTTTATGGCGGAACCTTAACAAAAACAAGATGATTGCTTACTACAATCTTTTCCAAAAAACATTCTCAAAGACATAAACTCTGGGGAAAGCCATTGGATTAGAATAAGAATTAATTAAACCAACCAAAAATCTTTAACCCAATTTTAGTAAAGAACATCTTAGTTTTCTTACTAAAACCAATTCCTTTAATTTCAATCTCTTTACTTTTCAATTTATCTTGAAGCATTTCAAAAGGATCCGCTGTCTCTCCAAAAGAACCCAAAACAGAATAATCTTTAATATAAACCCTATAAGTTTCATTTTCATTTTCAACACAACCAAAATCTGAAATAATGCTGTCTGTAATTTCAATATATCCCAAAACTTCTTCTCCAATATAAATATTAAACAATTCATTACCATAAGGTATTTGTTTGGGAATTTCTGTCCCAATTATCTTTGCTTTTTCAATTTCAAAAGCAGAACACCCAATTTGATTAATTTCAAAATTTGTTAAAGGACTAACTAATCTAAATAATAAAACCCCAAATAAAAAACCAAAAATAATTTTCTTTTTCATATATTAAAATAATTAAATCCCTTTATATGATTTTTCTTTGTTTTTAATGGAAAATATCTTTTTATTTTCCCACGGTACTACAATATTTTGAATATTCGTCTTCTTCAACTTCTTTTCTTTCAAATCTAGGCCTATTGCTTCTTTCCGGTCTTTCCTTCTCTTCAGCAACATTAACTGTTAACTTCCGACCATCTATATCTTTTTCGTTCATTGATTTAACTGCTTTTTTTACACTTTCTTCTTCAACGAAAGTTACAAAACCAAAACCTTTACTTCGATTAGAATCACGATCAGTAATAATAATACATTCTTCAATATTTCCAAATTCTGAAAACATTTTTTCCAAATCTTCAGTTTTTAGCTTAAAGTTCAAATTTCCAACAAAAATTTTTTTGTTCATTTTAATTCCTCCAGTTCATTATATGTTTCGAATCACTCTTTTCAAATTTTAAATAATAAAAAATAAAAATAACTAAATAATGTAAACCTATTCTCTAGGTTCTCTAGGTTTAGCTTCATTAACAGTTAAGGCTCTACCGTCTAATTCTTTTTCATTCATTTCTGCAATTGCTTTATCAGCATCAGCATCATTTACAAAAGTAATAAAACCAAAACCTTTAGATTTACGATTATCAAATCTATCTAGAATAACTGTTGCGTCTTCAATTTCTCCAAATTGTTCAAAAGCTTCTCTTAACTCTTTTCCTCGAAGTTTGAATGACAAATTCCCAACAAATACTTTTTTACTCATCTTAATTTTCCTCCCTTTCAAGTACTCTAAACATGATGGAGGTAGAACACTTCCAAATATCAAACACTGAACAGGACAAAACTTTCAACAATTTATGCTTTATAGACTTATTGTTTTATTCATTAATTACTATTTTCAATTAATCTGACTTCGTCAAAATTATTTTTTACTCTCCCCTATGTGAAATATTTAATTATTTCCAATCAATTTTATCCCAATCACTCAGTTTATCAAATTTTTTCAATAACAAATTTTCCACAGTGTGATGGATAATTATTTTATTCATTATTTACAAACCAAATTTATTTTTACTTAATAATAATTCCAAATTCTGAGACCAAACCTAAAACACCAGGATAATCAAATTTAGCTTTTCTCAATTTATTGCTCAATGGATTAATAACGAAGTCTTCTGCTTTAGAAAAATCACATTCTCTTAAATCACAATTTTGAAAAAAACAATTCTTAAATTTAGTTTTATGAAAATTACTCCCACTCAAATCACATCCAGAAAAATCAGTATCAGAAACATCACAATGAATGAATTTCTTATTTTTTAATTTTATATCAGAAAAATCAGATTGTTGAATTTTACATTTGTCAAAATCAACAGAAAGCAATATTTTATTTACTCTAGAAAAATTCCATCCAGCAAGCTTACATCCAATAAATTCAACCCTGTGAATTTTAGCACCATTAATTTTAGCAAGGGATAAATCACAATTTTCAAAAATACAATCAATAAAATAAGTATCTCTAAAATCTGTACCTACAAAATTACAATTTAAGAACCTACAATCTTCAAATTTCTTTTTATCTAAATGTTTATCTTTTGATTTAGTAAATATTTTGTCAATATTTTCTATTTCATACATTCTGAAAATACCTCCTAGTTTCAGTATATCCAATATCAATCATCTTTTCATAACCATCAAAAAGATATTTTTTAAAACCATTAAGATTAGGCTCGATTAAAATTAATTTTTTAATAAATGGAATTTTAGCTTTTGTTTGGTTTTCCAAAAGATAATGGATAGAATATTTTAAGACATTAACACGTTTTTTAATAAGGCCCAAAAATTTTCTTTTACTTTCAATTTCAATATATTTTTTTGTTTGGTTTATTGCATTGGAAGCAAGTTTAATATTCTTCTTTTTAGCAAATTCAATTCCAAGATTTGAAAAAACTCCTCCATCAATATATTTTTCTTTATTAATAATCTTCGCAGGAAAAATACCTGGTATAGAAATTGATGCCATCACAGCATCACATAAATAAATTTCATCTTTTTTAGTAAATATTTTTCCCTCTCCTGTCGCCAATTTTGTAGCAATAATTTTCAAATTAATTTGACAATCGCTTATTTTTCTTTGTCCAAAAATTTCTTTCAAAAAATCATGTAACTTTTCATAATCTTTTTGAATTGGCAAATAATGTATTTCTAAAATTCCCATATTATTAATTTTTTTTAATAATTTTTTAATTTCTCGAGCATCTTTACCTAAAGCAAAAAGTGCACCAATGATAGATCCCATTGAGGTACCAATTATTTCTTTTGGTTTTAATTCATTTTTTTCTAAAAATTTTAAAACTCCAATATGAGAAATTCCGTAAGATGAACCTCCAGAAAGAATCAAAGAAAAATCATTTTTTTTTAAATCTGTAATTTTATATTTTTTCCCCATCTTCTTTCAATGTTTTTGCACCTTATAAATTTTTAAAAAAATAAAATAAAAAAAATTTAAACTAAACTTTCTTCAGTTTCATTTTCTTTCAAATTCTGTCTTTTTTCAAGTTCAGTTTCAATAGTTTCAATCATGTCTTCTCGATATTCTTCTCGAAATTATTCAACCTTATTCTTAGCTTCTTCTCTTCTTTGTTCTAAAATTTCTTTGCCTTTTTCTTTTCTTTCTTTGAATTGCTCAAAGTTTGCTTTTTGCATTTCAAATCTTTCAAGAGCTAAAGCCTTTTCTTCTTCAGTCATGTTCGAGTTTTCAATTCTTTCTTCATGTCTTTCAAGGTTCATTTCTCGAGCTTTGATTTCTCTCATGTTCCTTACTTTTTCTCTTTTAAGACGCATTTCTCTTTCTTCAGAAAAACCTTCTTCAGATTGAATTTGTTCCAAAAGTTCTTCAAGTTTTTCATCAGTAATTTCAGATAAAACTTTATGCTTGATTTCAAAGTTTTCTTGTTTTTCTAAAACTTTTTCAGCCATTTCTTCACTTTTTTCTGAAAGAGTTTCAAATAATCCTTCCAATTTTTCTAATTGTTCTTCAGTCATATTCTCTCCCCTATTTTCAAGAATTCTTGTATGAATTTCATTAAGTTTTTCTTCATGGCTTTCAATATTGTTTTGCATTTTAGCCATATTTCTTAAAGCATTTTCAGATTTTTTTAAATTATCATTAGATTTCATTTTTCCCATAGCTTTTTCAGATTTTTGCATCATCTTTGCATAATGTTCTTGAAGTTTTTCAGCCTTTTCAAAATTACCTTTTTCAGTAAGCATTTCAATTTCAGCTAATCTTTCTTCAGCAAATTCTAAAGCTTTTTCTGCTTTTTTTTCTGGGTTACTAATTAAAGAAAGTCTAAAATTTTCCATGGCCCTTTCAAACCCATTAATAGAACCAGGTTTTTGAATCTCAATTTCTGAATCAGTTTCTTCAGCAGAAACTAAACTAATCATACCAAAAATTAAGAAAGCCATTAAAAATATAGTTCCTATTTTTTTCATTTTGTTTTTATTATCCTCCTTTTTATTTTTATAAAAAAATTTATTTGTATTTTATTCCTATGAATATAATTCCAATATAAATTAAAGCAATCATTACCCTTGGTAAAAATCTTTCAAATTTTGATTTAATTTTATTTATTTTCATGCTAAAATAAGAAAAGAATTCTTTATAATTAATTCTTGAAACAAGATGAAACAATTTTTTTATGTTAAAATTAGTTTTTTTACAATTCTTTTTTGTAAATACCCTAACAATCAATGCCCCCTCGTGGAAACAGATAATTGAAATATTATTTTTAAGAGAATTTATTTTTTCAATCGAATCTTATTTTCATTCCCATAAGGCTTTTTTTCAATTAATCCTTTTTCTTCTAATTTTCTTAATTTTCTACTTAATCTAACTTTTGAAATTTCTAAATCTTTAACCAACTCTTTTGTCCAACATACCTTCTTTTTTAATAAATAATTCATAATTTTCTTTTCTTCTCTAAAAAGATTTTGAGTATATTTGTTTCTTTTCTCTTTTTTATTATTAAAATAAAAATAAATAATATAAACAATTAAAAAAGCAATCAAAACATAAATCCAATAGTTTTTTTCAGACTTAATTTCATAAGGGATTAAAATTTCTTTTTCTCCATTGTGATTCCATTCTAAAATTATATTTTGCCCATTTGTTGATAATTTATAATTTTTTGGAAAAATAAAATAATTTTCATTTGAATAAGCCCCTCCAGGCAAAATAACTTTTATTATTGAATTTGGATGAATTTCACTTTTTGAAATAAAAAAATATTTATTTCCAGATTTTTCAATTAAAGTTTCATCAATATATTTTATTTTATTTTCAGAAAATTCAAAATTTTCAGGAAATTCAAACAAATCAATTTCACTTTCATTCATATCAATTTCAACAAGAACCTTATCATTTATAATAGTATATTTAATATTTGCTGCAAAGACTATTGGTAAAAATAAAAATATAAAAATGAATACAATCTTTTTCATAAAATATTAAAGAAAAGAGGATTTAAATTATTTTTTCTTCTTTGCCTCTTCAAGTCTTTCCCAAAGTTCATTAAATTCTTGTTTAGAAATAACTTTATATTTTTTATTAAATTGTTTTTGTTTAGATAAATGAAGAATACCTTCAAAAACTAAAGCAATTCCCGCAACAAACCAAAACCAATCAGAAGAAAAATCCATAAAATTAAATAATTTAGCCAAGGTTCCAATTACCATCAATAATCCAATAAAGATATAACCTTCATATTTTATTAATTTTCCCCCAAGCATTATGGATTAAAAATAAAATTTTATTTAAGTCTTTCTTACAAAAGCATAAAAACTCTTAAAAATTACTTTTCTTATGAATAAAAAAGTAGTTTTCTTTTCAGTTTTAGCATTGGGCTTTTTAGCTTTAACTTATTTTGTAGATTGGTTATTCATAATAGGAGCAATTATTTTAATTTATTTTAATCAAAAAGAATTAATAAAAAAAACCAAAAAATAATTTTTTGCAGGGTTTAATTCTTACGTATATACAAATCCAAAAATATAAAAACAAAGTTCGCATAATCTCTTTATGAGGTGTGAAGATTCTAAAACAAAAGCAAATCAAGCCGATCCATTAACGAATTTTTCTAATGAAAAATCCATTAAAGCTATCATTTTTGATGTGGGGGGAGTTTTACAAATTGGAGGTAAAACAAGATTCTCAAAAAAAGATGTGCACACCTCTGGAGTTCATCAAGTTATTGCAAATAAATTAAAAATATCAATCGACCAATATTTAGATTCAATAGATACATCTTATGCAAAATCAATTGAAGGACAAATTTCAAAAGCAACATTGCTTTCAGTTCTTTCATTAAATTTAAACTATCCAAAAGACAAATTACAAAAATTATATCACAAAACTTATAAAAAAAAATATACAAAAAATATTGGATTGTATAATATAGCAAAAAAGTTAAAAAAACAAGGATATAAAATTGCAATCCTTTCAGATCAATGGCATTTATCAAAAGAAATCTTAATGCCAAAAAAAGATATTAAAATATTTGATGTAGTGGTAACAAGTTGTGATGTTGGCGTAAGAAAACCAAACACTCCAATTTATCAGCTGGCTCTAGACAAATTAAAACTAAAACCAGAACAAACAATTTTCATAGATAATCAAGTATGGAACATAATTCCCGCCCATAAATTAGGAATGAATACAATTCTCTATCACAACAATAAAAAAACCAAAGAACAACTGAGAGAGTTTGGTGTAGAAATATGAATAAAGAAGAATTCCTAAAAAAACTTGAAGTCGAATTAAAAATAACTCAAAGCTCAGTGCATACAATAAAAAATTATGTTAGATTAAATTTACAATTTTTAGATTTCATAAATAAAACTCCAGAAGAAATAACAGAAGATGACTTAAAACTATATGTTGCAGAAAAACTTTCAGAAAGAGCAGCAATATCAACAATTATGTTTCTAGCAGCAATAAAATATGCACATACTGCAATTCTAAAAAAAGATCCAACAGCCTCAATAAAAAGACCAAAAAGAGAAAAGAGAATTCCAACAGTTTTAACAAAAAAAGAAGTATTGGATTTATTTCAAAATTTGAATAATAAAAAATCACGGCTTATGATTACTTTGATGTATGCAGCGGGAATGAGGGTATCAGAATTAACGGGAATAAAAGTAAATGATTTAGATTTCGAAGACAAAGTTGGCCATATAAGACAAGGTAAAGGAAAAAAAGATAGAATTTTTAATGTTCCAAATTTCTTAGCAGTAAAATTAAAAAAACATGTAGAAATACAAAAACAATTCCAACAAATATATCTTTTCCCTGGAAGAAATAAGAAACAAATGTCTTCCAGAAACTTACAAAAGATTGTAAAAAAAGCAGCAGAAAAATCTGGAATAAAAAAAGATGTCCATTGTCACACATTAAGACATTCCTTTGCCACACATCTTTTAGAAAATGAAATTGATATAAGAAAAATTCAAGAACTTTTAGGCCATGCGGATCTTTCAACAACTCAAATTTATACGCATGTTTCAACAGAAGAATTAAAAAAAATCAAATCTCCAATAGATGTATTGATGAAACGATAAAATGAATGAATTAGAACAATTAAAAAAAGAGAATCATAAACTTAAACAAGAGTTAGAAAAATTAAATAAAAAAATTAATTCTCAAAAAGAAGGGATGTTAAAAAAAGCTCAAGAAGGAAAAGTTATGAGTCGAGCAGCATTTGGATATCAAATTCAAGAAGGCAAATTAATTCTAGCAGAAAACCATCAAGTTGTAGAAAATATTTTTCTAGATTTTCAAAATAATAAAATAAGTTTAAATAAATTAGCGAAAAAATATGGGTTCTCAGTAAATGGATTAAAAAAAATCCTAACAAATTTCACATACATAGGAAAAATAAAATTCGATGGGCAATTACATCAAGGTTCACATAAAACGTTAATTTCAACAACATTGTTCAATCACGTTCAAGATAAACTAGAAAGATTAGGAATAAAACAAAATTAATTTAAATTTTAAAATAACTGAATTAAATTCAAAACCAATATATCAAATCAATCTCTCAGGACAAATCCTAAATTATAATCAGATTTCCAAAAAATTCTTTAACCTTACATGCGCCCCCGTAAAAAGGATAATTATTTTATTAATAAATTGTTATTAAATTCTCAAAAAATATTTAATTCCCCTTGATTTTAATTTATTTTTGTATTTAAACAAGTATAAATCAAAAAGAGATAAAATTAAAATTAACGATATGAAGTTTGTCTCTTAGATCTAGCTTTAGAATCCCCAGGTTTGCAAGTTTCTTTTCTTCGCACATCTGCAACCAAAAGATTTCTATCATAATCCAAAAATGCTTTTTTTAATTCTTCAGATTGAGTAAAATCAACAATACCTTTTGCCATAGCTAATCTTCCAGCATCAACTTGTCCTTTTTCTCCACCACCTTTTACAGTAATTTGAATATCAAATTCAATTTTTCCTAAAATATTTTTAGCAATTCTTAAAGGTTCGTCTAATTTTAATTTATCAAACATGTGTAATGTTTCATAATCTTTACCATTAAAAGTAATCTTTCTTGTCCCAGTTCTCAAAAACGCTCTTGCAACTGCTGATTTTCTCTTACCCGAAGCATACACTTTTTTATATTTTGTTTCAATTCCTACCATTTTATCTTTTTGTAAATTCTCTAACTTCAGAAGATTTAATTTTTCTTCCTGTGTCAAGAACAAGTGGTTTAATTTCTCCTAATTCTTTAGGTATTCCAACATAACATTTGATTCTCTTAAATGCTTCTTTTCCTCTTCCAACTCTATGGTCTGGAAGCATACCTCTAATAGCTCTTTTTACTATTTTTTCACTATTAGCATGATGTTTTGGACCTTTTTGTGAATGACCAAATCTCGATCTTTTTTCTTTAAATTCCCTTCCAATTGTTTTTTGATTTCCAGTAATTATAATTTGATCACAATTAATCACCTTAACTTCTTCACCTTTTAGGGATTTTTTAGCTACAAAACTAGCCAATCTTCCTAAAACTACTCCTTTTCCATCAATAGTTATCATTTGAATATTGTAACTCCTTTTCCATCTTTATTTTTTTGAATTTCATCTTTTAATAAAATAATTTCACATCCAGCCTTTAACAATTTTTCTTTAGCTTTTTCAGAAAATCCCAACGCAGCAACTTTGATTTTTTTAGAAATTTCACCCTGACTCAAAACTTTTCCCGCCACTGCAACAATGTTTCCTTTTAATTTATCAATCTCACTTAAATTAGCATTTTTTCTAGTTTTATTATTACCTGTTAACAACGAAGCAACTTCAATCCATGCAGAATTCTTTTTAGCTAAAATAACCGTTTCAACTAAAAGAGGGTTAGTTTTTCTTTTCAATTGTGTTTCAATTTGTGTTTTTGATTTCATTTTTGAATGTTAAGGTAGAAAATTCTCTTCTGCCTTGATTTCATTTTAATTTTACGAGAATAAATTTATTCCCGCTAACGCGACTTACTCGCAGGTAAAATTTTGAGCTTTATTTAGTTTATAAAAGTTTGGTTTTAATTTTGAATTATTCTATATTTTTTTTTATAGATTGCATACTCTTGAATTAAATAAGTTTGACTTTCTAATAATTCAAGTGTTTTCTTTAATACGTTTTCAGTAGCAGAATTATTTTCTCTAACCATTTCTATTAATTCCTCATCTTTAGTAATATATCTTTCAAATCTTTTTTTAATTTTTTCACTTTCTCTAAATAAATCAATTTCAGATCTATTAGTGCTTTCCAATTTTTCCTTAAAATTATTATTGGCTTTAATTCTAATATTTATTTTTGAAATTAAATTCATGATGCAAGTACTAGGATTTGAACCTAGGTAAGCATAAGCTAATGGATTTTGAGTCCATCCCGTTTGACCACTCCGGCATACTTGCGTATACTAATTATGAGTATAAACCATTTTTAAGAATTTCCTTTCTTCAGAATATCTCTACTCAATCAAATCGCTAAATGCAGATTTAATTTTCGTTCCACTTCTGGATTGAATATTAAATTATCTCTCGTTATCAACCTAATCTTATTTCTACTATTCTCCAACAACTTCTCAAAATTGTTTTCACATTAATTATTTATTTAAAATTTTTAAAATCACATTCAAAAATTTTAGTATATTAATTATAAATTTCAATTTAGCAATATTTTTTCAAATAAACTAAACCCTGTATCATTATCAAGTAATAACACTGTAGAAACATTTATAAGTAACTTGAGAGTGATAAATACATGGAATTACAAAAATATTTTTTAGAGAAAACCCCTGTTTTACAAGGCGGAATACCTGAAATACCTGAAAAAACATCCTTTACAGAAGTTGGAAAAGAAAAGATTGAAGCTTTGAAAAAAGCCATCAATGAAATCCATGAAATGATTAAAGGTAGAGAAAATCTTAGCAAACAAATTATTTCTGAAGGAGAATCATTGAAAACTGAAATTGAAGGATACTTAAAAGAAAATGAAAAAGTTCAAATGGGTGGAACAGATATAACAAAAGAAAAAAATGATTTAAGGCATAAAAAAATTGAAGTTTCCGAAGAACAACTTAATGAAAAAATTAGTTGTTGGAAAGATATAGCATTATTAAAAAAAGAATTAAGGGAATACGAAAGAGAACTAACAGAAAAAGAAGAAAGAATCAAAACCTTAAACAAATTAATGGAGGAAAACTGAAGTGAACAAAAAAGAATTTCTTAAAATGATAAATACAAGAAGAAAAAAAGACAATGGTAAATTTGATATGAGTGCCCATTCTCGCGTGGCTTATTTGGTGGGAGAATCAAATGAAGAGGAATTTTATAAAAGAATAAATTATGAAAAATTGAATTTATCAAAATCTCCAGAAGTAGGTTATCTTGCATGTTGGAAGAATGATGAAGAAGAATATACACATTCAGCAGTTATTACAAACTTAAATCCTTTTAAATTTTCAAATAGGAGATGTGTGAATGCTCCAGCATCAAACAAAGATAGCATTAGTGATTTGAAAGTATTTTATGATTCTCATTTTCCAGATTATAATTTTGAAAGTCAAACTATAGAATATAGAATTCCTAAAAAACTTGAAAAAATATTAGATGAAGAAAAAGGATTAATTAAAGAGGTTAAATCTTTGCCTTTATTAGATGAAGAAAAAGAAATTAAAATGACAAATGGAATTAAAAATATTTCTTTGAGTGAAAATTTAGAAAAAGCTAAAAAATTATATGGAACTTTGTTTAAATTTGGCAGATATTATAATAATCTTTTTAATAATTTTAATGATTCTTTCCAGGGAGGTTATTTTCTAAAAGTCTCTCATCCTGAAATTACAGTTAAAAATAAATTAATAAAAAATTTAGATAATTTTAGTGAATTAAAAATAAAATATGAAAAAACTTTGAAAGAATTAAATTCTCTTGGAGCAGATATATCAAATTTACCTTCCAAATTAAATTACCTAGAACAACAAAACTAAAATGAACTATCAATTAACAATCGAAGACCTAGCAACGAAGCTAAAACCAATACTGGGAAGTAAAATCGACGACATTTACATGCGATACACAATTGCAGAATCTTCAGAAGAAAAAAATGAAATTCTACAACTTTTAACAGGTTTATATCAAAAACATTTAAACAAATTATTAGATAAGAATGTTTTATTAGAACCACCAAAAAAAGAATCAGTTGAAGGAGAATATCCTTTAGCAAATGTAAGTTATTCAGAAAAACAATTATTTCCCTTCGGATTAAGAGAAAAAGACTGGCCAAGACACGTTTGTGTAACTGGAATGTCCGGTTCAGGAAAAACAACTTTTGCATTTAATATTCTAAAAAATTTTATAGAAAAAGATAAACCCTTTTTAGTATTTGATTGGAAGAAATCTTTTAGACCCTTAATGAAACTAGATAATTCTTTAATGGTATTTACTATTGGAAATGATAAAGTTTCAAACTCATTTAAAACAAATATTAACCGGCCACCAAAAGGAGTTTCACCAAAAGAATGGATAAACACTTTATGTGATTTATTAACAGAAAGTTTCTGTGTATCGTTCGGAGTTCATAAGATTATTTTGGAAACACTAGATGAATTATTCGAAGGTTGGGGAGTTTATGAAGGTGGAAACCATTATCCTAACTGGCAACATGTAAAGAAAATGTTAGAACAAAAAGCAAAAGAATCAAAAGGAAGAGAAACAGGTTGGTACGAAAGTGCATTAAGAGTGGCAACAGTATTAACTTTCGGTGATTTTGGAAAAGTAGTAAATTACGACGGTAAAAAAGCAGTTTCAGTAGAAGAATTATTTAATAAAAAAGCAATTTTTGAATTAAATTCATTATCAAATATAGAAAAAAAATTCTTCTGTGAGTTTATTTTAACATATATTTACAAGCATAAAAAAGCAAAACAAAATCAAATAGAAGAAAAATTCACTCACGCAATCTTAGTAGATGAAGCACATAATGTGTTTTTGAAGAATAAAACACATTTTGTATCAGAATCAGTGACAGACATGGTTTACAGAGAAATGAGAGAATATGGAACAAGTTTAATTTGCTTAGATCAACATGTATCAAAACTTTCAGATACAGTAACAGGTAACTCAGCTTGCCATATTGCATTCCAACAACAACTTCCCGAAGATATTGAAGACATTTCTTCACTAATGCAATTAAGAGATAGAAAAGAATACTTCTCAAAATTACAAGTGGGTTCAGCAATCGTAAAACTTTCAGAAAGACATACTTCACCTTTTTTAGTTGATGTACCTTATACAAATTTAAGAAAATTCTCAGTAAATGATGAAAAGATTGCAACAAGAATGGATTGTATAATGCAAGGTGTAGATGTAGAAAAAAATGACATAGAATTTAAAGAACAAATTAAAAACCCAATAATTGAAATTCCAAAAGAAGAAGTTATTGTAACTCAATCAAATGAAATAACTTCTGAAATATCCACTAGCAAGGACGAAAAATTCGAAATTCAAGAAGTTGAAGAAAAGATAACTCCTCAAAATTTATTAAACAAAACAGAAGAAGTGCTTTTAGAATTTGCTATTTCAAAAAAAGAAGAAAAATGGGAAATAAAAGATATTGAAAAAATTCTTGAACAAGGGGTAAATAGCGGATATTATACAATATCAAATGTAATCAAAGTAATGAATGCTTTATTAGAAAAAGAATTTAACAAATTCAAAAAACCAATTGTAAAAGAAACAATTGATGTGAAACAAAAGGAAGATTTATTCAAAAATCTAAACGAAGACGAAAAAAAATTTATATTTTATTTATTAGAAAATCCGGAACACCTATATAGCACAGTAGAATTATACAAACAAATGGAATTTTCCTCAAGAAAAGGAAATGTAATTAAGAAAAAATTAATAGAAAAAAATTTAATTGTCATCCAAGAAGAAAGAAATGAAAAAGGCTGGAAAAAGCTAATTAGATTATCAAATTCACATTCAACAATTTAAAACCATTTCACACAATTTCCCTAATATCGCCTTTGGCACTTACAATATACATCAAGTACCACAATAGATTTTAAAAAGAAATACTGAAATACCTTAATTTTCCGACATAGGAGAATAAAGATGAAGAGAAATACCTTTTGAGATCCAAAAAGTAAAAGAATTTTACATAGAAATTAATAGGCAACATTAACAAAAAATAGTGAAATACCCTACTTATCATATTTCAATAAATGAAATACCTTATATTATCCTGAAATAACTAAAAATAATATAATTATTAATTAAAAATTTAAAACTATGAAAATACTAAAAACATTTTTTCATTAAAATAAAAAAATAACTTTATTACTTGGTGCTTTCTGCTCTTTTTTTCTTGCTCACATTTATTTTTCTATTTATCCGATTAAAGATATAAATAATTCAAAAAACCTTTATGAGAGAAATGGAGCACAGATCTTATCTTATTTAGGATTATTACTTGAAATATTTATGTGTTTTGGAGCAGATTATTTGTTATTTATATCCTCACTAGAATCATAATTTAAAGAAATTTTTATTATGATTAGAACAATGTTTGTTTTTATTTTCTCTTTTTTAATGAATTTAGTATATTCTGGACTTTACGAAGATAAATTAAAAACTAAAAAAATTAATAGTTGTTTAACTAAAAAATCAATTTCTCATGAAAAAAATCAAGAAATCAAAATTAATTGCTTGGATTTATTTAATTCCAATCTTTTTATCCGTAACATTCACAATTATATTGCCTACAATTTTCTTATTTGATAAGAATATATTTGTTAGTGTCATTTATTTTATTCTCTCTATTATTATTTTGATTCCAGGAACAATTGGCATATCAAAATATTTTCTAAGATTTAAAAAATAATTACAAATAAAAAAATATAAATTTTTAGAAAGAAATCTAAAACAAAAACAAAATTTAAAACAAAATTAACATTAATTAATAAATTTACAATTATGGAAATAATAAATGAAAAACATTTAGTACAAAAATTTGCATTAGCAAATGCGGCACAAAGAATTCCTTCAATTTTAGTAGGAAATGAACCCAAATTAATTTTTGATTCCAAAAATAAAATTTTTCTTGGGAAAGAACATAAAAGTTTTGATCAACAAAAAATTGATGGCTTAAGAGAAGGATTAAAAGAATATTTAAAAGAATTTATTCTCCTCTTGAATAAAAAATATCTAAAATCTCTAAAAAACAGAATAAATGATTCTGATATAATAGATTATATTAATGAATTTATAGAGTTAACTGAATATATGAAAAAAAATAAAATCAAAAGGGGATAACTTCATCTAAATAACTAAAAAAAAGATGGAAACCAAACGGGGATTTTTGAAATAAAACTTCCCTTCATATGAAAAACGAAAATAATAATTAACCAAAAACTCAAAACTATGAAAACAAAAGACTTTTCAAAATTTATTTTAAAAATTAAAGTTCTTTCAACTGAAGAAAGAAATGAATTTCCTGAACTTCCCCCAGAATTTAATAAAAATTTATTTTGGGCCTTAGATAATTTTGAAGAAAAAAGAAATGAAGGAGGAATTCAAGAACATCTCAATTCACTCAATACAGGATATCAATATGATGTAAAACATCTAGGCGAAGATTATGCTACAGTTCTTTATTCTGTTTTTGAAATAACTAGAGAAAAAATTAGTTAAATAATTTTTAAATTTATATTTATAGTTATTTTTCTATTAAATATAATATAAATAAAATAGTTATAAACAAAAAATAAATATTATGTTTGATACAAGCTAAATAAAATTTTCTAGTAGATTACAATGTAATAAACTAGAGTAAAAAGTCAATTCAAATTTTTTAACACTACAAAATTTAACAAAAATAATTTAATAATTTTAAAAAAAAGATATGCATAATATAACTAAAATTTTAAAAAGAAAAAATTTATCTTTTTCTGAAATAGGTGAAATCAAAAAAAATTGGACAGAAATGATTTATTTATTTAAAATGAAAAAAGCTCCATTTTTTATAAATGAAGTAAAAAATCATTTAGCTCCTAAAAGGATAAAAGAGTTAGAAGAGTTTAAAGGAAAGAATAATCAAAAATTCTTATTTTCCCTTGATTTACTCAATAGTGAAATTTTAATTTTTAAAAAATTTCAACTAGAAGAATTTTCAAAAATAAAAGTCCGTTATCAGGAAAGAACTTCCGTATATTTAAATAATTCAATAGCAAGATTATCTTTTGAATTAAAAGATGAAAAAGAATTTCTAAAAGAATTAATAGAAAATATTCCTGATTCAAAAACAGTAAAATTAATTACTGAATCAATTTCAAAAGGAATTATAAAATCTAATAACTCTTAGAGAAAAAAATTTATCTAACAATATAAAAAATTCTCTCTTTTTTGAGGGAATTTTTTTACTAGAAATGAATTCATTTCTAGAAAATTATACTTAATTTACCATTAAAAATCAAAATCATGAAAAGACTATTATTATTAATTTTAATTTCTTGTGTCATATTTATAATTCGTAGCAAAAAGAAACAACAAGAATTTGAAATAAAAGAAAAAGTAAAAAAACAAATCACCTTAAAAAAAATCAAAAGTGTAAAAACAAACAAAACAGATATTGTAAATTATATTTTTGAAAACAAAGAAAATTTCCTAGATACAATAAATGTTTTTGAAATGCCTTTAAAGGAAGAAGTTATTTTAAATAACATTCATTCAAATTCTATGGCTCCCAAAATTCTCAGGAGAATAAATTAAAAAGAGAATAAAAAAGTATTAACTAAAAATAGGAGAAAAAAATCATGAAAAAATTATTAATTTTAGTATTAGTCTCTTGTGTTGTATTTGCAAGTTGTGGAAAAAAGAAAAAAGAACAAAAAGCAAAAGAAACAGCAAAGATAGAAAGACAAATTGCTTTGAAAAAAATTAGAAATGTCAACATGGGTGGGGCATACATAGCTAAATATGTTTTTGAAAACAAAGAAAATTCAATCGGATCTCTTTCTTTTGGACAAATTCCCTCTGGAAAAACATTTATTTTTGTTTACGACGGAAAAGAATATTCTTTTAATTTGAAAAACAACTTGTGGGGAATAAAAAAAGGAAATAAAATTTATCTCAAAGAAGGTTATGTGAAAACTTCTAGAGTAAAATTTAAATCAATTCCTGTTGTAATTGAAGAATATGCTGAAACTCAAACAAAAGAAGAATTGTTACCAGGAATAACAAAATATCCTTTAACTCCAGTAATTATTTTAAAGGATGGATCCGTTTATCCAGTTTATTATGATTTATCTGATTTTTTAACAAATGTGAATTCAGGTGAACTGGTTACACTTAGGGTCAAACCTACACTTTCTGCCAAATTTAAAAATCAAATTTATTTATTTAATTCTGATTACAAAGAATGGACAGTAAGGCCAGAATATAAAAAATAAATAAATAAAATAGAAAATCCCTTTATTTTTCTTGAAGGGATTTTTTAATTTGAAAATAATAAACTCTTTAAAACACAAAATATAATTAAATAAAATAAATGTTTAATTAAAAAATTCACGCTTATGAAAAAATTAATTTTATTGCTTTGTATTTTTCTTTTTAATGCATGTGAAGAATTTTGGGAAGTTTTAGATTACGACTTTACAAATATTTCAAAATTTACCGTACAGGTAGGAGAACACCAATACAAAGTAGAAACTCCAGAAGGTTATAAAATACCTTTTTCAGTTCAAAGTTCCTCTAAATGGAAATATTGTGCATTGATAGATAAAAATCATCAATATGAAAAACAGGTAATTGGTTGTGATGGTGATTGGAACAAACTTGGAGGATTAACAACTGAAGTATTAGGAGAACACAAACAAAATTCAGGAATGTGGGCATTCAAATACTATGACTCAATATTATATGTATCTCCTTATACGCATGATGGGAATATTGTTCATAAACAAAATGAAATCAATTATGGAGAATATATTACATCTGAAGGAGAAACAATAATTGCAAATGAATTTGGAATTAAAATAGAATTTGAAAAAGCATACAATCTAGAGATAATCGATTCTTCTAGCTTTTTCATTTACAAATTTGAAAATCAAACCATTGCAATTCATACTCATCCAATATCTGGAGAAGATTATTATAGAATAATTCTTCCCTGGTTTGGTGGAGATTGTCCTTTTGAAGGAATTCTTGAAAATGGAACAATTGTATCTGAAGCTTCAATCTATTTGGGTAAAACAAACAAAACAACCAAACAAAAATTAGAAGAAGCTTGCGAATTAACAAAATTTAATGAAATACAATTTAAACAATATATGGAATATTTAGAAAATAATAATTATTAATTAAAACAAAAAATTATGAAAAATCTAAGTTTATTATTAATATTTATTTTAGGAATAAATGTTTTTACAAATGCTCAAATTGATAAAAAAATTGAATTGAGTGTAAATCCTGTTCCCCAATATGTAATAGATTATGAAATTAATTTTTCTTTAGATTTAAGAAAATTTAAAACAAAACACCATTTTGTTAATGTTCCAAACAATTTAACAATTAATTTTTCTTATGAACAGCATAAAACCTTTAACAATTTTTTAATGGGCCTAGGTTATGTATTTGAAGCACCAAGTGGACTTACTTTAGAACCAATTTTAAAATTGGGAATTGCAAATAATCAGTTTTCTGGAGCTATTTGTGGGAAAATTTCAATGCCCCTTAATAATCGATGGGATTTTTTAGTTATTCCTCGTGTATGTCAAAATAGTATTGGATTTTATCCTGAAATTAGGATAGGAATATCATTTAATTTGAAAAATTCACGCTTATGAAAAAATTAATTTTAATTTTAAAAAAGAACCCCTGGTATCTTTGGTTACCAAGTTCAATTCTTGCACTAATTCTTTCTATTTTATTGTATGAATTTGAAATCTCTTTTGGTTTAGATATGTTTTTGACTCTTCTTGCCATATTCTTTTTATTGCCATTTTTGTGGCATCTTATTAACTCAGTCTGGAAAGACATAAAATAAAAAATTATGAAAAAATTATTTAAATTTTTATTAGGAATGGGATTCATTATTTCCTTTTCTATTTTAATTTCTGAATATAATTCTCTCGAATGGATTTATCGAATAGCTTTGCTTTTTATTTCTGTAATTTTTGAAGTTTATTTTATTTGTCTTATTAGAGAAGGCAAGGATCACTTTTTTGATTGGCAACGGCAATTGATGATAGTTCTTTTGATTACTGGAGTATCTATATTCCTCTCTTTATTTAGTTTCTTTTTAAAAGATTCAACTTATTGTCAATCTATATTTTGGATTTTTGCAATTTTAAATGCATTTTGGTTTCTTGTGTTAATAATAAATCTGGTAGGGGGTAGAAATTATGGGAAATAAAAAAGGTAATCTTGGACAACCATTAAGATGGTTAAATCCTTCAAAAGCAGAAAGAAGATTTAAATATGATAAGAAAATTAAATCCTCTCAAAAACATTCAAAAAAGAATGATTACGAAAAAGAATAACTTTTATTAAACAATAAAAATTCCTTTATTTTTCTTGAAGGGATTTTTTAATTTGAAAATAATAATTTATAAAAAATAAAAGAAGAAATAACAAAAAATAAGAATTTAATAAAAAATTAACAATTAAAAAATTAAAACTATGAAAAAAATTATTTTAAGTATTTTAACAATTATTTTTGTAATTGGTTTTATAAATAAATCTATCGCCCAGGATATTATTATCTTGAAAACCGGTGAAGAAATTTCTTGTGAAGTAACTCTTGTCGATGCCGATAAAATTTTCTATCAAAAAGCTGAAAATCTTGAAGGACCGAAGTATTCCATGTCAAAGGAAAAGATTTTTATGATAAAATATGAAAATGGAACAAAAGATGTTTTTTCTTCGAAAATTGAATCAGAATTAATTGAAGTAATTGAAGAATCAAAATCGATTATTCCTGTAACTCAACAAACAACATTTGCTAAAAAAGAAAAAAAGAAAGTTGATAATTTTGATTTTATTCTTGGAACAAACTTTGGCGCCGGATTTCTAAAAGGAAATGGGATAGATGAAGTTTACGGTGAAGGAGAAACACATTTTCGAATTTTTGCTGGTTCAAGAATAAAACAAACAACTCTTTTTTTATTCTATGAAGTAACAAACTCAAACGGACATCCCCTAGATGAAGATGGCGCCCAATATGAAGAACTCACTTCAAAAATGAGTCTAAACATGGTTGGTGTTCAAGCAAGTTTTGGAGATGTTTTTTATTTAGGTCCAAGAATAGCCACCGTTACTATAAAAGAATCATTTGAATTTCAATCAATGGAAGTAAGTGGAGAAAGCAAGGGAGTTTTAATTGGATTAAATCTGGGTTTTGCCACAAAAGGAAATCTTCAATTCTTTGGAGAAGTAAATTTAGATCACTTAAGTTTTAATGAGGAAGATGTGGATGAAGGAGCACTTGCAAAAGATGATGCTTCATTTACTCGTGGGAGTATAAATGCTGGAATTAGATTACGATTTTAATTTTATACAAAAACATTCCTTTTCTTTTGATTAGGAATGTTTTTTTAATTAATTTTTAAAATTTAAAAAAGAAAGGAATTTATTATGAAAAAATTAACAATTATTTTAACAGCGTTTTTATTTACAGGAATGTTTTATTCTTGTGAAAAAGAATTTGATTCAATTGAACCAGAAGTTTTAGATCCAATTGTTGAAATTGTTGGCACTTATGATGTCGAATATTGGAATAGTGAATATAATTATAATACGGGCATAGGTGGTGATCAAAAAATGGATGATCAAGTATTAGAAATTATTTCTGATGGGGAAGGAGAATATGCGCTGTATTGGGATGGTGATTGGTATGCTACGTTAATTCTTGAAAAGAATTATGATAATAATTTATATTTCACTATTATTGAACACGGGAGCATGTGGACTAGTGAGAATTGGATACATTTTGAAATAAAAGGAGGTAGTTGGTCTAAAGCGGATTATCCTAATTATCCAGGATCATTTCAAATGAATAAAAATAATAAATTTGAAATTTGTATTTGGTATGCTGATTTATATTATTGGGAATCCAAAATAAAATTAAATATTGATTATTGGGTTTTCTTTAGTGGCCATCGTAGAACCTCTGAAACAACTGTTGACTAACAAAATAAAACTTTAATTAAAATATCTTCTTCATTTATTTGTTGAAGATATTTTTTCTTAAAAATATTATTAACAATTTAAAAAAGAAAGGAATTTATTATGAAAAAATTAACAATTATTTTATTATTAACGGTTTTAATGACTATGGGTGCATTAGCACAAGGCTATGAAAGATTTAATATTATAGGAGATTATCCTACTAGCCCCTTAATGCCTCCAATGTTTATATGGATATTTGATGTAACAGACAATACAACTGATAATCCATTAGAAAATCTTATAGTAGAAATCTATAATGAGCACAACTCTAGACAAGGTACAATAAACACTAGTGAATATGGTATTTGTTGTATTATAATG
>CAZRBZ010000008.1:0-18799 GCA_964598515.1 Candidatus Woesearchaeota archaeon
AAGTATTTTTATTCTTTATGTAGTGAATTAAACAAAAATACTAGAAAGATTTTTTTGGTTAATTATTTGAAATTAAATTCAAAACCTAATTTTTTGGCTTTTGTTTCTATTTTTTCAATTATTTCAGTTATTTTAATATCTGCTTGTTTCATATTTTCATCTTCTCTTTTAATTGAATATTTTCCTGCAGCAAGATATTTTATTTTTATTTCTTTTTGATTTTCTAATAATTTTTTTATTTGAGAAAGTCCATCTGGGTTTGTTGAATGCATTGTTATTATTTTTTTGAGAATTACTGTTTTCTTTTTTTGTGCACTTAAAATTTCGATTATTTTTTGGGTGTTTTCTTTTCCAATCAATTTTTCTAATTTTTTTGAATCTTTTTTTGCTTCTTCTAGGAAATTATAAATACCTGAAGTTTGTTTGATTTTTTCAATTATTTTTGGTGTTTTTTCTTTTAGGATTGTTTTTAGAATATTTGTATAACTTTTTTCTATTTTATGTTGTTCTATTACTTCTTTTTGTTCTTTTTGTGTAACTCTTCTTAGAGATAATTCTATATTATTTTCAGATATTTTTAAAACTTTACAGACAATTGTTTTTTTTGGAACAACAAAATCTCTTATGTTTCTTATTCTTCCTGGAGAAACTTCTGAAAAAACAATTGAACATCGTTGTGTGACTCCATCAATGTTTACAAATACAGTTGTTCCTACGATTTTATCTACAGTACATAACACAACATTTCCTTGTTCTAATTCCATAGAAAATTAAGATGGAGGGAGGTTTTAAATCTTGTGGGATAGAAATTTGTTGAATAAATTCAGCAGTGGTGGATTAAAATTTTTGAACGAAGTTTTAGAAATTTTAAAATTGAAATCAATGGGGTAAGTTGGACTTAGATTAAATTGGGCTTGAAGGGAGATAATTTAAAATTTTAAAATGGAGGACAAAATAATTTAGTTAACAATTTTAACAATTTGAATTTCTAATTGTTTTTTTAGAATATCAATAAATTCTTGTTCTTTTTCTCTTGGTATTAGGCAACCTGCTGCAAATTGATGTCCTCCGACGTCTCCTTCGAAATTATTCATCACATTTGTTAAAAGTTCTCTCACATTTCTACCTTGTCTTTTTGCATTTCTTGCGGAAATTTTTATTTTATTGTTTTCGTCATATGCCATACCAATTATAATTGTTCCTTTTTCGTAGCTAGGTATGTTTGCCATTATGCTTGCTATTGTCCCAATCATGGTATCTTTGATTTTATTTTGTGCATTTAAAATCACATATCCTTGACCAATTATTTTTTCTGTTTCTTGAGAATATTTTATTCCTGAAATTAATTGTTGTTTATATTTTACATGAATTGATTCTGCTCTTTTTTTTGATTCTTGATTTTCCATAGTGAAACCTATTGCTGCTTCTGGTTTTCCTGCTCTTGAACAAGCATTTATTTTTGCAGATAATTCTCTTGCGTCTTCGAGTTTTCCAAACATTTTTATTAAAAATAAATCTCCCAAAATATCTTTATCTTTTTTGTCAGGGTTTCTTAATATGATTGATGTTACTAGTTTTTCCATTTCTTGATCTGTGAGTTCAATTAAACTTTTGTATTTTCCTCCTTCTGGACTTAAACCTGATTCTCTTAGCAATTCAATTACTCCTTCGAGATTTCCTGTAACTCCTGGGATAAATGGATCTGAAGAATATTCTAAAACTCTATTTAATGGCCTTGTTGAAGGATAAATTAAAAGGCCTCTTTTTCTTTTTATTTCTCCATCTTCTAAAATTCCATTATTTAATTTATCAATTTCTTTTTCTAGTTGATCTCCAATCATTCCCAAAATTGCTAATTTTGCAAATTCTTTATTTTGAGAAGAAATTTCTTTACAAAATAAGTAAGTTAACCCTGAGGCAGATATTTTTTGTTTTTCATGTAGTTCGGAATTTATTATTTCTACATTTAAAGGAATACTTTCAATTATTTCATGGTGATCTATTATGAATACTTTTTTTATTTCTGATTCTTCAATATCATTTAAACTTCCTGAGGCTAAATCTAGAAATAAAACTGGTTTGTTTTTATCTAATAAATTGATTATTTCTTTATTTAATGATTTTACAATTTTCAATGAAAATTTTTGATCTAATTTTTTTAGTGATTGAATCATAATACTTGCAGAAGTAATACCATCTGTATCAAAATGACTTATTATCTGGAGATCTTTATTTTCAATTTCATCTAAGAAATTTCTTACAGAATATTTTATTTTTACCTCTAAACTATTTTCCATTTTGCAGTTTATCCATATCTCCCCCTAACCCTAATATCCAAAGGGCACGAAAACCTGCTTCGTAGGCCAACCTTTGAATTCCCCTTAATTAATCAATTAATTAAAGATTAATTGTTTTTGGAGGATGATTGTTTTTTGTTTTAGAATAAAACTAGAAATAATTATCTAACTTGAATACCAAAATATTTTTTCAACTTTCTTAATTGTGAAAAAACTCTGTCTTTCTCTCTTTTTGCTCTTTTGTCTTGTTTGTTTTCTTCGTAGTGAGCTTTTATTCTTTCTAGTTTTGCTTCAACATTTTTTAAATCAGGATTTACATATGAATTTTTTAAAATTTTTGATATTTTTCCTTCATATTCTGAAGGGTGAATTCCTTGATCTCTTAATTTTTGTCCTATTTTTTCTGATGTTAATCCTTCTTTAGATAACTCTAAAATTTTTTTTTCATATTCTTTTTGAGTCAATTTCTTTTTTTCTACTTTTACTTTTGCCATGTTATTTAGTTGTAGTTTTGGTTTTTAAAGCTTGTTGTTTTATTGAGTATATATTTTAATATTGGATAACTTTGTTCAATTAAATCACTTAATGTAAATTTAATTTTTATTTCATTCTTACTTGAATAAATAATTAGTTCCATGTAGAATATTTTAAATGGATTATCAGATTTTCAGTATATTAGTTATTTTTTGTGAATTTCCGAGGTTTTATTTTGAGGGGTTGTTCTTTTGAGAAACTACTTTGTGAAATTTCTTTTATTAGATTTAAAATTGAAGATTTTGGCATATAAAATTCATCAACTTTCAGTAATGACATTGGTAAGTTATTTAAATTAGTTTTAATTGTATATTGTATGGGAAAGGTGATAGGTATTTTAAGTTTAAAGGGGGGTGTTGGAAAAACTTCTAGTGTTGTGGGTTTGGGTGCAGCTTTGGCTAGTTTTGGAAAGAAAGTTCTTTTAATTGATGCAAATTTTTCTGCCCCTAATCTTGGAATTCATTTGGATATTCTTGAGCCTGAAAAAACAATTCACCATGTTTTAGCTGGAGATAGTGATGTGCATGAAGTGTTAGTCGATATGGGAGATTTTCATGTAATTCCTGCTTCAGTTTTTCCTTATAAAATTATTGATCCTTTGAAATTAAAAGAAATGATTAATGAAATTAAGGCGGATTATGATTTTGTTTTGATTGATTCTAGTCCTGCTTTAAATAATGAAACTTTAGCAACTATAATTTCTTCTGATGAACTTTTTATTATTTCTACTCCAGATTATTCTACTTTATCTATGACTTTGAAAGCAATTAAGGTTGCAAAAAAACAAGGTTCTCCAATCACTGGTTTAATTTTGAATAAAGTTTATGGTAAAAATTTTGAATTGAGTTTAGAGGATGTTGAAAAAACTAGTGAAGTTCCTGTTTTGGCTATGATTCCTCATGATGTAAATGTTTTGAAATCGCAATCTCAATTTATTCCTGTTTCTAGTTTTAAACCCAAATCTGATGTTAGTTTAGAATTTATGAAATTGGCTGCTTGTTTGGTTGGGGAAAAGTTTGATGCTCCTTTTAGAGTTAAAGATTTGTTTAAAGGTGTTGGACCTAAGAAACAGGATATAAATCGTGATTTGTTTTATAATACTGTTTTTACTGAATAAAAAAATAAAAAAAAGAAATAGATTTTATTTTTTGTTCCCCTAATTTAAGTATTTGATATCTACTAATGCTGTATTTTTCTCTCCTCTTGCCAAAATATTTGGCAATAAGATTGTTGCTTTTTCTCCTTGCACTTCTAAAATGTCTACTTGTATTTCCAGGGCATTGGTAATTGGTTGATAACCTGGAAGTGCGGGCACTTCAAATAAAAGGTGGTTTACAAAAAGTTTTTCTCTAGGACAATAGAGTATTGCTTTTTCCATGTTAAGGTATATACATAATTATTTATATTAAATTCCGAGTACCTAAAAAAGACAGGTGGTAGTTAGGAGTGTTTAGTGAAAATTGGTTGTTCTTGTTTCTGAGTTAAAGTGAATATACAATTTTGGTCTATAAAATTGTCTTGTTTTTTTGGTCTAGTGAAAGTGACAGTTTTGAGTTTTGATTATGGGAAGTTTTTTAGAAATTATTTTATCAAAAATTTTATAAATCAATTAGAATAATAATTTGTATAGCCCTATAGTACAGCGGTCAAGTATGCTGGCCTTTGAATCTCTCACTCCGTGAAATCTTCTTTAAACTCATTTCCTTCGTTTATTCGAAATTTCAGAAGTGTTCGCGGTGACAACAGGTTCAAATCCTTGAATTTTATTTATCAAAAATTTTATAAATCAATTAGAATAATAATTTGTATAGCCCTATAGTACAGCGGTCAAGTATGCTGGCCTTTGAAGCCGGTGACCCAGGTTCGAATCCTGGTAGGGCTATTGGTTCGAACACGTTTCCCAAAAGGATGACCTAAAGGCCGCAATACCGTCTCACTTCGTTCCCGGCATACCAAGGATACAAGAATCTAATTTGTAAACAGGAATCTCTGCGAGGATTCTGGAAGGAATATTGATTTTATACTTTTTCAAAATGAGTTTTCTTTTTTATTCTTTTAACTGTAAAAATTATTCCAATTGCAATTATTGAAATAAATATTCCCATTTCAAGTAAGTTTTGATGGCTTATTCTGTTTCCAAAAAAAGAAAAGAATAATACTGGAGGAATAAAACTTATGAAAATTATTTTTAAAAATTCTTTCCATTTTAATTTGGAAGTAGCTGAAATAATGCTTAGAATAGATACGGGAAGTAACGGAACCCCATATAATAAATATAATATTTTTTTATTTTGTCCAATTAAATTTTTATATTTATCATAATCTTTATTTTTAGTTTTTATTTTGAATGAGTTTGTTGTTGCAAATATGATTGTTGCAGCTAATAAATGTCCTAAATAACTACATAATGCTCCTTTCCAACCTCCACATAAATATCCGGCAGTCATTATATAAATAACTGAGGGAATTGGGGTAAATAAAATTCCCAAACTGATTATTAAAATTAATACAATTGGGCTAAATATTCCTCCAGAATTAGATATTGTTTCTATTGATTCTGCATCACTGATGAATTGATTTGTAAGAAAAAATAATATCAATATTGCAATTCCAATTATTATTATCCTTAAAGGAATTTTTAATTTATTTCTTTGAGATAAAATCTTATTTATAAAATTAGATTTTTTCTGAATCTTCTTGAGTTTTTTATTATTCATCAAATTATTTGTTAAAAATAGTTTATAATTTTAGTCTTTATAGGATATTGTTGGTTATTAGGATATTGAATTATCGCATCTGGCGAGGACATGAAAGGGATTTAGATTTATAGTTATTGGGTAAGGAGGTTGTGGAAGGATTTTGTTAGATTAGAATTTATTAGAGATATAGTTTTGGAGTTAATTTAATTTTAAAATTTATAGCACTTCGTGCATGAATTTTAGTTAGTTATTCTAAACTGGTTTAGTAAATTTTTTAAAAAATTAGTCTTTGTATCTTCCACGTTTTTCTATAACTTTCATTCTGTCGAATACTTTTTCTGCTTCTGTTGGTTCTATTAATCTGTATCCAATTTCGAATTCATTGAATAATGTTTCCCAATTTTTGAAGTGTTTTGCTTCTAGAGCTTGTTTTAGTAAATGGATATCTACTGCTTTGTCTTCGTATTTTCCGTTGAAATATCCTAGTCCGAAGTCCATTAGGAATATTTTGTCCCGCCCGCCAGCGCTTCGCTCCCCCTCCATCCTGCCCATGTTAGAAGAATTATTGCTGTTTCTTTTATTAGGAATAAATATTATATTTGAGGTTGTTAAATCTCCATGGATAATATGTTCTTTATGAAGTTTTCCTATTGATTTTCCTAATTCAAACATTATTTTTTCTTGTTTTGTTTGTTTGAATGAGTCTAGGTGTTCTGAAAGTTTTAGTCCGTCAATGAATGGCATAACTATTTTGTTGATGTCTTTTTGGTCTTCTGGATATGGGGCGTTTACAAATTCACTTGCTTTTTTTAGAAGTTTTGTTTCTGATTTTGTTCTTCGTTTGATTATTTTTTTATCTAATTCTGGATGACGATATGGTTTTGATATTCGGTGTTTTGTTATTGTGTCCTTTTCTAGATAGATTATTGCTTCGGCACCTTGAGCTATAATTTGTTTTGTCATTTTGTTTTTGCCATTTTAAAAATTATTTGTTTTTCTAAATTTTTTATGGTTTTTGTTTTGAAAAGTAGAGTTATGAACATGAAAATCAACATAAAATGAATTATTTGGAAAATAATTTTATTTAAGGAGTCTTTGAAAATAAAGATTAAGAGGTCTTTAATTATATCTGCAGCTAGAAAGATTAAAAAGAGTGTTAGGATTACTCCTAATATTAATTTTAAATTATTTTTTATTTCTTGTTTCATGAGTTTAGGAAGAAGGAAGGGATTTTAATGTTTTTGGGTGGAGATAATCGTCCATCTCTAACCCCGACCACCATTGAATATTTGAATTCCCAACAATTGTCAATTATTGAAACAATAATTGTTTTGGATGACGATTAAATTAATGCTCAATGGCAATACATGGAAGGAGCTTAGATTTATGGAAATAGGGGTAATTGGAGGAGAATTGTGTGGAGATAATTGTTTTGGAGGACGATTATTTGAGATGAAAAAAAGAAGAGGTAAAATATAATTTTTATTAATGCCCTCGGCGAGGATAGGAAGAGGGTTTAAATTTTTGGAAATATGATTAATTAGGGGAAATTGTGTGAAGATAATTGTTTATTCCGATAGGGCGAGTGAAAATTAAACTTAACAGGGTTAGATTAATGAAGTGGGCTTTTTATTTCTCTTTCCAAGCTAAAATTATTCCTAGGCTAAGTAGTGTTCCGAGGTCTGTTACCATACAGTATCTACATATTGCGTTTAGTACGAAGAATTGTAGATATAGGAAATAGATTGCAACCATTGAACCAATCATTAGCCCTAGTGTTAGGAATTGTTTTTTCTTTTTTGTTGGTTTTTTTATGTGTGATAAATTTATTATAAATAAAACTGTGAATGCTACTAATCCTAAATGTGCGTTATTTATTCCAAATGTTTTTTCATATTCTGATGTTTGTACTTGGTAACATTGATTTTCTTTTGTACCGCATGCTTTTTCTAAGGGGATAAAAGAAAGGATTGTCGAAGCTATGATTATAATTGCTAGAATTATTAGTATTGATTTATATTTCATGAGTGGGGGAAGAAAAAAGGGATTAAAAGAGTTGGGGTGTGACTGGGGTTTTTTGTATACAATTAAATTACATAAAAGATATAAATTGAATTTAGTTTTGTGTTTAATGTATTTAGGATATTTGGATGATAGTGGACAAAGTTCTTTTGGAGATGCTGAAAATTTTTGTTTATCTATGACATTAATCCACGAGCATGAATGGAAGAATGCATATGATTTGATTAATAAATTGAGGATGGATTTTATTGAATTCTTAGATCAATCTCAAGAAATACATATGAAAGATATATTAAATTCTAAAAGATATGATATAAATCATAAAGTTGAAAAGTTGAGTCAAATGTATAAATTAATTTTAGAAATAAATTTTAAAATAATTTCTTGTGTTATTGTTAAGCCAGATATAGAAAATAAAGAATTGAAATTAAATGAAATTGCATTTACCCGTTTATTTGAAAAAACTAGTTTATTTTTGAAACAAAATGGTTCAAATGATAAATGTATTATTTTTTGTGATAGGGAGAAAAATGAAGAAGATTCTCATAGATGTTTTAGGAGATTAAGATTAAATGGTTCTAAATATGTTAAAGAAGATTATTTTATTGAAGATATAGTTTTTGATAATGGGAATTTTAGGATTTGTTTACAAATTGCAGATATGGTTGTTGTTTTAATTAGGAGATATATTAAAGCTTTAGATAAAGAAAATTTAAATGAGTTGGATCAAATGTTTTTGAATATTTTTCCAAAATTTTGTGATAAATTTGATATGACTTCTGATGGTTTAATTTCTGGATATGGTATAACTTTTTATCCAAAAAGTTCTGAAAAAGAAATAAGGGGTTAGAGGACGCATTGCCACATCGCCCCAAAAAAACCTGGCTAAGCCATTAATATTGTTAAGGGAAAAGGGTTTATATTATTTATGGAAATATTTATATCATGATTGTATATTACTTGGATAAGATGAAAAACAAAAAGAAAAAAATTATTTTATTTTCTATTGGAATATTTATTTTTTAGTTTTGTTGGAGCGGGAGATACTGTTCATGACTTTGAGGAGGATTCTGTAAAAGTAAAGATTGGGGAGAAAAGATTTTATTGAATGGGTTTTAGAGAAGGGAAATATTAGTTAAAACTTCATACCTTTCGTATAAAACTCTCCATCCCTAACCCCGACCACCAATTGAAGTATTGTATTCTCCCTAATTAGCCAATTAACTTAAGGTTAATTGTTATTGGACTCAGAATTTCATACCTTTCATGCCTCTACCAAACTTCTTCATCATTTTTTGCATGTTTTTTTGAGACATTCCTTGGGACATATCCATTCCGGATGATTCTTTTATCATGGAGTTTAGCATATCGTATTGTTTCAATAAAGATCTAACATCGGAGTTGTTTACTCCTGCTCCTTTTGCGATTCTCCCAATTCTAGAAGTTTGTTTTTGGATTATTTCTGGGTCTTCTCTTTCTTCTTTTGTCATTGATTTCATGATATGTTCCCATTTAGCGATTTTTGCTTGTTGTGTGTCTAGTTGTGATTTGTCTATTTTGGCTTTTCCCATTCCTGGAACCATTGATAACATTTTATCCATTCCTCCAAGGGAATTCATTGATTTTACTTGTTCTATTACATCTTCTAGTGAGAGTTTTCCTTCTGCAAGTTTTTCTTGCATTTTTAGTTGTTGTTTTTCATCTGTTACTGAATGGATTTTTTCTATTAATGATTCTAAATCTCCCATTCCTAAAAGCCGTGATAAGAATGTTTGTGGATTGAAGGATTCTAAATCGTTTATTTTTTCTCCTGTTGTTATGAAGTAAACTCCTGCTTTTGTTTCTGCACATGCCGTTAGGGCTCCTCCTCCTTTTGCGGTTGAGTCCATCCTTGAGACTATTACTCCCGTAATGTTTAATGTATTTGCGAATTTTTGTGCTTGATTTTTTGCTGCTTGACCGATATCTCCGGGCATTACGAGAATTGTTTCATCTGGTTTGATTTCTTTGTTTAGAGATTTAATTTCTTTTATTAATTCTTCGTCTAAGTCGTGCCTACCTGCTGTATCAATTATGACTAAATCATATTTATCTAAATCTTTTTTGAATTTTTTCCAGGTTTTTATTGGATCGTTTGAGTCCATATCAACATAAACTGTTAGATTATTTTGTTCTCCTAATTGTTTTAATTGTTCTTTTGCTGCTGGTCTATGTACATCTAATCCTACAAGTGCAACTTTCTTTCCTCTTTTTTGGAAGTAGTTTCCTAATTTTGCAGTTGTTGTAGTTTTACCTGCTGCGTAAAGTCCAACCACCATAATTCGTGTTTGACCTTTTTCTTTCAGAGTTAATTCTTTTTTTTCTCCAAGAATTATAATTAATTCATCGTGTAATAGTTTGATTAAATGTTCTTTCTTTTCTAGTCCTTTGATTTTTTCGTCAAATGCTGTTTTTTTTATTTTTTCTGATAATTCTTTTACTAATGATATTGATACATCTGCTTCTATTAGAGCTCTTTGTAATTCTCGCACGATACCGTCTACTAAGTTTTTGTCTAAAAATATAGCGTTTGAAATCTTATCTGTTGCTTTTTTTATTGCATTTCCTAGTTTTTCTAACATACTTAAAGAAGAAATTAAGGATTTATAGGTTTTTTGGGTAGGGATATTTTTATTTGATAAATTCAAAAATTTTTTTTAAGATTTCTTGGTGAAAATTATTATTTATTGTGCAAAGTTTCTTTTTAATTATTCTTTTATCTATTGTAAAAATTCTTTGGGGTTTTACCCAACTTTTAAATGGAAGTTTATTTTGTTCAAAATAATTTTTTTTAATTAAAATTCCTTGTTTTGGATTATTTGCAGTTATTAAACAACAAATTCTATCGTCTGTTTTATTTAGTTTTTCATTTGAAATAATTAATGCTGGTCTTTGTTTTGAACCTGTTAAATCTGAATATGGAAAAGGAATAAGCACAATATCTTTTTGTTTATACATTATTCCACCTTTCGTCAGCTTTGTTTTCCCAATCTTTTTTTAAAACTTTTTCGGAAGCAAACATTGTAAGAATTGTTTCGTTGTTTTTATCTTTGTTTATCTGTTCAAGTTCCTTAACCCTTTGTATTATCATTTTTCTAATCACTTCGCTCCATTTTATTTCCGAATATTGTTTCATTTTATTATATACAGAATCTTCAATAGATAAGGTTACATTTGTCATAAAGAATTAAGTGAGCTCACTTATTTAAAGATTTTTGTTTTTTATTAGAATTGTGGGATTAAGGTTTTAAAGTTAGAAGAATTTTTGAGGTTAGTTGGAAAGATTGACTTAAAAAGTTTTAAGTTAGAATTTATAAATTTGGGATTATTTGGAGTTTTATGGGGAAGATTAGATTAAAGGGTAAAGTTAGTAAAGTTGTTTTGTATGAGAAAGGGAATAATATTTCTTGGACAAAATTAATAATAATTTTGAGTTTATTATCTTTGAGTTTGTTTTTTATTTTTTATGGAAATGAAATAAAATAAAATTATATGAAAAAGGAGATTCGATTAGGTGGAATTTTGATTTTTTAGATTCAAATGAAAACCCTATTTTATTAGAAGATTTGAATTTGGATTATGATTTTAAAAAAGATGAATTAATTATAAAAGTGGATAATATATCTAATTTATCTAAATTGAATTTAGATTTTGATTTGAAAGAAAATTCCCTTATTCTGTTTGATGGAGGGTTAATTAATTATTCAATCATAGATTTAGGTGATTTTCATGATTTTGAAATATTGTGGAATTCTAATTATTCTGGGGAAGATTTAAAAATTATTGCAAAATTTGAAGAAAAACAAGTTTTACCTTATGTTTCTTATAAAATCAGCTTTGGGGGAATAATCTTTGATGAAAAAATTGAATTTGATTTGCACATGCCTAATTTTTTCCCAGAAAGTATTATCAGTTCTAGAGGAATAGAAGATTATAAATTTCAACCTTCTAAATTAGAATTAACGTTAGATAACTCTTCATATTATAAGTTTATAGTTGTTTCAAGAAAGGATGCAACTACTAGCAATTTATTAATATCCTTAGGAATATCTATTTTGGCTGGAATGATTGTTTTACTTTTTCAATTTTTATCTTTTGAGAAAAATTAAGCTTATTTTTTTACTCTTCATCAAAACCTAATTTTTCAATGAATTTCTTTTTGTCAAATGGTTCGATGTCTTCGTAGTTTTGTCCTGTTCCTAGGAATAGAATTGGTTTGTTTGTTGTGTAGCCTACCGATAATGCTGTTCCGCCTTTTTCGTCTATGTCGGCTTTGGATAGGATTATCCCGTCTATTCCGATGTTGTTGTTGAATGATTTTACTTGGTCTGTTGCATCATTTCCTGTGATTGATTCTCCTACAAATATTGTTCTGTCTGGATTACATACTTTCTTTATTTTAGCCATTTCTCGGATTAAGTTTGTTGCAGTATGAATTCTTCCTGCTGTGTCTATTAAAACCACTTCAATATTATTTTTCTCTGCGTATTTTATTGCGTCGAAACCTACTGCTGCTGGATCTGAACCTTTGTCATGCGATATTACTTTTATATCTAATTTTTTACCATGTTCTATTAATTGTTCTTTTGCTGCTGCCCTGAATGTATCTCCTGCAGCAAGGACAGATGTGATTCCTTTTTCTTTTAGCATGTTTGCAATTTTTGCAATATGTGTTGTTTTTCCTGTTCCGTTAATTCCACAGAATAGGATTATGTAGGGTTCTTTTTTATTTTTAATTTCTTTAATTATATCAAATGGTTCTACTAAAACTTTTTCAATTATTTCTTTTAATGATTCAATAATTCTTTCTTCTATTTCTTTTTTTGTTAATTCTAACCCGACAATTCTTTCTTTCAAATCTTCAATTATTTTTTCTGCAACTTCTAATGCCACATTATTTTCTAAAAGAATCATTTCTAAATCTTCTGCATAATCATTAAATTTTTCACTGGAAATTGATTTTGTTTTTGAAATTAATTTTTTGAAGAATGATTTTTTTTCTTTTTTCTTTTTTTCTTTTATTTCTTCTATTTTTTCTATTGTTTTTTCTGCATCTGGGATTGATTGTTTTGCATAAGGAAGAATAAATGTTTTTACTTCTGTTTCATCTTGAAATTCTCTTGCTGGTTCAATATATTTTTCTTTTTCTACTTCTTCTTTTAGTTTTGTGTCGATGTCTTCTGGAAATTGTTTAGGCTTCTCCTCCGCTGTTCCCCCAATGGTTGAATTTTCCCTCCCACCCGGAAGGCTAGTAGTAGATTTTTTGGGTTTCTTCTCAGATTTTTTGATTTCTTTAGATTTAGTTTTTTCTTGTTTTTTAATTTCCTTTTTTGGTTTTTCAACTATTGCTTCTTCAGTTTCTTCTACATGTGAAACTTTTTTTACCCATTCTTTTAATTTGTTTTTTAGTTTTCCAAACATAAGATTAATTGGGGAGATTAGGTTTTAAGGTTTTTGGGATGGAGAATTTGAAGAAATTTGTTAAAATTAAAATTTTAAGATTAATGAAATAAATTTCACGAAGTAATTCGGAAATTTAAAGAGAATAATTAAGGGATATAATGAAGAAATTGAGGTAATTGTTTATTCAGATAAATACAGTGTGAGAATTAATAGTTAATTTTATATTGTGGTGTATGTTTTTGTTTTTATATCTAAAAATTATTTGTTTAAAGATTGTTTAATTTATGAAACTAGAAATTTTACAGTTTATCAAGATTGGGAAGTTCCTGTTCCTGGATTTTTAGTCATTGGAGCTAAGAAAAAAATTGATTCCATTCTAGAATTTTCTAATGAAGAATATAAAGAATTTTCTGAATTAATTTTATTATGCAGAAAAAAATTAAAAGAAATTTTGGGAATAGAAAAAGTTTATTTTTTTAATAGTGAAGATAGTGAAACAGGATTTCATTATTTATTGTATCCTCGTTATGGGTGGATGAATAAGTTTGGAAAAAAATTGAAATCTATGAAACCTTCTATGGATTATGCTGAAATGAAAATGATTAATTATGAAAAAATTCAAGAGGTTCGTAAGGTTGCTGAAAAATTGAAAAAAGCTTTTTATTAAAGTAATTTTATAAATATCTTTTTCTTTAGATTTTAATGGAGGTTTTCAATTTTGTTGTTGCAATTTTTCTTGGAGCTTTGATTGGGCTTCAGAGAGAGTTTACTCAACAACATGTACATTTAAAGAAATTTGCTGGTTTTAGGACATTTATTTTAATTACTTTGCTTGGAGCTATTTTAGGTTATCTTGGTGGAGATGTTGACTCTTTGTTGGTTATTATTGGATTTGCTGGTGTTTTTTTGTTAGTTTTATTATCTTATATTTTGACTCATTTGAGAGATAATGTTACCTCTGCTACTACGGAAATTAGTGCTATTCTGTGTTATATTTTGGGAGTCATGTGTGTTACAGGTTATGTTCAGTTGGCAGTTATTTTTGGAATTGTAATTGCAGCTTTTTTAACATTTAAGGAAAAATTTCATAGTATTGCAAAAAAGATGAAAGGTAAGGAATTGGTAGCTGTTATTAAATTTGCTTTAATTTCTTTGGTTGTTCTTCCTATTTTACCCAATAGAAATTATTCTCCGATGGATATTCCTGGTTTGAGCGAGATTTTAACGGGATTGAATTTTGATCCTTTTATGCTTGCTCAATTGGATATTTTCAATTTTTATTATATTTGGTTGATGGTTGTTTTTATTGCTGCAATTAATTTTTTGGGTTATTTTTTAGTTAAAATGATTGGTTCTAAAAAAGGATATGGTGTTTTAGGTTTTGTTGGAGGTTTGGTTTCTTCAACTGCTGTAACTTTATCTATGGCTGGAGAAAGTAAAAAATATAAAGTTGTTTTTCCTTTTGTTTTGGCTACTGTAATCGCTACTTCTGTTATGTTTATTAGAATAATTTTTGAAGTTGCTGTTGTAAATAGTTCTTTATTAAGCACTTTACTTTTACCTATGGGAACTATGGCTTTGGTTGGTTTTGGTTTAGCTTTTTTATTTTATCGTAAAAAAAGAAATTCTCAAAAGAAAATTAAAGAGATTGAAATTGAACAACCTTTTGCATTAAAACCTGCTTTGAAATTTGGTTTATTTTTCTTATTAGTTTTATTTGTTGCAAGAGTTACTCAATTGCTTTTTGGTCAAGTTGGAATTTATGCTACAAGTGTTTTGTCTGGTCTTGCTGATGTTGATGCAATTACTTTATCTATGGCAAGTTTGAGTAAAAATGGGAGCATCTCTAATTTTGTTGCGACAACTTCGATAATTTTAGCTACTGTTTCAAATACTTTAGTTAAAGCTGGGATGGCTTTAATGTTAGGAAATAAGAAATATGGTAAAATTGTTTTAGGAATCTTTTTAGCTATATTGGCTGTTGGATTGGGTGTATTGTTTTTTTAAAATAAGAAATATTATAAAATAGAATAGGATATTATTTTTATGAAAAGGAAGTTAAAGATTTATTTGTTTAGGCATGGAGAGTCAGAATATAATCGTGATCATCGATTTACTGGATGGAAGGATGCTAAGTTGACCTTGAAAGGAGAAAAACATGCTAAGATTATTGCTAAGAAGTTGAGAGGGAAAAAATTTGAGGTTGCAATTCATACTAGGTTATCTCGTTCTAAGGATACATTGAAACCAGTTTTGAAATATCATCCTGAATGTAAAAAAATTTTGAAGGATGATAGAATGATTGAAAGAAGTTATGGAATTTTGGCGGGAACAAAACATGAAGATTTTATTGAGCGAATTGGGAATCGAGAATATAATCTTCGGGTTGAGGGGGATGCTTTGGAAAATGTTCAAGATAAGAAATTAATTAAGAAAATAAAGAAGTTTTTAGGTGAAAAGGAATATGATGCTATTCATAGGGGTTATTCTGTTAAGGTTCCAAAAGGAGAATCTTTTATGGATGTTGAGAAAAGAGTGAAAAATTTTATAATTTGGTTGAAAAAATATATGAAAAAAAATAATGTTAATGTAGTTATTTCTGCACATGGAAATTCTATAAGGCTTTTTAGGAAAATTATGGAAAATGCTTCTCGTGATGAAACAGTTAAATGGTTTATCCCCTATGACAAGGTTTTTACATATTCTATTTGAAATAATCAATTAATCACATAAATTTTGCATATAATCTTTAAAAATAAATTGCTGAACAAGTTTCCACAAGGGATAATCTTAAGTATTTAAGATCCAGAATTAAGATATTTAATTATTGTTTCTGGCGGGAACATTATTTGAGTTTAGATGTTTTTAAAATTCTTTAGTCATTTATGTACACAGTATCTACAAAGTCGGTTCTTGCCTTTTGAAGAAAGGTTATAGTGCCAGTGATATGCAGGGAGTGTAGTGAGGCAGCATGATGGGTAATTTTTATTAATGAAATTATGAATGGAATGAATTAATTTGATTTTGTTTTTATCTTTTAGTAGGACAATAATAATTAAAAGGGCTGTGACTTTTTTTAGGGTATGATTACGTATAAAGATATATATGAAGCTGCAAAAAAAGAGAGGTATTCTGAAAATTTACAACCTATTTCTAAGAGTTTTGTAAAGGATGTTGCTCAATATATGAAGGAGAAAAAGGAAGCTGCTTCTAAAGAAGGGGATGTTTTTTCTGATGTTTTATTGAAAACTAAAAAACAGCTTGAGAATGCTATTACTTTGTTTCAAGAGCTTTTGAGAAGAAGACGTAAGAAAATTTTAAATTTAGTTTTGATTGCTTCTGAAACGGGAATTAGTAAGCAAGATTTTGAGAATATGCTTTTGATTGAAAAAAATTTATTTGAAGACCTTATGAAATGCATTGAAATTTCTGATAGAAAGTTAAACGAACTTTTGAATGGTGCACAAGAGGAAGGAGTTCAAAAGAATGATTTAGTTGTTTTTTTACAGGATGTTGATGAATTTATGGCTTCTGATGGTGAAAAATATGGTCCTTATAAAATTGGTCAATTTGTGAATATTCCTCGAAATATTGCTAAGATTTTTTTAGAGGATAAAGTTGCTGAAAGTATGGAGAAATAATAAAAATATTTTCTTATTAGTCTTGTAAATTTTTAGTATATAATCTTTAAAGTGGGAAAATAAAATTATACTTCGTTTCACTTCCTAAAGGGATGGCCTTGCTATACAAGGCCAGAATTAATATATTTCATTATTGCTCCTGGCGAGGACATTGTTTAAGTTTAGATGTTTTCAAAAAATCCTTTAACTCTCCATGCACATAGCACTACAGATAATCATTTTATCTCTTAAGTCACGAATGAAGTGATGAGTTAACTTGTTTTTTAGTATTGTAAATTTTTAGTTTTATCCAGCAGTTCTTAATAGATTTTATAAAGTACTGCAAATAGACTACAGTAATTAAATTAAAGGAAAATTATGATGACAGTTAAAGATTTAACATTAAATAATTTTGAAGAAGAAGTTATAAACGAGAGTCTTCCAATTATTATTGATTTTTATGCTGATTGGTGTGCTCCATGTCAAATGATGAAACCAGTTTTTACAAACCTTAGTGAAGAATATGAAGATAAGTTAAAATTTATGAGGCTTGATACTCAATCAGAAGAAGGTCTTGCTATGAAATTTGGAATTCAAGGTATTCCTGCTTTAATTTTGATTAAAAATCAAAAGGAAATTGGAAGAATTATAGGTTATATGAGTGAAGATCAAGTTAGGGAAAAAATTAATGAAATTTTAGGAAAAATTTAATTAAAATTATTTGAAGAAATTGCTAAACTAAAGTTTAGAATTAAGAGGTTAAATTATCGCTATCGGCGAGGACATTGATTGAGTTTAAATTATTGGAAATAGATAATTAAATATTAATTAAAAGTAAAAAAAGTTTAAGAAAAATGATAGATTTTGCATGCAAGAAATTTGATATTGAAGAAGTTGTTAAATGTAGTTTGGGCTTGAGTAAATCTGAGTTTAGATTATTGAAATTTTTTATTGAAAATAGTAAAGAATTTACTACTGAAGAACTTGCTAAGAGTTTAAAATTAGATAAATCAACAATTCAAAGAAGTGTAAAAAAATTACATGGAAAAGGTCTTGTTACTCGAGGACAAATAAATCAATCTATTGGAGGCTATTTATTCACTTATAAAATTAAAAATAAAGAGAAAATTAGGAAAATAATTTTAGATACAGTTGAAGGATGGGTTGAAGTTTTTCGTGAAAATATTAAAGATTGGTAGGTTTTATTAATTGATTTTTCTTGTTTATTTAATGGATAGAAGAAGTTTTACAGGATTAATTGTTTTTGTTTTGGGAATTGTTTTGGCTTTTTTTAGTTGGCCAACAGGTATTATTTTTGGTGTTATTGGTTTGGCAATAATTCTTAATCAAAATGAAGATAAGATTGAGAAAATAAAATTTAATAAAAAATGATATTAGAAGGAATTATTCAAAAAAAGGGTTTTGTTTTAGGAGATGATGGAAAAAAATATAATTTTGGAATTATGGGGACAGATGAAAATGGTTTTCCCACAGTTTTAATGGATGCAAAATCAGTTGGAGGAAAAGGGTTTATGCAAAAGCAATCAATAAAACCATATATTGGAATGAGGGTTGTTTTTAATTGTAATACTCGTGCACCATATGGATATAATTATACAATTATTAAAAATATAAAGGAGGAAAATAAATGAAAAATAAAAAAATTATTATCACAACTGGATTTGAAATTCCTGGTAAAAAAATTGTTGAAATTTTAGGTGTTGTCAAAGGAAGTACTGTTCGTTCTAGGAACGTTGCAAGAGATATTGGCGCTGCTTTCAAGAATCTTGTTGGTGGTGAAATTAAAACTTATACTGCAATGGCAAATGCAGCAAGAGATGAATCTTATAATCGAATGGTGAATGATGCAATTAATCTTGGCGCTGATGCAATTATTGGAATGGATTTTTCTACTTCAATGATTATGCAAGGTGCTGCGGAAATGGTTGCTTATGGGACTGCAGTTAAATTGAAATAGATTGCAACTACCAATAAATTGGACACTCGTCCACATAGTGACTTCGCGTAGTCTTTTCAAGACCAATAAATTGGACACTCGTCCACATAGTGACTTCGCGTAGTCTTTTCAAGACCAATAAATTGGAAGCTCATCGACGCAGTCATTTCGCTTAGTCTTTTCAAGACCAATAAATTGGAAGCTCATCGACGCAGTCATTTCGCTTAG
>CAZRBZ010000008.1:18899-25313 GCA_964598515.1 Candidatus Woesearchaeota archaeon
TAGTCTTTTCAAGACCAATAAATTGGAAGCTCATCGACGCAGTCATTTCGCTTAGTCTTTTCAAGACCAATAAATTGGACACTCGTCCACATAGTGACTTCGCGTAATGGTTGCTTATGGGACTGCAGTTAAATTGAAATAGATTTTTGTTTTTTTTGTTTTATACTTCGTTATTTCCTTGCTTACATACAAATGTACATTACGCAACAAAATGCCTAGTCTAAATTTCACCAAAGATGTACCCTGAAACATTTTTGCAAAAATGTTTACTGGGAGCAAAAAATTTAAACAAAAAGGGAAAGAGTAGAAAATAAAAGAGGATTATTCTTTTTAGAAAATGTTAAACAGATTATGTTACCTAATGGAACGGATAGTTAAATATGAATTATGTGTAAAATAGAATTATTTTTTCTCTTTTATTTTTTCTTGTTCTTTTTCTAAAGTATAAATATAAAATATTTTAGCAGGAGTATCTATTTTTTGATATTTCAAATTTCCATTATGTTTTTTTCTTGATCTGATGCTTAATGGTATTCTAAAATATTTTGTTACTCCATTATTTCCTCGGGTATTTATTTGAGAATCATATGAACATAAATCTGAATTAAAAACATGCACATTTTTTAAATGACCTTTGAGATTTTTCATTTCTTTTTGATCTAAGATTATCTTTATTGATACCTGTTTATTACTCAAAATTTTTGAATTAATTATTTGTCCCATCTTTTTTTCTTTTTATTTATATTTTATCTTTATATTTATCCCTAAAGTTAAATATTGTTTATATAATTACGTTTTCATTACTATATTAATAAAAAAAGTACATTTTTTAAACTTTGAGATGAGGGTATAAACATGGGTTCAATAATTGGAATAAAAACAACGAAAGATGATAAGGTAATTGTCGAAGTACAAATGGAGTATGAAGAGTCATTGAAATTAAAAGGCCATATTAAAAATATTCATCTTTTTTCTGAAGATGCTGCAGAAATCAAAACTAATTTAAGTCAAAGGGGGACAAATGAAGCAACTAAATATTTCTTAATTCCAAGAGAATTGAGGGAGAATTTGACGTTTAATGAAAAAGTTAAATGTCAAAGAGTAGAGACTGATTCTAGAATTGTTTTTGTTTACATGGTTGATAAGATTAAATTATAAAATGAAACGTGAAGGTATTGGGATTAAAAAAATTGATGAAATGGTTCAAGGCGGATTTCCTAAAGGCAGTGTAATTGGAATTTCTGGACCTCCAGGAGTTGGTAAATCCATTTTTGCATTACATTTTATTTTAGAGGGCGCTAGAAGTGGTCAAAAAGGAGTTTATGTTTGTTTGGAGGAACCGAGAAAAAATGTTGATAATACAATTAAAGGTTTTTCATTTGCAGATGAATTTTATGAATTTGAGAAAAAAGGTTTAATTGTTATTAAATGTTTTAATTATTCAGAATATGAAAAGATTACTTTGGAATTATTAGAAAAAATTTATGATGATAAAAAAATTGAAAGAGTTGTTGTGGATAGTTTTAATTGTTTTTTTAATTCTCTAGAAAGAAATTCTTCTGAGGAAATAAATATAAATGTTAGAAAATTAATTAATTCTTCTTTTGCTTATTTAAGAAAAGATAATCTTAATGTTTTATTAATTTTGGAGAAGCATGAAAATGTTTTAATTAATTTTGATTATAATATTCCTTATTTAGTTGATGGGATGATTAAATTAGATTATTTGGATCTTGGAATTATAGAAAGAAGAATATTCATTCCTAAAATGAGGTGGACAAATCAATATAAAGAAAGTAAAGGTTATGAAATAACCAAAAATGGTATTGATGTTGAAGAATAAATTTTCTAAGGAAACAAAAGCTTAAATAATTTAGTGAAATTAATTTTAATGTGATTCTATTATAAAAAAAGGGAGATTTATGGATATAAAAAAGCATTTTTTTAGAAAGTTTGTTTTTCCCAGAATTTTAATTATTGATAGGCCAGGATTAATTGTGAGTAAAAATTTTAATAATCTAAATTCTAGGGCTCATAAAATGAGGGTTGTTTATAATTTTGAAGATTTTTATGTAAATTTGTATTTTGATACTTTAAAAAAATTAGGTAAAGAAAAAACCGAAAAAATGTGGTATAAAATGGGCAAAGATTTAGGTATAAGATATTTTTTATTTAATGGTTTAACAAGTTTTCCTTTTTCTAAAGTTACTTTGGCTTTAAAATATTTTCAAGCAATGTTTATTATGATTGGAATGGGTTTTTGTAAAAATTTAAATTATAATATTTCAACCAAAAAATATATTTTTTGGGGGAATAATAATATAATAACTAGAAAAACTAAAAATACTTCATATATAGAAGGGATTCTTGCAGGTGTATTAAGTTTTATTACAAAAGAAAATCTGGAATCTAAAGGATTTTATGATGAATTCTCTGGTGAAGGAAAAATAATAGTTGATAAAAAATTTCCTCAAAGATATTCTCCTGATTTTCTTTCATTGAAGATTGATTCAAGATATAAATTCAATTTTTATCAGCCAAATAAAATAACCTCTAATTTACATTCATTTTCAGATTTGTTAAAATTCAAGATAATTCAAATAGATGAAGGAAAAAAATTTTATTTTGGAAAATATAGTCTTCTTCCAACAGAAATAAGTTTAATTGAAATAATAGCAAAAACTTATTTTGATATGGGGGAAGGAGAATTATTTAGAAGATCTACAATTAAATTTATAAAAAATTTATGTTTTGATATTTTTAAAAATTTTGGAGATGCAAATAAAAAGATGAAATTTTTTAGGAATATTATTTCTGCTTTTGGATTTGGAGAAATTTATTTTAGGAAAGAAGGAAATAATATTAGAGTTGATTTTTTAAATTTCATTTTCACAGAATTTGGTTTATATTATTTGAAATCTTTTATTAATGGTTTTGTGAATTATTTTTATGAAGGAGAATATTCTTTTGATTTTGATAAAAATTATTTTAGTGGACATAAAGAATATTTTATTTATAAAAAATTAAAATAATTTTTTTAAAGATCTTTTATTAGGGCTACAAAGAAAAATATTATTATAAATGCTCCTGGGAGAATTATTTTTAAATTTGTTGTAAGTGATATTGACATAGCAAATCCAAATAGAGAGATTACCAATCTTGCAATCCCTAACATTGCAGCATAATTTTTTCTTTGAATGATTTTTTTTGTTATTAAAAAAAGTAAAAATAAAACACATAATAAAATTAAATAAATAGGATTTAATTTAAAAATAAAATATGCTGGAATCATTAAAATAAATGAAATATAATAAAGAAACAAGGTTATTTCTTTACCTCGAAGATATGTTGATGGGATAGTTTTATATCCTAATTTTTTATCTTTTTCAATTCCATTTAAATTTTTAATTGGGGCAAGAAACCAAAATACAAGATAAACATATGTTCCAATAAAAAGTGAATTTTTAATGTTCATTCCTAAAAGTATTAGTGAAAAAAATACAGGGATGAAATGATGAGTTATACAAATTAAGGTATTATCTAAAAAAAGAATTTTTCTTGAAGCCATATTATACAGAAAACCAATTATTATCCAGGATATTGTTGCAAATAGTATTATTTTATTCTGTAAAGAAATTAAAATTGTAATTATTGGCAGAATTATTGTAATGATTTTAGAATATTTGGGCAATACATAATCTTTATCTTTTATTGCATTCAAAATACCGCCGGAGGCATATAATAAAATTGAACAGGTGGATAAAATAAGAATATCTAAATTTATTTTATTTGCCAATGCCGCTCCAAAAAGAATTAAACTTATTGTTGGAAAAATACGATTTATTCGAGTGGATTTAATTAAATTTAAAAATTTATTTTCACTTTTCCCCATGAGGGGACATGATTTCTAAAATTATTGTATTTTTTTTATAAAAAAGGATAAAAAAAGTTGTTGCTATTCCTTTTTGATAAGAAATTTATCAATTATTCTGCATTTTATTATCCAAATTGAACAGTTAATATTAAAATTTTTTTAGATTAGTTATTTTTATGTGTTATTATTTTGGGAATATGAAATAAAAATAGAGAATGGAATTGAATTTTATGATATTGCAAATAATGCAAAGAAATTCATAGGCTGTTTTTGAAATCACGGCTTTCAAGTCGTGGATGCCTTTTCAAAAAAATCCCTAGAAGGTGAGCGTCACATTATAGAGGGTGAATGTAAAAATTCGCGTCTCGAAAATCTGCGGTCAAGCCCACAAATTAAGTTGTGGGGTAGCAGATTTTAACGAATTTGTGACTTTCATTATTTATGATGAACAGGATAACCAAATTTATAGAAAAGAAAAAGCAATAGTTGTGGAAACTGAAAATGTATTATTTGAAAATTTTGAAGATTTGGAAATTGAACCGGGCAAGTATTTATTTGTTTTAAGAACAATTTATGATGTTGATGTTGAAGATTATTTTGAACAATATTTTGAATATTTAGAAAAACAGAATTATTGGTTTTTGATTATTATTGTAGTTGTTGTTATTTTGGGTTTGTTTTTTGGGTTGAAGGACAGGGTTTTTGGGGCTAAAGATAAAGGGGAAGATTAGAATTAAAAAATGAATTATGAAAGCCTGTGGAGAGAATTGAATGGCTCTCAATCCGTGAAATCTTCTTTAAACTCACAAGTTCGTTTATTTGAAATTTCAGAATTGTTCGTCCCGACCAACGGTCAGTAGTTCAAAAGAAAAAGCCTGTGGAGAGAATTGAAACAACTCGAACAGTGTGAATTTGGCTTCGCATAAATTAAATTCAACTGATTCTCGCCCGACCAACGGTCAGTAGTTCAAAAAATAAAAAGCCTGTGGAGAGAATTGGTTCGAAATAAATTTCTCCCGATAAATCGGATGCTTGCCGACGTTGTCGCTTCGCATAAATTCCCGATTCGCATTTCTTATGCGAAAATTATCTTGAATTTTTGTGTGTTGAAATCTCTAGAATTAAAATAATATTTCAAATGAATTGAAATATTATGAAAGCCTGTGGAGAGAATTGAATGGCTCTCAATCCGTGAAATCTTCTTTAAACTCACAAGTTCGTTTATTTGAAATTTCAGAATTGTTCGTCCCGACCAACGGTCAGCAGTTCAAAAGAAAAAGCCTGTGGAGAGAATTGAACTCCCGACCTACTGCTTACAAGGCAGCCGCTCTACGACTGAGCTACACAGGCATGTAGTAAATTTTATTAGAAATCAACTTTTTTAAACGTTTTTATTGGAGATTATTCTTTTTTTTCTTCTTTTTCTTTTTCAACTTTTATAACTCTGATTTCACATAAAGATAAGGGGTAAATTTTCTTTAATTTAATACTTATTTCTCTTTGAATTTTGTTTTTTAGGATATCTTCAAATAATGTTTCTGTATTTTTATCTTTAGCCCATTCAATTAATTCTTCTCTTGCTTTGTTCCTTAATGTTTTTCTAACTGCTCTTGAAACTTTTCTTCTTGTAACTAAAAAAGGTTTAATTCTAATTTCAGCATTGTTACATTCTGTAAGAAAGGATTCTTCTACATAATTTGTTCCTCTCCTCACCATTCTTTTTAGATAATAAGGCATTAATCTTAATTCTTTTGGAGTTGTTAATAATTCTTCTCCATCAAATTTTGTTTTAAAAGTTATAATCATTGATTTTCCTTTAAGGCTCCTTGTTAAATCATATTTAATATATTTATTTTCTAAATCTTTTGCTTCATAGGCTTGTAACTGAGTTTGTTTCCTAATTAAAGGCATTTCTATCGTAAAAAATCTTTTTTTTCTTTTTGCTATTGCCATTTTATTCTTTATGTTTTAAGTTTATTTAAAATATTTGGAGTTTACTCCTGTATTACTTTCCCTGCCCTTTGTCCTTTTTTTTGATATTTTGATTTTCCACATTCTTTACAAGTATACATAATATTTGTTTTTTTAGTTGTTTTTGATTTTCTTTTGTGTTTTGCTTGAGCTGGTTTTGAACCCCATTTACCTAAATTTCCAATTCCTATTCCTAAACCTCTCAATTTTGCTCTAGCTCTTCCACCACCACGAGTCATTACTCCTCTGGAAAATCCTGTTCCTACTACTTTGATTTTTTGATCTGTTTTTTTCTTACAATAGGGACAATATCTGTTTGTAGTTTTTGGAACTTTCATAGTTTTATTGTGAGAATTTAGTTTATAAAGTTTTTGTTAATGGTAGTCCCGTAGTTATTTAAATGGAGAAGTATTTATTTTGTTATTGATGAAATTAATGTTCCTTGGCGAAGGTAGTTTGAGTTTAATCTATGGGTGGAAGAGAAATTAAAAATAAACTAAAATTAACAATTTTAGAATTGATAGAATAAATTTCACGAAGTAGTTCGAAAATTTAGAGAAATAATTAAT
>CAZRBZ010000009.1:0-23926 GCA_964598515.1 Candidatus Woesearchaeota archaeon
ATGTTGACCGTATAAACCTGGGTGAGTTGAATAAGCTTGAAGGAAAACCCAAACAATAATTTTGTTACTATTTCTAAGGAACAACAAATAGAAAGACTTATATAGTCTAAAGTTGTGGATATAATATACCTTAATGATTAGAAAAACATAAGGGAGGATAAAATACACAAAAATGACATTAGATAAATTCGCATACGGTGCATTGGCTGAAAAGATGCAAAGCAATAGAGTAGATGATAAATATGTTAAAGGTGCTCTTGATGCTTTTGCTGATAGTCAAGACGCAGGTTTTAGTGAAATGGCAAAAGGTTTTATTGAAGGTGCATACTCAGATAAACGAAGTCTTAAAGTTGCAGTAGATACTTATGCTATGGAACACCAAAAAGTTATGCAAGATGTTAAAGGAGAAGATTTAAAAAATTGGTATTCTGGAGACATTTTAGATGGATTATCAGATGCTGATAAAGCTACTTTTGAAGGTAAATTGACTGCACATGGAGATGAAACTTATGGAGAAATAAGCAAAACATATCGTTTAGCAGCTAATAAAGTTAAAGCTCCAGAGGGAGATTATACTGCTGAAGAAGTTGCTGCTGCAAGAGAAGTAGTTGATAAATACCAAACTTTTATGGTAACAAACCAAGAGTTACAAGATTTCAAATTGGAAGGAATGAGAGCTAATACAGTTCTGTTCGCAAGAAAAAGACATTTGAAAGACTTGGCTTCAAAACTAATTTAATTTTTTATTTTTTTTATAATTTTTTTCAAGATTAATCTTGAAAGAGTTGAATCTTAGATTCAACAAAAAAACAAAGGTAAACAAAAATGAAACTAGAAAAAGAGAGCGATTTGAAAAGATTAATAGATGTTTTTGGAAATATGTCTCTTGGAAAAGTTAAGATTGGGGATAAGAAAGCTTTTATTCTTGAGAGAAATGATTCTCAGGTTGTTATTTTAGAAAAATATTTAGGAAATGGCCTTCAAAAAACTAAATATCAATTTTCTGATTCTAATAAACCTTTGAGACCTAAGGGAAAACCAGAAATAATTTATGAATTCCATAAGGATTTTGCTTATTTTAGAAATCTTTATGATGAATGTATTTTTACTTGAAATAATTTAGAACAAATTATAATTCTTTTGCTATGCTCAAAATTAATATATTGAATTATTCGTTGTGTTAGCAGATATTAATTGGGATTAGAGTTTTAGAAAAATTAAAAAATTTTAATTCCCAGAAACTATTTTTGTAACCAAACTTACCATTACTTTTAAGAATTGTTCAGCTTTTTGTTGCCACATATCTATTTCTACTCCTTTTAGATCAGAAATTTCTTTATGATCAATTTTTTTATGTAAATAATAGAGATCTTTATACCAAATTAAATATTTCATTTTTAAAAATCCTTTATCTACAAATGCTTCTTTTAAATCTGTTATTACATGTTCGGGCGAAGGGGGAAAATAATTTGCTGCTATTAATGCTGCATGTGCTGAATCTACCATTGACCAATAAACACCGTCGATTGCTGCAAGTTCTGCGGCTTTACTTCTTGCAATATGACTTGGTGCTCTTTGTAAACATTGATAAATTGCTTCAGGAGTTCCTTTAATTTTTCCTCGCAATAATAAAAATTTTAATGGTTCAAAAAATCCACCATGATCTAAAATTGCAAAGCCGTGTCTAATTATATTAAGAACTACTGGATCTCCTTTTAATAAATCCTCCCACCAAGTGCTCAATTTAATTGTATTAAGATGTATGCTTCCTTTGTATGGATTTAATTGCAAAATTTTATCTAATTCTTCCCTATACCAGGCAATTAATTCTTGATCCCAATTTAATGAAACATCATCAATAACAATAATTATGTCAATATCTGAACCTGGTTTGACTTCTTTTTTTTCTACTGAACCAAAAAGAATAATTGATTTGATTATCTTATCAAATTTTTTATAAACTTTAATTGCAAAATCTGTTGCAATTTCATGATCTGTTTTCAATTTTAAAGTTTTAATATCTTTAGAAGTATTTTTTAAACCTTCATTTTTTGAAGATTTTTTGTTAACTAATTTTTTTGAAGATTTCTTAGTTACTTTTTTAGTTGTTTTCTTTTTTTTCACCATCTTCTTTATATTGTTTTGAGTTATTTTAACTTTTTAAAATTGTGGTTTTTGATTAGGGAACCAATTGTTCGCTTTATTCATTATTTTTAACATTATTAACGCAATCGGCGAGAGCATCTGTTATTTTTAAAATTTTGGAAGTTAATAAATATATTTTATGTTTTACCCTTGGGCAATAATTTAATGTTTTAATAACAAGACGAAGTCAAGCAATTACTAAAATCCTCCCCCACCCATTCTTCCTTGTCCTGTTTGTCCCCTTGAACCTCCAAGACTTTGAGGTAATTGTGAAAATCCTGATCCAAATGTTTGATAATGGGTATCTGGAAGCAGTTGACCATATCCTTCAAGATAACTTTGTTGAAAACCTCCTGCTTGTGACCAAGTTGGACCATTGCCTGAAGAATAAATTTGTGAACCTGTAGCTCCTAAAAGTTCTTGAAATGGATTTGTTTTGAAATGTTGAAACCAACCTCCAACTTCATTTATTTTTCTTGCTCTTTCTCCTTCATCGCCTATCGCTTCTAAAAGTGCTTGAACAGGAACATTACCCATTCCAATTGGTAAATGTGTATCTGAATAACCAAAATTATCTGTGATGTGAACATGTTTTACATGTTTTCTTATTTGCTCTGCTTCTTTTACTAAATGTTCTTCTTTAAATCCATATGCTTTTGAAATATTTAAATGACCTACATCAAAAGTAACACCAATTAATTTTTTAGCCATTTGTTCAGCTTTAGATTTATTTACACCATCTTTAATTGCTTTTTCCACAAATTTTTCTTGACTTTTTTCTACTAAATTTTTCAAATCCTCTCCTTGTGAAAAACCCATTCCTTGGTATAAATTTTCTATTGAAACTACTGGTGCCCCTTCACCATGTTCTTTATAAGAATGTAGCGCTACATTTGCAAATGTTTCTGAACCTTTATCTATTGAAAAATCTTCTATACTTTCAAATAATTTTGGTTGTAAATTTTTTAATCCTTGAATCATACTAAAAATAGCTTCAGATTGTGTTGTAGGATTCTGGGAAAGAATTGTAGGTTTACCCTCTTTATATTGTAGTTGTTCTGAATAATTTTTTGAAAGTTTATCTAAATATTTTAATTCATCTTTATTATCCTCTTCTTGTGCAAATTTATATACTTTCGAAAAGGCTGCCCTCATTTTCATCTCTGCATCATCAATATGTGCCTTTGCAGAAACTATTTTTTTAAATTCCGCATATTCTCCCTGATTTAATTCATTTATTTTGGTATGTCCTTGCATAACATCAATAAATCTTCCTTGAAAAAGAGGATTAATATTATTTAAAACTTTATCTGCACTTTCTCTTTTAAATTCCATCTCTTTTATGGTATCGTCCCATTTAGTATTATTTAGTGCATCAAGTTGTTCTTCAGGAGAAAATTCTTTTACTTTAACTTCTCCACCTTCTCCCCCAGGATAATATTTGATTTCTTTTTTTGCAGGCGCTAATTGTCCTGTTTCCCTATCAACTGCTATAAGCATTTCATATTCTTTTTTTCCATCAACCATCTTAAATGTTGAACCAGAAGTATTTGAACCATGAATTGTTACTGGAAGATTTCCTTTTTCGTCTAAAATTGCTGCTTTATCCATTACATCTTTTAATTGTTTTTCTATTAATTCTCTTTTTGATTCATCCCATCCTTGTTGTCCAAAACCTGCAGGATCCATTTCTTGAATTGGTGCATGTAAAGAAAGTTTTGCACCAGCAAGTTTTCCTTTTCTACGCATTTCCTCCCAATGTTGTTTAGGAATTGTATCAAATGTTGGCATATCCATTGTTGCAAGCTCTATTAATTGTGTTCCAACATTTAGGGATTTGCTTAATTCTGAAAGTTGGTTTGCAGTTCGAGGATCAACGGTCATTCCCATTTGACCAGCAGGAATTAAATTTTGTTTTCCTAAATAATGTGGAACAGATTCGCTAGGATTAAAAGAAGCATAACCTGGATCATATAAATTTTCAATTGTGTAATCACCCATACTATAATAAGAGTTATTTAATTTATTAAATTATTGATTTGTAGTTAAAAATTGAAACAGAAAAAATTGAAGTTATATAATTGGTGTATGTGGAGATTTGCTAAATAAATTTAGAATTGATATACTAAAATTCCTGAAGGTGATTTTAGAAATTTTAAATTTTAAATTAATAAGAATATCTTTATCCAGAAAATTTTAGTTTCACAATATTTTCATAATCTAAACTTAATAATGTCTTGCCCTCGGGCATTAATTTGATTATATTAATTCTGAGCTAAGCAAGGTTATTTTTGAAAAAAATTAAAAAATCAAACATCTCCAAATTTTTTCTTTATTAAATAATCTGTTCTTTTTGTATCTTCTGGTTTAATATATTTTACCTGATTATTAGTTGAAGGTTTGAATTCAGAACTTAATTTTCTTGGATCACCATACATTCTTTTTAATTTATCAAATTCTTTTTCTCCTTCAGAAAGATTTTGATTTGTAATTTCTCCTTGAACTTCAGCAGTTTGATATTTTCCTTCAACTCCTTGAAAGAGAGCATATTCAATATTTTCTTGTTCTTTATCTTCTTTAGGAATTTCTCTTTCTGGCAAATCTTTTTCTAAATTTGAAATAGGAACAACATTTCTTTCATCTAAAGAAACTTGTTTCCAAGGATTTGATAAAAAACGATTTAATGCCATGTTTTCATAATAATCTTCTTCTTGCACAATTTCTTCTAATTCTTCTTCGTCTTCTTCTTTAGAAGAATCTTCTTCTATAATTTCTTCTTTTTTATCTTCTTTATCCTCTTTCTTTTTTTCAGGAAAAATATTTTCTTTACTTTTTTCTTCTTTAGACATGAAAAAGTTAAGAAAATGAAATATTTAAGTTTTTTCTTGAGGAAAATTTTATAAGTTAAATTTGTTATTTTATTAAATGAAAAAAATAATAAAAAAAATATTGATTTTAAATATAATTTGAAAGAATATTTTAGTTTTGTAAAAAAATATAAATTGCTTTTTGGATTTATGGTTTTGGCAGTTATTATAGCTGAAGCTCTTTATGTGGTAGATAAATTTTTATATAAAAGGATTATTGATGATGCCGAACTATTTGTTGGGGGAAGTTTAATGCAATCTGTTTTTATCCAAACAATTCTAATTATTGCTAGTATTTATCTAGGAATTGTTATTTTTAGAACTTTTTTTAGTTGGCTTAATGGACATTTGTTGGCTATTCTTGAACCAAAATTAATTTATGATTTAAAACAAAAATATTTTAACCACATTTTAAATTTATCTCATAAATTTCATGCTGAACATAAAACAGGTTCATTAATTTCTAGAATTTCTCGAGGAGCAGGAGCAATTGAATCTATGACAGATTTGTTTGCATTTCAAATTAGCCCTTTGATTTTGCAATTTATTATGGTCTTTACAGCAATTGCTTTTTTTACAGTTGAATCTGCTTTGGTTTTATTAATAATCGTAATTTCATTTAGCATATATAGTTTATATTTACAAAGATTACAAAAAGATGCACAAGTTGAATGGAACAAATCTAAAGATAAAGAAAGTGGTTTTATTGCAGATGTTTTAACAAATGTTGAATCTGTTAAGTATTTTGGAGAAGAAAAAAGAATTGGAATGAGATTTAATCGATTAGCTGAACAAACAAAAAAACGTACAAAAAAATATTGGAATTATTATGCCAAAATGAATTTGGGTCAAGTTCTTATTCTTGGTATTGGTTTATTAGGATTAATGTATTTTCCATTTGTAGATTTTCTTGCAGGAAAAATAACTTTAGGTACGATTGTATTTATTTATGCACTTTATGGAAATGTTGCTAGCAATTTATTTAGATTTGTTTATGGAATTAGAAGTTATTATAGATCTATGGCAGATTTCCAAGATTTATTTAATTATGGAAAAGAGAAAAATGAAATTAGAGATAAATCAAATGCTAAAAAAATACAAATAAAAAAGGGAAATATTGATTTTCAAAATGTTAATTTTTCATATGATAAAAAGAAAATATTAAAAAACTTTAATTTGAAAATTAAATCTAATGAAAAGGTAGCATTTGTTGGCCATTCTGGTTCAGGTAAAACTACAATTGTGAAATTATTGAATAGACTTTATGATGTTAATTCTGGAAACATATTGATTGATGATATAAATGTTAAAGATGTTAAACAAGAAAGCTTGAGAAATGAAACAGGTATTGTTCCCCAAGAACCAATTTTGTTTGATGATAGTATTTATAATAATATTAAATTTGCAAGACCTACGGCTACAAGAAAAGAAATTATGGAATCAATAAAATTGGCGCAATTAGATAAAATTGTTAAAAGTTTTCCAAAGAAAGAAAATACAGTTGTTGGTGAAAGGGGAGTTAAATTATCAGGCGGAGAAAAACAAAGAGTTTCTATAGCTAGAGCAATTTTAGCTAATAAAAAAATATTAGTTTTAGATGAAGCAACTTCTGCATTAGATTCTCAAACTGAATATGAAATCCAAAAAGCATTAGAGAAATTGTTAGAAGGCCGTACTTCAATAATTATTGCACATAGATTATCTACAATTATGAAAGCAAACAGAATTATTGTAATGGATAAAGGCAGAATTGTTGAACAAGGTAGCCATAATGAACTATTACTAAAACGTGGAGAATATTATAAGCTTTGGAAAATGCAAAGTGGAGGATATATTCAAAATTAAATTTTAAGGTTTTGTAAAAGTATAAACATCATACGGGCTGAAAGGTAAACTTCCCATTCCATGTGCTTTTTTGTAAATATCGAATATTAAATAGTTTGCTACTTTTGCTTCATTGATTGCTACATTCCTAATGTAATTTTTTTCTACCCAATCATCTTTTGTAATTTCTTTATTTTTATCTTCTTTTTTCTCTTCTTTCTTTTTCTCTTCTTTTTCATTATAAAAACCTAAGAGTGCCAAAAAGGGGTTTGAAGTATCTTTAATTTTCTTTTTTTCTTTTTCCTTTTCTTTATCTTCAATAAATTCTTTAATATCTTCTTCAATAGTTTCCAAACTTTCTGTTGTTGTTCCTTCTATTAATCCCAATGCATTACTTAAATCTGAATTATCTAATTCATAATTTAATTTATCTAATTCTTCTGAATTTAATGCATAACTTCTAAATATTACTTCTGCTCTTCCTCCTACAACATAACCTTGTTGTGTTCTATTTGGAATTCCTCTAAAAACAAAATCTACCAAAACACATAAATAATAATCTCTTTTTTGTTTGTATTTATTTGGATATGTTGAAGAAACTTTTCGTTTTCCTAAAAGAGTTAGTTCTAAAACTAATGAATTGAACATTTTTACTAAAGCAGGATTTCTTCCAGATTCAGACATTTCTAATTCCTGGGCTGCCTTCATATATGGTTTTGCCCAACGAGAATAAAGTTTTAATGAAGCTACTTGACTTTTCAAATATGTTTTTTCTATTTCAAATCTTTTTCTTAATTCTCCTTCTGATTGTTTTATCCAAATATTAAATTCATGTAATCTTGGTCTTAAAATTCTTTTTACAATATCATTTAAATCTAATTTTTCTATGTCTTTATCTTCATTAACGAAAAGAAAAGCATCAATTAAAGTATTAAATCCTGATTGACCCAAAGCCATTGCTTTTATCGAAGAATTTCCTTTATTTACATCTACTTTGTCCATCCAAATTTGTTTTAAACTAAGTAAAGCCTGTTGTTTTTTTTCAGAATTATTATAATCTTCATATGATTGTAATCTTATTTTAAACTCTCTCAAGTCATAAATTAAATTTAATATACTTCTTAAAACAGTATTAATATCTCCTAATAATTTTGAACCTTGTTGTTGCATGATGGAAATTCTTTGTCCCATTTCTCCAAAATGTTGTGAACCTGGACTTGATACAAAATTATCTACCATTTTTTCTGCACCCAATCCAAAATCATTCATTAAATCTAATATAAAAAAATAAATTGGTTCCAAAGTTTCTGTTGGAGAATCATAAACTAATTTATGTTCTGATTCTGGCTTACCCTTTTTTTTATAATATGGACTTATTTCTTTTATCATATCATGAATAGATTTTATTTTTGCCATGTAAAATAAGGGTTAGATATCTTTAAAAAATATTGGATTGAAAATTGTTGAACTAAAGTTCAAAATTAATAATTAAATTAACCGCTTACCGTCTCACTTCTTTCCTAGCACAAGAATCTGCTTTCGCAGGCCGTTAAGGGATATTGTTTAAGATTAGATTTACAAAAAAAATTAATTCAAAAAAGAAAAAAAATTATATCAAAATCACCAACATACTTAAAAAGATTTTATTCTTGTTTTTATTATGGTTATCTGGAAGAAAAAAGAAAAGGGATATGTTGATTTATCTGAAAGAATGAGAAAACAACAAGAAAGAACTAAAAATTTTGCACAAGGTATTTCTTCTGAGGAAGAAATTACCAAACCTTCTTCTAGTGGTTCTGGAGGAGGATTTTTTGGAAGTTTTTTTGGTGGAGGAAGTTCAAGTGCATCAAATGTTACAACTCCTATTGAAACTGAATCTGTTAATCCTGATGAAAGAAGAAGAAAACTTGCTAAAAGATTAATTGAAATGACAAAGAAAATGGAAGATATGGAAAATCAAATTTATCAACTTAAACAAAAGGTTGAAGTTTTGGAAAGAAAACAAAAGTTGGGATACTGATAAATTTTTAAATAACTTTTTTTTAATTTATTATGAACATAAAATTAAAAATATATTTTTTAAGAATAATCTAGATAGTTAGAATATTATTTCTTTATTTTTCCAGAGGAATTTTAATTTATTCAGGAATTACTAAAAAAATCCAATAAATTTGAAATATTCTTTGAGTTTATTAACTTTAGAAGCAATAGGAGTTATTATAGATAAATGGGATTGCCTACTTCATCCAATTCAGGAAAAATTAGGTGATGTGAAATCATTTTTTGGATTATTTTTACTTAAAAAATATATAAGAAAAACAAGGATTATTTCAATTTTTCTTGGAGCATTTTCATAACTTTTTTATTTCTCAATTAAATTAATAAACTAATTCTTCCATCAATTATTATGACAATTAAAAACTTAAATGAAAAAATTAAAGCTTATGCTTTGAAAAATGCAATTGCTCATGGTGGAAAAGCAAATTCTGGCACAATTGTTTCTGCTTTATTTAATGAGAAATTAGAAAAATCTAAAGTTAAAGAGATTATGCCTAAAATTCAAGAAATTATTGAAGAAATTTCTGATTTAAATTTGAATGAACAGAAAAAAGAATTTGAAAAGTTAAAAAAATTTACTAGCGAGAGAGGAATTCGTGAAGGTTTACTTAAATTGCCTAATGCTGAAAAGGGTGTTGTTATGAGATTTGCTCCTTCTGCGAGTGGACCTATGCATGCTGCCCATGCAATTGTTGCTGGTTTAAGTATTAATTATGTTAATAAATATGGTGGAAAATTCTATCAAAGAATTGAAGATACAAATCCAGAAAAGACTGATCCTGAAAGTTATAAATTATTGACAGAAGATGGAGAATGGTTAAGTCAAGGAATTTCTAAAACAATTATTCAATCAGATAGAATGGATTTATATTATGGTTATGCTCTTGCATTAATTGAAAAAGATGCTGCTTATGTTTGTGAATGTTCTGGTGACAAATTTAGAGAATTGGCAAAAAATAAAAAAGAATGTCCTTGTAGGAAAAAAACCATTGAGCAAAATATTAAAGATTGGGAAAAAATGTTGACTAAAAGTGGATTCAAAGAGGGGGAAGTTGTTTTAAGATTTAAAACTCCTGAAAAAGAAAATGGAATGCAAAATAAAAATCCTGCAATGAGAGATTTTCCTTTAGCAAGAATTAATACTCACGAACATCCAAGACAGGGAACAAAATATGAAGTTTGGCCACTAATGAATTTATCTGTTGCCGTAGATGATATGGATTTAGAAATGACTCACATTATTAGAGGTAAGGATCATAGAGATAATGCGCTTAGACAAAAAATGATTTTTGAAGTTTTTAATAAACCAATTCCTTGGACAGGTTATTTAGGAAGAATACATTTTAAGGGATTAGAGTTTTCTACTTCTAAATTTAGAGAAGGAATAAAAAAGGGAATTTATTCTGGATGGGATGATTCTAAATTGCCGACATTAATTTCTTTAAAAAAAAGAGGTTACAAAGCTTCTGCATTTTTGAAATTGGCTGAACATATTGGACTTTCAGAAGTAGATAAAACAATTGATGCAAAAGATTTTTTTGAGTTATTAGATAATTTTAATAGAGATTAGAAAAAAAATTCTTGAAAAATTTTAATAGGCAACTCATAAATTTTTGCTTTTTTAATAAAAAATAACCTTATTACACGTGGCCCAGAGACTTTTTTGAAAATCTTCTTTGTTTAAAATAATTATTTCAAAAATAATCTATCACAATAACATTTTTATACTAGTTTTTGTATTATTTTACATAGCTTAACGCTAAATAGAAAATTAAAAGGAGGTTGATGAAATGAAAAATACTAAAGGTTTATCGGGTATTGTAACTACTCTAATTATTATTCTTCTAGTTTTAGTTTCGGTGGGTATTATTTGGGGAGTTGTTAACAACCTCTTAAATAAAAGTACTGGAACAATTGAAACTAGTACAAAATGTCTAGATGTTGATGTTCATGCTACAAAAGTTGTTCAAGGAAGTGCATTAGATAGTTATAATGTAACTCTTTACAGAACTCCAACTGGAGATGGCGTAGTTGGTGCAAAAATAGTTTTTGTTAGTGCAATTGAAAATTCTGGAGCACTTGATTTTGGAGCAACATTAGGTCCATTAGATAGAATTACAAAAGAAGTTATAGATGCAATTGAAAATGCTACAAAAGTTGAAGTTACAACTTATTTCGAGGATGATTCTGGAAATCAGAAATACTGTCCAACAACAACTACTTTTGAATTTGAATTAGCTTAAGTTTAAATTTATTTTTTTTTATTTTTTTATTTTACCGAACTAAAGTTTGGTATTAGTATGCTAAAATTTATGCATGTGATGCTATAAATTTTAAAATTATGATTAGTCCAAGAAAAATTTATTCGTTGAATTTTAATTTTATAATAGCTCTACAGCTTAGAATACCTTTATGTCTGTGCCATAGGCGATAATTTAATATTAATTATAAGAAAAAAAAATTATTTGTTCTTTTTCACAATATAAATTTCATCATTTTTTCTTACACGAAAAGGAAATTTGATTCCCACTTCTTGTCCTTTTTTGACTGATGAAACTGATTTGTTGTTTATTTCCAATTTGTTAATTTTCATTTTTTCCATCCCAGTCGTTTTTCCGATGATAACTATATCATCTCCTATTTCTAATTTTCCTGTGTTTACATAGATTGTTCCTACATTAACTTTTGGATAATAGTGAATTATTTTTCCTATGAATTCTTTTTTATGCGTTGCTGAGGAATGTTCTACATTAGAAAAATCATCACTTGTTGGAGTTCCCAAGTAAAATCCAGAAGAAAATCCTTTTGTATAAACTGTGTTTAATTCTTTGATTGAATTTTCAATTTCCTCTTTCGTTAATTTTTTATCTAAAGCTTTCTTATAAATTTTAACTACTGTTTCTACATATCTTGGATCCCTATTTCTTCCTTCTATTTTAAATGAAGTTATACCTGATTGTTTTAATTTTTCTATAAATGGTAATGTACAAAGATCTTTTGCTGACATAATTGTTTGTGATTCCACCCTCAATTGTTTTCCTTCGGGATCTGTTATTAAATAAGGTCTACGACAAAGCTGGGTACACATGCCTCTGTTTGCTGATCTACCAAAAAGATGTTGAGATAAAAAACATCTTCCAGAAACTGCAACACACATTGCACCATGACAAAATGATTCTAATTCTATTTTTGTTTTCTTTTTTATTTCTTTTATTTGTTTAAGGTTTAGTTCTCTTGCTAAAACTATTCTCTCTGCACCTAATTTTTTGTAGAATTTTACTGTTTCTGAATTTGAAATTGAAGCTTGTGTTGAAATATGAAAAGGTATTTTGTATTTTTTACATAATTGAATTACTGATAAATCCCAACAAATAACTGCATCAACTTTTCCTTTAATTTTTTTTATTATTGATTCTAATTTTTTTAATTCATTATCGTAAATTATTACATTTAACGTCAAATATTTTTTTACTTTTTTTCCGCAAATTTTGTTTATTTTATTTAAATCTTTAATTGTAAAATTTTTTGCGTTTGCTCGCATTGAAAATTCTTTTAGTCCAAAATAGATTGAATCTGCTCCTGCTTTTACAGCCGTGACTAAAGTTGGAAAACTTCCTGCTGGAGCCAATAATTCATATTTGTTTTTCATAAACTAGAAGAGAAGGACGAGTTTTTAAGATTAATCTAATTAATTTTGTTACTCAATTACCTAGTGATTTTAACTTGTCTCCCTAAAATAGTTATGAAACTTTATATAGACTAAATTTCATTTGTTATTACATTATACAGCTTGTAGTAACATAGCTTATACATACATACAATATGTTGTATATTATAAAATAAAATGAATTGTCCATTTTGCGGAAATACAAAATCCAAAGTAACAAATAAAAGAGATACTATCGAAAGTACTCGAAGAAGACGTGAGTGTTTAAAATGCTCTAAAAGATTTACAACATATGAAAAAGTTGTTGAAGTTGACATTTATGTTATAAAGAAAAATCTTTCAAGAGAAAAATTTGATATTCAAAAAGTAAAAAAAGGTTTAGATAGAGCTTTTGAAAAAAGACCTGTATCAAAAAATAAAATTGATAAAATTGCTCAAGAAATTGAAGAACAAATAAGGAGAACTGGAAAAAAAGAAATTAAAAGTCAAAAAATTGGGGAGATAATGATGAAAAAAATAAAGAAATTGGATAAAGTGGCATATGTTAGATTTGCTTCTGTATATAGAGAATTTGAAGATATTGAAGATTTTAAAAAGGAGTTGAAAAGTTTGTAAAATGGTAGAAAATTTAGAAAAAAAAATTTATAGTTTTGATGAAGCATTCAAAGATTCAATTGATTATTTTAAAGGAGATGATATGGCTGCAAGAGTTTGGGTTAATAAATATGCTTTAAAAGATTCTCAAGATAATATTTATGAATCTAATCCAGACCAAATGCATAAAAGATTGGCAAAAGAAATTGCACGTATTGAAGCTAATTATAAAAATCCAATGAATGAAGAAAAAATTTATGGTTTAATAAAAAATTTTAAATATCTTGTTCCCCAAGGAGGACCAATGACTGGGATTGGAAATAATCATCAAGTTGCTTCTTTGTCTAATTGTTTTGTCATTGGAGATGAAAAACCTGCTGATTCTTATGGGGGAATTATGAAAATTGATCAAGAACAAGTACAATTGATGAAAAGGAGAGGGGGTGTAGGACATGATTTGGGTCATATTAGGCCAAAAAAGAGCGAGGTTATGAATTCTGCATTAACTTCTACAGGGGTTGTTCCTTTTATGGAAAGATATTCTAATTCTACAAGAGAAGTTGCTCAAGATGGAAGAAGAGGGGCATTAATGTTGAGCATACCAATTAAACATCCTGATGCAGAAGATTTTATTGATGCTAAATTAGAAAAAGGAAAAGTTACGGGTGCTAATGTTTCTGTTAAAATTGATGATGAATTTATGAATTCTGTTTTAGAGGGAAAAGAATATACTCAACAATTTCCAATTGATTCTAAAAACCCTAAAATTAAAAAAAATATCAATGCTAGAGGTCTTTGGAAAAAAATTGTCCACAATGCTTGGAAATCTGCTGAACCAGGAATTCTTTTTTGGGATACAATAATTCGTGAATCTATTCCAGATAGTTATGCTAATCAAGGATATCGAACTGTTTCAACTAATCCTTGTGGAGAAATCCCTTTATGTCCCCATGATAGTTGTAGATTATTAGCAATGAATTTATTTAATTATATTGAAAATCCTTTTACTCCCAAGGCTAATTTTAATTATAATTTATTTAAAGAACATGCTGGATATGCTCAAAGAATCATGGATGATATTATTGATTTAGAACTTGAAAAAATAGACAAAATTTTAGATAAAGTAAAAAAAGATCCGGAAGATTATGAAGTTAAAAGAGTGGAAATTGACCTTTGGAATAAAATAAAACATAAAGCTAAGGAAGGAAGAAGAACAGGAGTTGGAATAACTGCCGAGGGAGATATGCTTGCCGCTATGAATTTGAGATATGGGAGTGATGAAGCAATTAAATTTTCTACAAATATTCATAAAAATTTAGCTTTATCTGCATATAGAACTTCTGTTGAAATGGCTAAAGAAAGAGGAGCTTTTGAAATATATGATTGGAAAAAAGAAGAAGGAAATCCTTTTATTGAAAGAATTAAAGAAAATGATCCTAAATTATATGAAGATATGAAAAATTATGGAAGAAGAAATATTGCTCTTTTAACTATTGCTCCAACTGGAACCACTAGTTTAATGACTCAAACAACTTCTGGAATTGAGCCTGTTTTTTTACCAGTTTATGAAAGAAAAAGAAAAGTTAATCCAAATGATAAAAATATTAAAAAAACAGATGTTGATGAAGTTGGAGACCATTGGGAAAAATATAAAGTTTTTCACCATAAATTTGTTGATTGGATGCAATCAAATGGTGAAGATGTTATAAAAAATTATTCTGATGAAGAAATAGAAAAATTAGTAAAAAAATCACCTTATTATAAAGCAACTTCTGCAGATGTTAATTGGGTTCAAAAAGTAAAAATGCAAGGATCTATTCAAAAGTGGGTTGATCATTCTATTAGTGTAACCGTTAATCTTCCTGAGAATGCCACAGAAGAAGTTGTGAGCAAAGTTTACATGGAAGGTTGGAAATCTGGTTGTAAAGGAATTACTGTTTATCGTGAAGGTTCCAGAGAAGGGGTTTTGAGTAGTGGAAAAGAAAAAAAGAAAGAAGGTGGATTAGAAAAAATATTTCCAGATAAAAGACCTACGAAAGTAGATGCGGAAGTAATGACTTTTAATAATACTTTTCAAGATAAAGATGGAAAAGAAAAAACTGAAAAGTGGGTGGCTTTCGTAGGTTTAATTAAAGGAAAACCATATGAAATTTTTACAGGAAAATCTAATGGAGATGTTTTACCTGTTCCAAAAGAAGTAAATTCAGGGAAAATTATTAAAAAAGAAAATGGAGTAAAACATTATGATTTTCATTATATGAGTAGCCATGGATTTGAATCTGTTATTGGGGGCATATCCCATCAATTTAACAAAGAATATTGGAATTATGCTAGAATGCTTTCTAGAATGTTAAGTGAAGAAATTCCTTTAGAAAAAATAGATTCAACTCTTTCTAAATTAGAAGATACAGAAGGAATAAATTCTTGGAAAAGTGGAGCAAGAAGGGCCTTGAAAAAATACATTCCCGATGGAACTAAATCTGAAAATGTTTGTCCTGAATGTCATTCTGAAAGTTTAGTTTATCAAGAAGGATGTTTAATTTGTAAGTCTTGTGGTCATAGCAAATGTGGTTAATATAAAAATAAAAACAATTTTAAAGAATAAAGATGTTTTTTAATTATGATTCTTGGTATTGGAGGTCCACCTGGTGCAGGAAAAGAACAAGTTGGAAAAATTTTTGAAAAATATGGCTTTGAATATTGTTCTAGGGATAATTTGAAAGAAAGAAAAAATAATTTTGATTCAGAAAAAAATTATGTTGTTGTTCCAATTATTAAGAAAAAAGATCTTGAAATTTTTTCTAATTTAGAAGAATTTAATTTTATTTTTGTGCATGCTGATCGAAAATATAGGTATAAGAGATGGGGGGAAAAAATAAAAATTCAACCTTGGAAATGGAAAACATATTCTCAATTTGTTCATTATGAAAAATTCTCAAAAGATTTTTTGAATATTGCTTATAAAAAAAATAAATATTATAGTATAAAAAATGATTCCAGTAAAGAAAACCTGGAATTAAAAATTTTAGATGTTTTAAAAAAAATTAAATCTAAAGGACAATAAAAGATTTAAAGAGGGTTTATTTTTTATATTTATGGATAATAAATTAGTTTGTATTGTAGGAATGGCTGGTTCAGGTAAGACTGTTATTTCTGATGAATTGGTCAAAAGAGGATTTAAATTTCTCAGATTTGGTCAACTAACAATAGATATTCTTCAAGAAAAAGATTTAGAGATAAATGAAGAAAATGAAAGAATAATTAGAGAAAATTTAAGACAAGAACATGGCATGGGAGCTTTTGCAAAATTAAATATCCCAAAATTTGATAAATTACTAAAAGAAGGGAATGTTGTAGGAGATGGTCTTTATAGTTGGGATGAATACAAAATTTTAAAAGAAAGATATGGAAATAATTTAATTATTTTAGGAGTTTATGCCTCTCCAAAAATAAGATATGAAAGATTAGAAAAAAGAAAGTTAAAATTAGATGATAAAAATTTAAGAAACAGACCCACTACAAAAGATCAATCTAAATCTAGAGATTATGCAGAAATAGAAAATAGTGATAAAGGTGGTCCAATTGCAATGGCAGATTATTTAATTGATAATACAAAAGAAATTTCTTATTTATTAAAACAATTAAATGAAATATTTAAAAAAATAATGCCTGAAAAAAAAGAACCTAAAAATGAATTTAATTCTGAATATTTAGGAAGAAAAAATCACATTTCTTGGGATGATTATTTTATGGGTGTTGCAATTTTATCTTCTCAAAGAAGCAAAGACCCTTCTACACAAGTTGGGGCTTGTATTGTCGATACTGATAAAAAAATTGTTGGTACTGGTTATAATGGGGCTCCTAGAGGCATTGAGGATAAGAATTTTCCTTGGGCAAGAGAGGGGGATTTTATGAACACCAAATATGCTTATGTTTGTCATGCTGAATTGAATGCTATTTTAAATTCTACAAAAGAAAATTTAAAAGGTTGTACCATTTATGTTGGATTATTTCCTTGTAATGAATGTGCAAAAGCAATTATTCAATCAGGAATTAAGAAAGTTATTTATCTTTCTGATAAATATTCTGATCTTCCTGTATTTATGGCTTCTAAAAAAATTTTGGAAATGGCTGGAATTGAAATAGTTAAATTAAACACTAAAGTTGATGCTCTTAAATTGAATTTTGAAAGGGTTTGATTTAACTCAATTCATTCATAATTAATTATTAAATTATCGCAATCGGCGAGGACATAAATTGTTTCTCAAATAATTCCTTATTCCAACAAGGGCGGAATGAAAATTAAATTTGCGTTTAGCAATTTAATTAAGCGGGGCTATTGATTTAATATTTAATATAAACACCTAAAAATTTATATATTAATTTTTCAAATTTTATAACATGTTAAAAATAAAAATTAAAAAGTTGAATTCTGATGCAAAAATTCCAACTTATGCAAATCTAGGAGATGCTGGAATGGATATTTATTCTTGTGAAGATTTAGTGATTAAACCTAAACATCGTGCTTTGGTTAAGACAGGTATTTCTATGGAATTTCCAAAGGGTTATGTTGCACTAGTTTGGGATAAGTCCGGAATTGCAAAAAAAGGTTTAATAAAAATTGGAGGAGTTATAGATCCTACTTATCGAGGAGAATATATGATAATGATGCATAATATTTCAAGTAAAGATTATATTGTTAAAAAAGGTGAAAAGATTGCTCAAATATTAATTCAAAAAGTTGAAGTTTCAAAAATTGAAGAAGTTAAAGAATTATCAGATTCTAAAAGAGGAGCCGGTAGTTTTGGAAGTAGTGGATTAAATTAAATCACTTTAATGGAAAGACAGATTTAATCCAATCTAAAGATGTTTCCAAAATAGATGTAATTTTTTAAACAGGTGATTTAAATTAAAAAAAACTTTTTGTCATAAACTGATTTAATATTTTTCCAAATATTTTATAAATTTTTTCATATAAATTTTCTATTCAAATTGTTACATATCTATTATTTATCGATAGTTGGTAATTTGTATCTACTTAATAATTACTTGTATTTCTCCCTGCAATTCTTCCTTTTTTTAAATATTTAGTATTACTCAAATAGTCAAACTCCAAAATATAAAATTTTATAAATAATTTTTTCTATAAAAAATAATGGTAATAGTTCCTGAACTTACAAATGGAGAATTTAAAACTTTTTCTAAAGAGGGCATTGTATTAATTGATTTTTTTGCTGAATGGTGTATGCCTTGTATGATGATGAGTCCAATTATTGAAGATTTGCAGGAGGAGTTTGATGAAAAAATTAAAATTGGAAAAATTAATGTTGATGAAAGTATTGAAATTTCAGAAAAATTTGGAGTTAGTTCTATTCCAACATTTATTCTATTAAAAGACGGTAAAGAGATTTATAGAATAAATGGTACTTCAACTCAAGATGAATTGAGTGAAGAAATTATGAAACATCTTTAGAAACGTTTATAAAATAAATATTTCTTTTTTGATTATTACAAAATTAATTTGTAATGTCAAAATTATATGGCTTCGTAGCTTCCACAAGGGATATCAAAAAGCATAAGAATCTGCTAAAGCAGGTAACTCCATTTTATAATGGAGCCTCATCCTAGGAGGTTTCACTAATTGCTATAAAACATAAACAAACAATGGCTTCGTAGCTCAGCCTGGCTAGAGCACTGGACTTTTATGCATGACTCTGTCATACGTTCTTCGTGAACGTCACAAAGAAATCCAGGTGTCGCGGGTTCGAATCCCGTCGAGGCCATAAAATTTTTTAGATAATTAAAAAAATATCTTTAAGATAAAAAATTGGTTAAACGAAAGATTTATAAACTAATTTTTTATCAGTTTGTTATTGCATATAGTTAGACTTTGGTGTGCAATATAGAATTTAAACTCCGACGATAAAAAAAGATGCATACTCTACAACCTAAACATATCAGACTTGATGAAAAAGAAATTAATGAAATTTTAATGAAATTAAATGTATCAAAAGCTCAGTTCCCGAAAATTCTTTCTACTGATTCTGCCTTACCAGAAGGTTGCATTGTTGGAGATGTTATTAAAATTGAAAGAAAACAAGAGGGGGAAATTTCTATTTATTATAGGGTTGTTGTAAAATAAAATGATTAATAAAAATAAACATATTATTATAAAGAAATATCTTGAAAATCATTCTTTAGTTGAATCAAATGTTACTTCTTTTAATGAATTTATAGAACATAGAATGCAAGAAATTGTTGATGAAATTTCTGGTTCATTGCGACATGAAGAAGGTGAATTTGAAATTAAGTTAGGTAAAATTGAAGTTGGTAAACCAATTATTACTGAAGCTGATGGAAGCACAAGTAAAATTATGCCCTTCGAAGCAAGAATTAGAAATTTAACTTATTCTGCACCAATTTATTTAGAATTAACTGTTAAAAAAGATGGTCAAATTGATTCTGAAATTGTTGAAATTGGAAAAATACCAGTAATGGTTAAATCAGCAGCATGTAATACTGCTAAACTTTCTAAGGAAGAATTAATTCAAAATTATCATGATCCTTTAGATGCAGGAGGCTATTTTATTATTAAAGGTAATGAAAGGGTTATGGTTATGGCAGAAGATTTAGCTGAAAATCAACCTTTCATAGAAGAAAATGCAAAAAAACAGTTAGTATTAAAATTATTCTCATTAAAAGGGACTTACAGAATACCTACAACAATTATTGAAAATAAAGAAGGATTATTTGAAGTTTCTTTTTCCAGATTTAAAGATTTGCCAGCCATTGTTCTATTAAAAGCTCTGGGACTTACAAAAGAATCTGATATTGCTAAGTATATTGGTAAAGAGATAGACAGTGTTATTGTTAATTTATATGAATTTGTTAATTTGGCTACTATTGAAGATGCTATGATGTATATTGCTGAAAAAACAAATTTACAAGGAACAAAAAAAGAAATTTTGGATAGAGTTAAACAAAGAATTGATTCTTATTTATTTCCCCATATTGGACAAAATAAAGAGGATAGAATGAAAAAAGCTACCACATTATGTAAATTAATTAAACAATTTTTAATTGCTAAAGAAAATCCGAAAGTTAGAACCGATAAAGACCATTATGCAAATAAAAGAGTTAGATTATCTGGAGATTTATTAGCTACTTTATTTAGAGTTAATTTAGGAATTTTAGTTAGAGATTTACAATATTCTTTACAAAAATCTTCAAAAAGAAAGAAATTTTTCTCAATTAAAGTATTAGCTAAATCTACATTATTTTCTCATAGAATTGAATCTTCTATTGCAACTGGTTCATGGACAGGAGAGAGAAGTGGAGTAACTCAAAATATGGATAAAACTAATTATTTAGCAACAATTTCTCAATTACAAAGGGTTTCTAGTATGCTTGAATCTGGGCAAGAAAATTTTAAAGCAAGAACTTTACACCCCACTCATTTTGGTAGATTCTGTCCAATTGAAACTCCGGAAGGTACTGAAATTGGTTTAAGAAAAAATTTAGCATTATTGTCTAAGGTATCAACAAGAGTTGAAATTGATGAAGAAAAATTTATTGAAACTTTAGAAAACATTGGTCTTAACAAAGAGGGCATAGAAGGATTAGAAATTTTTTTTAATGGAAACCACATAGGAAATGTTGTTGATACTAATTTATTTTTTAAAGAAATTAAAGATATGAGACGAAGAGGAGAACTTCCAATTCAAATGAGCCTTAATAAAAATGAAGGTTTACAAACGATTACTATTTCAACAGAATCAGGGAGAGTTTTAAGACCATTGATTATTGTTGAAGATGGTTCTTCAAAAATGACTAATGAAATTTTAGTTCAATTGGAACAAGAAGATCTAAAATGGGACGATTTAATTAATAAAGGTATTATTGAATATATTGATGCTTCAGAGGAAGAAAGTGCTTTAATTGCAGTTTGTGAGGAAGAAATAAGCCCAGAACATACACATTTAGAGGTGGATAGTGTTGCATTTTTGGGTGCTATTACAAGTCTTGTTCCATATGGTAATCATGATCAGTCTTCAAGATTAAATAGAGGTTCTAAAACACAGAAACAAGCTTTGGGATTATATGCTGCTAATTATTTATGTAGGTTAGATACGGATGTTTCAATTTTACAATATCCTCAAAAACCTTTGGTTAGAAGTTTTGTTTATGATACATTAAATACATATCCTGCAGGTCAAAATTTAACTGTTGCAATTATGACTTATGAAGGTTATAATATGGAAGATGCTTTAGTTTTGAATAAGGGCAGTCTTGACAGAGGTGTTGGACGATCATTTTATTTCAGACCATATTCAGCTGTTGAAATGAATTATGCAGGGGGATTAAAAGATGAGATTCAAATACCTGAAAAAGATACTTCAGGGTATAAAATGGAATCATCATATGAACTATTAGAAGATGATGGAATTGTTTCTCCCGAATCTAATGTTAAGGAAGGACAAGTTTTAATTGGTAAAACTTCACCCCCTAAATTTTTATCAGAAGCCAGAGAAATTTCGGTTAGAACTAAAAAAGAATCAAGTATTACATTAAGACAAGAAGAAAAAGGAATTGTTGAAGCTGTATTTGTTACTTCAGATAGTGAAGGGAATAGAATTGTTCAAGTTAAAACAAGAGATCAAAGAATTCCTGAATTAGGGGATAAATATGCTACTGCTCATGGTCAAAAAGGAGTTATTGGAATGATTGCTTCTGAGGAAGATATTCCTTTTACTGTATCAGGAATCAAACCTGATGTGATGTTTAATCCACATGGTTTACCTAGTCGTATGACCGTTGGTTATTTATTAGAATTACTTGCAGGTAAATTGGCTTCACTTAGGGGAGAAATTGTTGATGGTACTTCTTTTTCAGGTGAAACTAAAAAAGAAATTGAAGAGCAAATGAAGGATTTAGGATTTAGATTCGATGGTAAAGAAACGATGTATAATGGTATTACTGGTAAAAAAATGGAATCAAAGATTTTTATAGGTAGTTTATATTATTTAAAACTTAAATATATGGTTGGAAATAAAATACATGGAAGAGCTTCTGGTAAAATTGCTTTACTTACTCGTCAACCTATTGAAGGTCGGGCTCGAGGTGGTGCTTTAAGACTAGGTGAAATGGAACAACAAGCATTAGTTGCCCATGGTGCATCCTTATTATTAAAAGAGAGATATGATTCAGATAGAGTTGTATTGCCAATTTGTTCTAAATGTGGATCAATTGCAGTTGAAGATACAATTAGAAATAAGGTTGTATGTCATGCATGTAATTCCGAAGAAATTGAACCTGTTGAAGTTTCATATGCTTTCAAGTTATTAATTGAAGAATTACAAGGATTACATATTAACACTCAATTTGAATTAAAAAACAAATATGAATAATTTAAAAATAAAAAATACAACAATAAAAAATGAAAAAAACAATAAGTAAAAAAATTGGAGAAATTAAATTTTCATTACTTAGTCCAGAGCAGATTAAAAAAATTTCTGTAGCTAAAATTGTAACTCCAGAACTTTATGATATTGATGGATATCCTGTGGATGGAGGTTTAATGGATTTAAGACTTGGTGCAATTGATCCGGGTGTCAGGTGTAGGACTTGTGGAGGAAGAATTAAAGAATGTTTAGGTCATCCTGGTTCCATTGATTTAGCTAAATCTATTATGCATTTAAAATATATTCCTTTAATTGAATTAGGACTTAGATCTTTTTGTCATGATTGTGGTAAATTGATGTTATCTGATAAGGATTGTGAAAAATATTCTCCTAGTGAAAGGGCTAAAAAAGCAAAAGATGCTAAAAAATGTCCTCATTGCCAAGCTAATCAAGAAAAAGTTAAATTAGACAAACCTACAAACTTTTATAAAGGAAGAACAAGAATTTTTCCAACTGAAATTAGAGAACATTTGGTCAAAATACCTAATTCTGAATTAAAAAAAATTGGTGTCAATCCAATTACTTGTCGTCCTGAATGGGCAATTTTAACAACTTTATTAGTTCCAGCTGTGACTGTAAGACCTTCAATTATTTTAGAAACAGGTGAAAGAAGTGAAGACGATTTAACCCATAAATTATCAGATATTATAAGGGCTAATCAAAGACTTTGGGAAAATTTAAATGCTGGAGCACCAGAAGTAATTATTGAGGATTTATGGGATTTATTGCAATATCATGTTACAACATTTTTTGATAATACTGTTGCTAGAGTTCCTCCTGCAAGACATAGATCAGGACAACCTTTGAAAACAATTACTGAAAGAATCAAAGGTAAAGAAGGAAGAATTAGAAAAAACATTGCTGGTAAAAGAGTTAATTATTCTGGTAGAACAGTAGTAAGTCCAGATCCAAATTTAAAAATTAATGAAGTAGGAATTCCATTTGAAATTGCTAAAATTGTTACTGTTGCTGAAAATGTTATTGATTTAAATAAAGAAAAATTATCTACACTTATTAGAAATGGCGAAACATGGCCTGGAGCAAATTATATTATTAGACCAGATGGAAGAAAAAAGAAAATTACAAAAGAACTTCAAGAAGAAATTATTGAAGAAATAAAACCAGGATATAAAGTTGAAAGGCATTTACAGGATGGAGATGTAGTATTATTTAATAGACATCCCTCACTTCATAGAGCTTCTTTAATGGCTCATTTTGTAAGAGTGCTTCCAGGAAGAACTTTCCGTATGCATCCCGCTGCAGCTGCACCATATAATGCAGATTATGATGGAGATGAGATGAATATACAC
>CAZRBZ010000010.1:0-23446 GCA_964598515.1 Candidatus Woesearchaeota archaeon
TTTTAACTAATGATGAATTATTATCAATTGTAAAATCTTCTTTTATAGATTTTGCTAAATTATTATAACTTTCTTCACTAATTTCAACTTTTTTACCGTTTTCTAATGTTATTGTCTTCATTTTTCCCTCCTTTATATTTTAATTCATATTTTAATAATTCTTTTAAATTTTCATTTATGTGGTTTTGTGTTTTTAAAATCATTTTTATGTGATTTTCAGTTAAATCTTTTATTGATACTTCTTTATATCCTTTTTTTCCATAAGTTCCCCAATGTTGTATTTCCCTTAAATATTTGTGAGGTATTGGATGTTCATTTTCTTCCTTCTTCCAATCAATTAAATTATCTTCAATTAAACCTAAATTAATTAATAATTGACCAAATCTTTCATCAGGATTTTTTTTCCATTCATCTCGAATATAATTTAAGAATGGGTCAATCCGTTTAGATGAACGGCTCATTTTTCATAACTCCAATAATAAACAACTATATTATCTCCAACTATTATTATATTCTGAATCTCTTTATGTTCTATATTTTTTTCATTAAGTTTATTATAAATTTCCTCTCTTGGTCTTTTTGGTAAACTAATAGCTTTTAATTTCATCCTAATACCTCCTCTGCAAATTTTAAATATTCTTTAGATGAAACTGATTGAATTTTTGGTATATGTCCTTTCCAACCACAAGCACATTCCCAATTTCCTTTTTCTCCAATAATAACCCTGATTTTTTTATCTCCACATTTTGGGCAAGTTTTTAATTCGTATGTTTTTTTCATATTAAAATAAGAAATAACGCCTTTATAAACTTTTCTATTTTATTGACAAAATAAGTCATTTTATTTATCAAATAAACTATTTTAAGGGGTTTGTTTGGTTGGAATCATATAATTAAGATAACCAAAATTAAGGTATTTTTCAGCAATTACCTTCTTTATAATATATTCCTTATTTTTTTTATATTTAGGGAAATCCATTTTAAACGAAACTTTAACATATTTCATTTTATTTTCATAAAGCATAACCAATGAGTTTTTTGTAACTTGCCAGATTTATGTCCAAACAAAGGTTTATATTTTGTCAGTTTTAAAATTTCACTCACTTTTATTTGTTGTTCATTCCATTTAAAAATTAATACACCATTATCTTCTAAAATCCTAAAACATTCAGAAAAACCTTTTTTAATATCCTCTTGCCAATTTTCATTCAGTTTTCCATATTTCTTGAACATCCAACTATTTTCTCCTAACTGTTTTAAATGTGGAGGATCAAAAACAACTAATTTGAAACTTCTGTCATTAAATCTACTCATATCTCTAAAGTCCATATCAATATCTGGATGAATTTCTAATTTTCTTCCATCGCAAAGGATTGTGCTTAATTCCCTATTATCAGAAAATAAAACATTTGGATTTTCTTTATCAAACCAAAACATTCTACTTCCACAGCACACATCTATTATCTTTTTATTCATTTTTACACCATTTTTCTAATTGTTTATACTTCAAATCAATATCTTCAAATTCAACACCTTTTCTTAATTTAAATAAAAATCCACTGAAGGAGAATTTAAGTGCATGCTCTGCAAACTCTTTTTGAGATTCAATCTCTTTTATTTCATTATACTCATTAATAATTTTTTGTATAAATTCACTATACATCAATTTAATAATTCCAATTCTTTCTTTAACTTCAGAGATTTTATCAAAATCAGCATCTATTTTAGTTTTACCTAAAATATAATCTAAAATATCTTGATCTTTCAGACCTATTATTCTTGCCATTTTAAGATATGATTCTTGTTTAAGTTTAAACCGCTTAAAGTTTGCATCAACCACAACTAATCCCTCCTCATCATCCCTCATTTGCTTAAATAAAGCCCTACAGTGGTCGATATTAGTTGCATTAAACCTTCTAGGCCTTCTAACTTCTAATTTAGCTGCAATTTCATCTAAGTGGTTTTGATTAAACTCTTGTAAAGAATCTAAATCTCTAATCCCTATTAAAGCAACAAATTCTTCATCATATTTTGTTACTATTCTTGAATGAACTGAAATTAATTCAAAATTATAAGTATGTCCTGGAACCAATTTTTCAAATGATTTAAATAATCTTCTAAAATCTTGATTATAATCTACTCCTTGTAAAGCTGGTGGAAAAGCACCACGTGTTGTCACTCTCCAGTTATTACCATCATACCAGCAGGATATCAATGAATTATGAATTAATACTCCTTCTGCAAAGAAATTTCCAGTAGTTGTTTGTATGTCATAATGAATTTCTTCGTCAGCTATTTCTTCTACAGAAATAACTTCAACTATTTCTTTTTTAAATTCTAATTTTGGATTAATTTTTAAATTATCTCCGAAAGCATCCAATTTTTCTGGAATTTTTCTTTCCATATATTTTGAAATCTTTTGTGAAGATTCTTTTTCTTTCTGTCCAAAAGATACTTTGCTATTTTTTCCATTAAGTCTGATATGGGTATCTCCAATTAATGTTCCAATTAGTATTTGTTTTGCTTTTTCATTTAAATCTAAGTTAAAAGAAAGTAATTTATCTCCTTTTTTGATATTTTCAGATTTAATCCAATTACCATTAAGATATATTTTATGATCTTTAGTACAACTTAATTCTTTTCCGTTTGAAAGGACTATTTTATTCCATTTCTTTCCAAGTTTTTTATGGGTAACTCCCAATATCTTTGATTTTATTAGGTTTCCAGTTTTTTCATCTAATCCAACTAATTCCTTATTTTTCCAATTATTTATAGAACCAATTAATGATCCTATTTCTATATCTTTACCATTCCAAAGAGAAATCTTTGTATTCTTTTTGACACAACCATCAAGCTTTTCTAAAACATCTGCATTACAAATATCCACTTCATCAACTTCTTTTTCATGATAATTAAAAAACCTAGTGAAAGGAAAATTCATCAATTTCCCATCTTCTCTAACAACTAGTCCTCTACACAATTTAATAATTGGATCATCTCTATGTACTTCTAACCCATCTAAGTAATTATATAAGTAAAATCCATCTTTTTCCACTTGATTAATACTATTTTCATGTTTTTTGGTTATTTTCAATTTTGGAAATCTTTGTTTTAAGAACAATTCTAATGGTTTAAATTCTTTAATTTTCATTTAAATAATTCCTAAGTCCAAATTTAAACAAAATAATGCAACAAACATTCCTATTTGACAAACAATAACTCTTAAAACATCTGGAACTATTCCTTCAGTATTATTATAAAATACCCATGAAGCAATCATAAAAACAATTCCAAGTAATATTCCTTTCATTTTAATTTTCATTATCTATTTTAGTTTTAACTGCATCTTCAATAAAGTTTAATATTTTTTCATCAAACTGGAAATATTTTGGATTAAAATTTTTTAAACAAAAACAATCACTTGGTATATCAAAATCAAATATATTAACATTTACTTCTGTTGATAATTTACAAAATCTTTCAATTACTTCTTCTTTTTTCATTCTTTTTGTTTTTCCCAACGTTTAATTGTTTCTCTCATTTCTTGAGTCATTTCCTTTACTTTTTCTTTTTGTTCTTCAGTCATCAAATTAATTAATTTTTTTATTTGTCCATGTAATGCTTGAATAACCCCATTCTTCATCAACCTCAAATTATTGAAATCTTTTTGTAATTTTGAATTAATTTCTTTTAATGATTTATAAGCCACAGTCATTCCATTAACCCATTTACAATCAACTATAGAAATAACTTCATTACATTTAGGACAATGCATAACTTTACTTTCTTCTAATCTTCTTTCTGTCATATTAATTTAAGTTCTATTTACTTTATAAATCTTTCTATTTATTCTAAAGACTCTTCTTCTTCTAAAGACCCTCCAACAGCCATAGCAGCAATTAATAACTCAAACATTTTTATTCATTTCCTTTAAATATTTATCAAACAAGCCCTCAACAACTTCTAATGGGACCAATTCTCCACTAAAGGAACATTCTATAAATTCCATTTGTTGTAAATCATGTTCTAAAATAATGTATTTTTTTAATTCTTCTATGAAATTCATTTTAAATAACCTAAAGATTTAATCTTTTCTTTAAAATCTTTAAGATGTTTACACATAATTTGATCTTTAAGTTGTCCAGCTTTAATAATATTTGCTTTACAAGTACATCCTATATCAATAATATGTTCATCATCCTCATCTAATTCTATTAACATGGTTTTGTAAGAACCATTAGTCCAGACAGTTGCATAGAACGTCCTATCTTCAGAAAACTCACTAGGAATATCAAATTTTGTATAAATCATATAAATTAAATGCTAAAACTATTTATAAATCTTTCCATATTCAAGAAACAATTAAAGCATAAGTGTGAGGGCACGACTGCTTTAGTTTTTTGATGAAATCCAGCAAAAATGGTCAATTTGTAATTCATCTCTTTTCATTTTAAATATATCTTAAATTCTTTTTTAAATTGTTTAAATTCTTTTTCAATAAGGGGTAATTTAGCTAGTTTTTTATAAATGTTTGCTCCCGCACTAACAAGTTTATTAGCAATTTTTTTCTTTTGTTTATTTTTTAGTAATTTAAGTGTTTCATCCCACCCAGATATATTTAACATTGCTTTAAGTTCTCTTTTTAATGGATTAATTAATGAATCAAAAGTTGTTATAGTGTTTTTTTCAATTAAATCTTCATATTCTCTTACAATCATTTCAGAATTAATCTTTGCAGTATCCAGACTAAATTTAACATATTTATATTCTTTCATTTAATTGTCACTCCTGTCATTTTGTTAATTTATCTCCAAAATGTTTATCTAGAACTTCACAAATTGCTGCCCTATCAAAACTTCCAATATCTCTAAAGGATTTACTTGTGTCAATTTCTTCTTTTATCTTTTTAATAGTTTCTTTTAAATCCTCAACATAAACTGCTTCATGTGGTTCATCATCAATTATTTTATCACTTAAGGTTTCTTCTTTTAAAATAAACCAAGTATTAATATCTAAATCATCAAAATCAAATTTTGCTTCTTCTGGTTCATCCCACCCGGGTCCATTAAACATCATGGTCGGTTCACCATCTTTTTCTGTTGATTCTTGTAAATAGAAATGATCCCCTTCTAAAAGTGATTCATTACTAACTTTAAATCCTCTTTTTAACCAATCTCTAGCCTGTATTATATCTGCCATTTTTATTTGATATTTTCCTCCCTCTCTTTATTTAATCTAAACAATTTAGTGTTATTCAATCTGTGGTGGGCTTTATCAAATTTATTCAATGAATTCCATTCTTTCCTAGAGAAAATACCAGTAATCCTATCAATAAGTTGTTTTAATTTATCAATAAGTTGTTTTAATTTATAAATAGGATAAAGATATATTCTTTTTAATATTTTGATGGATTTCTTTTTAAATTGCTCTTTTTTAAATTCTTTTTGAGATATAACTCTAGCACCATCAAGAATAACATCTAATTCTTGTTTAAAAATTTTAAGTTTTTTATCAAAATTGTCCATAGTACAAGGTTTTTCTAAGAGCCCAACATCATTAATCCACACCCCACATTGTATCATCATTTTTTCATCCACTCCCAGATCCATATAACTATTTAAACTTAATAAATATATATTTTTACCACGATAAATTTCAATTCTTTTTCCCATTATAAATCTTCAACCCCTTTTTCAGTTATTTTATAAACAGCCTCTCCATCTTCTAATTCAGCAGATTCTGTAAGTTTAGCAACCCTCGAACCTTGTTTACCCCTACGTAAATAAATTCTAGTAGTTATTTTGTGTCCATATACATTTCCCCCAATTGGTTTAATAGGGTCTCCAAATAATTGTCCAGGATTAGACATTACTTGACCAGTAATATAAACGGCAAGATTATTTTTAACTGCTAAACGTTTAATCTCTGCTGTATGTCTACCTAAAGCAATTTGTCTATCTGATAGTGCTCCTCGACCAGCAAAAGCGGTTCTAAAATGTTCCATCAAAGAGTCTATAACTAAAAGTTTAATATTTTCCCCTTTACTTATTAATTTATCTAAATCCCCAATTAAAAGTGTTTGACTTTCGTAATTATCGGCTGGAGCAACAAATAAATCTTTAATACAACTTTCTTCATCTAATCTTTTAATACCAAATTTTTCATCAATAAATTTCTCAAATGTTGTATAAATTTCTTTAACTGGAATATTTTCTTCTTTTCCTTCTTCATATGCTTTTTCCATATCTTCTCTTTTATGTCTTAATATTTCTTTAATTCTATTTGAATTATATGTTCCTTCTGAATCAATAAATGCAACCTTATATCCTCTTATTAATGTATTAACAACAAGGGTAAAACCGAGTTGGCTTTTAGAGGTTTTTGGTTCAGCATAAGCCTCCATTATTGAACCAGTCCTTATTCCCCCTCCCATCAAGTTATCCAATTCTAATGAACCTGTGGAAATAAAAATTGGCTTTTCTTGTTTAGCATCATATTTATCTCCTGTTAAAAATCCTAATTCTAATTTATCTTTAGCAAATTGAATGGCTTTACGTGCAATAGAGGCACTTACCCCAGAAACATCAGTTATTTGATTGGGAGATTTTGAGGCAAAACTTATTACATCTAAAATTCCTGCTTTTTCTAATTTATCTATAGACGTATCTCCAATTCCTGGTAAATCCTTAAGTGTTATTTTTTTATCTTTCATTTTACCAATCTTCATCCCACATTTCTGTCTCAATCAATAGAATATTTAATATTAAACCCATAAATAAATGAATCATCCCAAATGTTAAGTAATAAATAAAGTAAAAATTCCAGAATGGAAAATTATAAAATTCATAACATTCAGAAACATCTCCTGTTGAAACCCCAAAATCAGAACCCATAATACTTTTACAATTAACCTCTTTCATATGATAAAAATGATTTTCAAATCCAATAGCTGAAACTAAAAGGATTAAAAATAATCCAATATTTATTGCTAAAGATATTTTGATATTTTTATTTTTCATATTAATTTTAAACCTTTACTCTTTATAAATCTTTCTCTTTGAAAGAAGCATCGTAATATTCTGCAACTTCTTTAAGTTGATTTCTATTTTTTATTTTGTAATTATACTTCCAACCCTCACTTTCATGATAATCTTCATCTACATTTGGATCCCAATCAACTTTAATTACATCTATATAAAAAGTTTTAGGTGTAAATGGGAGTTTTATAAATTGCCTACTATTTATTCCATCAACAGTTCCAGTAAAAGTGTCATAATCTTCTTCCCCTTTCCAAACAATAGCATCTAAATAATAAGGTTTCTCCTCTTTCCCCTCTTTAAACACTGAACTTAATCTTTTATTTTGAAATAATTTATGTTTATCTTCTCCTTCAACATAATCTGTAACATCAACAAACTCACTATCTTCACAAGTTATTCCACTTAATGATTCAAAAGATAATACTTTTTTAATTGTTTCAGCCAAAATTCCACTATAAAAAGGTGCAGATCCTCCACTATGCCTTTGTTTACTAAATATGTCGGTAATATCTTCAATAATGGGAATAAAATCTTGAATTGCTAAATTATTTCCTTTTTTTAATCCTTTTTTTAATCCCTTTTTTAATATTTCTAATTCTTTTCTAAAATGTTTTTTATAATTATTCATATTTTCTGTTTCTTTATCACTATTAATCTCCTTATCCTTACAACCAGTTTCTTCTTTTAATTCTTCATAATTTAATCCAGTAAGTTCTTTACTAAATTCATCAAAACTTAAATATTCAGTCTTATTTTGACTTGTTGTAATATTATTATTGATTAAAAATTCATCAAGATTTTTAAAATATTTTTGTAAACCAATGAATTCACCATTAACTAATGCTTTAAATGGAACAATCTTTTTTATCTCTTCAGCAGTATATTTTTCACCACTCAAACCAATACTTTTATTTTTCTTCATTTGTCCCTATTTCCTTTTTTTAAATTTTCACTGGCAGTTAACCACTGTAAATTCTCAGGACTATTTGCAAATTTTAACTGTTTATGATCTGTTAAATCAAATTTTGATAAAGAAATTATGTGGTCTATATGATAATTTTGCCAATTAGTTGGTTTTGTTTCATCTAGATGTTTAACCACTGCATCCCAATCTATTAGTTTATCAATCTTTTTTGTTGGCAATTTACCATTATCAAAATATTGTTTTATTTTTAAATTCATCCTACTTCTTAGCCTACACTTAATAGCATAATTTAGATCAGTTTTTCTTAGTTCTTTATGTTTTTGTGATTTTTTTGTTTAACATCTTTTCTCTGAGAATATTCTTTTCTGTAATTTTTCATATATTCTTTTATTTTTTCTTTATTTGCTTCTCTATATTTAATATTATATTCTTTATAATAATTTTTACGTCTCTCTACAACTTCTGGTCTACTATAATATTCTTTATAATACTCTCTTCTATCTTTACTCATTTTACCAAAACACCCAACCTAATGCCCAGAATATTAAGAAGAATTGTATTATATAGGAAATTAAATATTCCCAAAAATTCCAAGATTCTCTTGGCTGACCATGTTTATTTGCTGCAATTAAAAGTCCTATAAATGCAAAAATATACAAAATAATTAATCCCCAAATCATTCTTTTTTAACTAACCCCAATTCTTTTATTTTCTTAAAAGGCATATCAAATATAACTTCATAAGCTTTCGGAGATAATGAATGGCCTTTATATCCATAATCTTTTAATTTTATGTTTCTTAATCCAATATCTATTAATAACATAGTCTCTTTTCTTTTAAAAATTCTAAATAATTTTCTTTGTATCCAATTCATTTTAATTCACTTCCTTTAAATTCCTTTGGAAAAGTAACTCCAATATTTTCAATCTTTTTAACAAATTCTAATTCATTACATTTAGCATAATTTTCAAATTGTTTTTTATCTAATTCAGTATAAACTGCAACTTTCATATTATCTAAAGCCCAATCAATAGCATCTACCTTATTATAATTTAATTTATTAGTTATTCTAATTCCCAAACCCCCAATTAATTTCTTTTCCCCAGTTTCAGTATATTCTTGAATTGCTTTATTAGTTATTGCTTCTTTTAAGTCAATATTATCTAATTCAGCAACTTTTAAATCATTTAATTGGTTTGTAAGTGTTTCTTCAAAAGCTTCTCTAGAAATTTTTAATGATTCTTTAATTGATTCAATTATCTTCAAATTTTCATAATATTTTTCTAATTCTTTTTTCATATTAATTTAAGTTTTCTTTCCTTTATAAATCTTTCTCTTTTATATCCATAAATTCAATTAATTTTTTACATTCAAGTAATGCTGGTTCTTTTCCATATGTTCTTATCATTTCTTTAACCCATTTAATAGCCTCATTTCTAATCAGCCTTACTTCCAATTCTCCACAACAAGGTTGAGGATCAAATTCTTTTAATTCATTTATTGTTTTAAGTTTTTCATTATATATTTCCCAATTTGTAGAATTAAAAAGGGGAAAACTTAAAACTAATTTATGTGTTCCAGTATTATTTTCATAATAAAATAATCCTGTATGTTCACTATAAAAATATTTTCTTCCAGGGTTCCCAGTAAAACAAAACTTACCTTGTTTCATTTGTTTAATTGCCCATTCAAAATTATGTTCATCTTTAATTTTCTCAACATCATTTAAATAATATGTGTAAGTATAATTATTTACTTTATTAAATCTAACATCAATCCAATCAAACACATCATTATGTATTTTCATATCAACAATTTCTCCAATCATATTAAATAATTTTTCATCAGGGTTTATTATTTTTACTTTATCGCCTATTTTAAAATTTTTTTGTTTCATTTTATTAATATCTCCTTAAATTCTTTTAACTTTTTCATATTCTTTATCCCCCAAATCAACCCTATAATTTGTATTTCATTTTATAAATTCTCTTTTTCAATAAATATTTGAACTTCTTCAACAGCAAGTAATACATTTAATGCAGATTCAGCCATTAAATTGATTGTTTCTTCTCCAACGTATGTGCTCCTATCTGAAAGTTCTCCCTCATCAAATACCTTATTAATTGCTTCTTTTAATTCAACTTTAGCTTTATCTCTATCTATTTTTATCATATTAATTTATCTCCTGCTAGTTTGTCTAATTTAAAAAGAATATTGCTTAATTCTGTGATAGCAAGCAGAAGAAGTTCGTATCCGGATAACAAAGGTCGCAGCCCACGTTGTACAGACACTTGATTGATTGGATTTTTTAATTAGATATAATTTATAAGTTAATTCTATTTATAAATTTATCTTTTAACTGCCCAATATTTTCTTCTATTATGGATTCTTTCAACAATCTAATAAATTCCTGTATCTCCCATAAATTTAATTTCTTTTTCACTTAAGCTCATTTTAACATCTCCAAAATTGTATCTTTTTCTAAGTTCTCATAAGATAAATCTATTTCTGCATCTTCTACTTTATCAACAAATATGGCTCCAGCTTGCTCTAAAATATCTCTTAATTCAATCGAATTATTATATTGATTAACCATATATTCTCTTGCCCAAGTGATATAATCTTCTCCCCTAGCAGAAATTTTATTTCCTAAACCTGTTTCAGTAAAATAAAATCTAGATCCATCTTCTGTTGGTAAAATTAATCCTAAAACCATTTCTCTTTTATCTATTTTGCTTTTACAACTAGCTAAAACATTATTTGGATTAACCATATAATTTTCTTTAAACTTCGTTGGTTTTTCTTTAGCTACTAATATTTTAAAATCAACAGGTACATCTGAATTATAATTATAATAATTAACAGTCATTAAATAAGGTTCAGTTGGTTGTTTAGAAAATTTAAATAATTCAGTTGCCCCATTTTTTCCTCCAGCACTAGTAATATCTCCAGAGAACATAACCCCTCTTTCTTTGGTCTTATAATTTCCATCCCAACCAATCATCTCACCATCACTAGTCATTTTTAAATCTAAATCTACCATAAAATTTCCAACATTAAACCAATTAATACCAACAATCATATCATCAGTAGTTTTAACATAAGAACCATTTGGAAAATTACCAATAAATTGTTTTTCAGTTGCAGGTAAAGTATAATTAATTATCTCTGGATAAAAGATTTTTTTACATTTAACATTTTTACTAACATCTTTAATGATTGATTTTAAAACTATGTATAAAACCCTTTGGGCTTCAAATTTTTGTTCTTCAGTGTATTCAATAATTTCTTTTGAATAACTTTTTCCATTCCTTACTCTATACATGATTGATGTTGCATCAGTTGTTCTATAACGTAATGCATAAGCAAGCCTAATCTTACGGAAGGTGTTCACTCTCTTTAATTCTTCAATTAAATAATCATCATTAATTTGTTTACCATTCTTTATAATGCTTGTAATCATATTCAAGAAGTCTTCTTTCATTGGTTTATGATAAATTTTAGCTAATCTTCTAATTTTGTTAATATGTGGTCCATTTAAGAAAGGTCCAACTTTATTGCATGGTTTGAAGGCTAAAAAAATACATTTAAATCTATAAAAAATAGTTGCCAATTTTTCTAATCCATACTCTTCAGCATATTGTTCTATTAATTGATTATCACTACCTCTTTCTTTTATCTTTTCAATTAAATTATCATTCTTAATTAAAAGTGTTTCTCCAGTTGTTTTAAACACTAAATAACGTAAAAATTCTAATGGATCTTCTGGAATAACTCCTAATCTATCATAAAGTTGAATTTTAACTTCTTTATTTTTAATTTGTTCAATTTCATCTGTTCCAAAACCAACATAATTAATAATAGTAATCAAATCTTCCATAGTTTGTTCTTTCAAAGCAATTCCAGTAGAGAGTAATTTAATAACTTTTTCTTTAAGTTCTTCTTTAGTATACCCTTTAATAATAATTAATTTGATATCTTCTTCTAATTCTGGAATATCTAATTTTTCTTGAGGAATATAAATAGAATTTTCATCATAAATTCCTAAACTTTCAAAACCATATGTAGTGATATAGTGCACAATTTGTTCAATAAAAAGTTGTTCATCACTAGCATTTTTTATTTTATTCCAAGATTTGTGAAATGCAGAATTTAGTTGCTCAGCCGTTAAACCATATTCTTCACCAATCAAATTAATTAATTTATTTAAATCTTTATAATTATTCAAAACTTCTTGAGAAAAGACATATCCTCTTTCTACAGTTTCATTTAAAACAATCCTTGCAGAACTTTTATCTTTACTTTCTATAGGTAATGCTTTAAACAATCTAAGAGTAGATTGTATTAATTTTATATTTTGTTTATTTATTTCCATTTTATTATTTATCTTTTTTGCTTTCATTATTCTTTATTTTTCTTATATTTATCTAAACTGTCTGGGCAATCACATTCCAAACTATTCTCTTTACAAAAAATCATATAGTCAGATGATCCTTGAATCTTTTCATCTTCAATTTCTTTAATTTTTTCACTAACTTTATAGTAATGATCTAATTGTTCAGACCATAAATTTTGAGAAGAAATAGAATCATCAATAATTTTCTTTTTAATTTCGGTTGGCAAATTATCTAAATTATGTTTTGCCCAATTAACTAATCTTTTAAGATGATTATAATTAGATTGCTCAACACTTTCATCTCTTTTTCTAAAAAACAAATCTCCAAACATTTTATCTTTTTCTTTTTGTGAAATATCTGCACCTTCAATTAAATCATTTGTAGAGATTAATTCTTTATTAAATAATTCTTTAAAATAGGTTGCCCCAGTACACATTTTTACAAAAGCATATTTTAATAATACATCTTTATATTTTTCCAATTCAGTTTTTAGATTATTTGTTTTCATAATTAAAACTTCTTTTTCAATTTCTTCTTTAGTCATATTTTCTATTTTTTTCTTTGTCATTTTCTTTTGAGTATAAGGCGAAGGGTAAGTGTATATACCGGTGAGCTATCATTACTCCACAAAGCCATAATGGCTCCGATTGGATTCAAACCAACATCTCCGGTTCCTTGATTATAATTTAGGAACCCTTTTTTGCCGTAGTAATTTAAACTCCTTTTCATTTATAAACCTTTCGGTTTTTTGAACATTTGTTCGAATATTTTACCTACTACTGTTATTGTTAAACCATTTCCAGCCAATTTATATTGTTGAGAATTGCTTATTCCTCCCAGATTTATTTCATCCTGAAGAAATCCTTGTAATCTAAAACATTCTTTCGGAGTTAATTTTCTTATTGTATAATCTTTCATTAAAAAATTATTTTGTTCCCAAGAAGAACTACTTAAAGAGGGAGATATCTTTTTTGGACCACCTTTATTAAATCCTCTACCTCTTTGATAAAGAAGAGGGGTGTGCCCCCCACCCTGTGCAGTATTTAAACATTTACTAACTTTTTCATAAATTCTTGGTTTTCCTTCTCTTTTAATTTGAGAAACGTCTAATTGTAATATTTTATTTCCTTCACCTTTATTTGTTGTTATTGTTGGCATAATCTCTACAGAATAAACATTTCCATTCATCCCTTTTCCAGAAGGATTGACATTTCCAACTTTTATAACATCCCATGAATGTTTAACATCAAAACTGCTTCTTCCACCAGTCCTAATTGTATTTGAAATCTCTTTTTCTTTAAAACCATTTTTAATTAATTTATTTATTTGTTCTTTACTTAAATAATATTTTTCATCAACTTCTTCTTCTAAAATATCTTTCAAAAATATTTTTAATTCTTCTTTTTCTGGAAATTCAAAATTGTCATAATCTTCTTTATCTTTAAAACAAATAATAAAAACTCTTTCCCTATTTTGAGGTATTCCATGCTCTTTTGTATTTAATATTTTCCAAGTAACATAATATCCAGCATTTTTCATTAAATTTAAGATATATTCAAAATATTCTTTATGTGTTTTAGTTGTTAAACCTTTAACATTTTCATAAATAGCATATTTTGGTTGTTTTATTTTCATAATATTAATAGTGTTTTCAAATAACCTTCCCCTAGAATCATCTTTACCTTTACCTTTACCAGCTATGCTGAATGATTGACATGGAGGACTAGCACATAATAAATCAAAATCTGAAATTTCTTGTGGATTTATTTTAGTTATATCTCCATAATTTTTTATTTTGTTATCTCTAAATTTTAAGTCTTTTATTGTATTGAGATAATTATATCTTTGATTATTCTGTTCATAACATTGGATTGCGTATTTATCTATCTCTGCATATCCTATTGTTTCAAAAGCAATTCCCGCCTTTTTTAAACCATAGCTCCAACCACCAAAACCACTAAAAATCTCAAAATAGTCTCATTCTAATAAGCCCTTTATAATTTTATTATTTGATTGCTCTTTTTCTTTTCTTCTTTGTTTAGCTATATCTTTCATATCTTTTGCAGTCTTAATTTTATTACATTTCAAACAAAGTGTCTGAAGATTATCTAAATCAAATTCCTCTCCACCTAAAGCTATTGGTTTAATATGATCTACAATTAAATTATTTATTATTTTATCTGGCTCAACTAAAGCCAATAATTTATCTCTCCAATCTGGACACTCTTGGGGTTTATATCCTTTTATTAAAATTTTCTTTCTATTGTCTCCACATTTTACACAAGAATCCTTATCTCTAATTAAAGCTTTTAATCTAAATTGCTGCCAACTAATACATTTATAATTTTTATAAAATTCATCAGAACATTTTTTTGAGCAACATTTCCAATCTTTTCTTCTCGTCCATTTATTTTTTGGTTTACCGCAATTAGGGCATTTATTTTCTTTAATCCATTTCTTTGATTGTGCTGACATTAAATATTTATAACCTTTTCTTTTTTTCATTTTAATTCCCCAATATCCATTTTGCACAATTAATTAAATCTATTTTAAAAACATTTTTATTTCTCTTTTCTAAAATAATTAATATTTCTTCAAACTCTTTATCTCTAAATTCCTCAATCATCCTAAATACCTATACATTTTATGTCTTGGAGAGAAAATAACTCCTTCTTGTTTTAAATCCTCCAAAGTTTTCTCTAATTCTATTTTATCCATTCCCTTACTTTCAGCAAATTCTTCTAATTCTTCACTTGATGCAAATCCTTTCTCTTCATCTTTAATTTTAATGAATGATAGGACAGTACTTCTCTTTTCTTTTACTTTGAGTGTAATACCACTATTATGAGAAAGAATTCCATTTGATAGAAAAAAATTGTGTGTGTTTTTTACTTGTAAATCATATGTTTGGACTTTTCCTTTTTTAGTTATTTTTTTTATTTTCATTTTATGTATTTCCTTTGAACAGTAAGCATATTTAACTAGAAGATTAATCTTTTGTTTTTTTGAAAATATTTCTAATCCAACTCTAAAATCTTTAACTTGAATTTCTTTTCCTCTATTTGTAAAAAAGATGTGATCTTCTGTGGCTAAAACTTTTTCTCCATTTTCAAATTCTATCTCATAGACTTCTTTTATTCCAGAATTTATTTTCTTCGCTTGATTTATCTCAAATTTCTTATTTTTTGGTTTTTCAAAATTATGAGAAACAACATCAAAAATTTGAGGTAATTCTTTTAAAGATTTACTTTTTAATTTATCATTTTCAACTATATCTATTTTTGTGTCTTCACTTAAACAACCAATTTTAGCAAAATCAACTTTATCATCTAAATTCATTCCTAATTGTTCAAGTGAATATTTATATAATTCAATAGCTTCTTTTGCATCTTCTTTAGTTAACTCATTACTTAATCTACATCTAGCATTTGCTTCTGCAATTTTCTTTAATCCAATTAATTGTCTCATAACAATGGGAATAGCTTCTCCTGCAACTTCAGATTTTTGTGTTTTTTGTCTAATTTCAACATAAAAATCATTTAACATCTTTTTAGCCTCATTAGTTGGTTGCGGATTGAATTTTTGAGAATATTTTAAATACTTTTTAAATAGATTATCTGGTATTAGATGTGCTGTTTTATTTAAAATTGAATCTTCTTCTTCTTCCCAAATAGATTCTGCCATTTTGTAATCTTCTTCAATATCAATAATATCTTTCATAGCCATTATAAAAGTATATCTACTTAATAAAGTATCTGTCATGTTTATTTGTGGTGGTAATGGTTTTGTTCTGTCAAATCGAGAATTTTTAGGATTTGCACCAGATATTATAATATTATCTGAATTAAGATTTACAGAATTTCCAATAAAATTAAGAGAAACAATCCCAGATTCCATAGGGGTATGAAGTAATTTTTGAATATTTTCTGGCATTTTATCCATCTCATCTAAAGCAATTAATCCTTTATTTCCTTTTGGTAAAACTCCAGCTTTAATCCCCCAGGTTTTTGTTAATTCATCTTTATCTGCCCCACCAACCAATCCAGCTTCTGTCATTCTTTCACAACCACGATATATAGCTTTATAATGTTTTTTGCAGATAGCTTGTAATAATTGTGTTTTTCCAGTAGATGCATCTCCAATAAGCATCATATTAATTCTTCCCCTATCTCTTCCTTTTTTTGTCTTTTTTTGGTGGGCCCCTATAGAACATAATACTAATGCCTTTTTTTCCATTTCTCTACCAATAATCCCTGGATTTAAGGAATCTGCTAATTGTTTTAAAGGATTATTAACAGAAATTTCCATAATTTCTTTTTCATCTTCTTCACTTATATCTTCATCAAATTCATTTTCTAAACTATCTACTTGCAGAGCATTTACTCTAAAATAACTTAATTCTTCTTTAACTATACTATCTTTTTTTATTGGAATAGCTTCAACAACACCAATTATTTCAATTTTATTACCATCTTTAACAATTCCATTCATTTCTTTATCACATAAATTATCTAATAATCTAACCCTTACTCTTTTTGGACTTCTATCTCCAATTTCATCTTGATTTTCTTCTAAAACTATATCTTGTGAATTTTCTTGAATTTTATCTATTAATTTAAATCCACCCCTTTTTCCACAAGAACATTTCTGAGGTTTATTAGATCCTTCAACACGAATAAGTGTACCACAAGAAGAACATTCATAAGTCTCTCTAACTGTAATAGCCATTATATTTGATGCATTACTTAACATTCCAGAAACTTTAACAATTTTTCCAATATGTTCAACTCGAATATTTGCTATTTCTTCCTCATAAGATAAATTTTTGAATTTTAATATTGGTTTAATAGAATATTCTTCATAAAGTTCATTTTTTATTAAATTTATAATAGATAAAGGATTTTTATTAAATTCTTCTGAAATCAATTGACACTCCAAAATTAATTCATCATAATCTAATATGAAAGTTGTATCTCTTCTACTTAACACGTCAGATTGTATTAATCTTTTTATCTCTAAGGTTAATTCATCTAATTTTGTGTCAACTTCTTCTTTTGGGGGTGTTTTAGTAAAATCTATTTCTTCCCCTCTTTGATGTTTTGGAATTACATCTTCATGTGTTCCATTCATTATTGCTTGCTCTTGCATTGTTTTATAATCTTGTTTCATTTCAATATTTGTGTTTCTTTAAATAATTCTGGTAAATTTATTTTTTCTTTCAATTCTTTTGCTTTTTCTAAATTTGTCATTCTAACCGTTCCATTAATTTATAATCTTCAAGTTCTTGTTTTAACCTTTCAAACTCTTTCTTTGCATGTTTACTTTCATATTCTGTATAAAACCATCTATAATCAGCAATAAAATATTCTATTCGTTTTATTGTTCGTTTGATTTCTTGTTTGAATTGCTTAATTATATCTTCTATATCAACTATATTATTTTTAAATTTTAATATAGAATATCTTCCACAAGATAAACAATCAATCCAATCACCATTTATTATGAATTTATTACAACCACAGTTTTTACAAATTAATTTGGAAAGAAAAATTTCTAAATCTTCAAATTGTATTAATAAATCCCTTCCAATTTCATACTTCTCAATTCGTTCTCTTTGTTCTTTTGTTAGTTTGTTAATTTTCATCTTACATATTTCTCCATCATTTCCATAAATTCTCTTTCATTTACCGGAATATTAAATTGACTATAAAAAAGTTTAATTCTTCCCTCTAAATAGGTTCTATTTTTAGCAACTATAATGGAACTTTCTTTAAAGAATTTTTTAAGTTCTTTTTCTCTAATCTTTTCTTCAACAACCATTTTATTCAAAAGATATTTCAAATCATTCAATTCTTTTTCTTTATCTGATATAACTTGAATTAAAGTTGGAACATTTAAAGATGCATTAAAAAGAGCTTTATTTATTATATCACTAATGGATAAACCCATAGAATCTAATCTATTTGTTATTTCTGATGAAACTCTAGCACTAACAGAAGTATTTTTAATCATTTTTAATCTCCCTATGTTTAATTAATATTTTTAAAAAATCTTGTAATTGAAATCCTTGTTCATTACCCTTTTTATCTACATAAACATAATAATTTCCAATAATATCTTTAATTTCAGCAGTTATTGTTGTTTTTCTTTCAGTTTGAGTTTCCCTATCTATAGTTTTTATAATAAAAATATACTTTGAGCCTTTTTTAAACATTATCTTTTTCCATTTTTTATCTATATGTCCATCCACTAATGTGAAGTAATAATTTTAGTTTTTTAGAGTTTATAAACTTTTCTCTTTTTAACCTCCATTTCCAGTGGAAATAAATATAATAATAATAATAATAATAATGTAATACATGTTTAACATAACAACAACAACAACAACAACAACAAGATATATTTTAAAAACAGTTAGACAGTTCGTATAATCACCAAATATGTGTTAATTAATAGAAATAAGTCAGAAATAGGCCACTTTTTGTAGAACTTCATAATCTAATAGTTCTTGTTAACATTTAACTAAGCGGTATAAAACCTTGCATCAACCAAGATATTCGTTCCAGCCTAACTTAATAGGATCGTTTCTATAATAGAGCTATGCCTCACGACACCAGAGATTTCCTCTGTGGTTATTAATGATGTGCGGACCTTCCTCAATTTAAAATTGAAATTTCAATCAAAATCGAAAGTTAACTATCTGACTTATAAATTGACACAATGATTTGAATCTTCAGCTCCATCATTAAAGCCTTGAGCTCGCTTGTTATTTTACTAACACACACTTGAACTAAAAGTTGCGTGTCATCAACTTCTTCATTAGCGAACATAAAAACCCCTCAAAACATAGGGGCAATAATAAAAAAATCTCAACTCAAAAATGTATAAAGGATATTTTACACTAATTACTATTCACCTGGCCTTTCAACCGGGAATTCTTCCTTAGTTTCTTCAATTTTTTGCTGAGTATCTGGTTTTTCAATCTTTTTAGATTCTTTAACTGGTAAAGCATTGTTTAATAGAGTTTTAGCAGATTCAAATTGATCTGTCATAATTTTAGTTAATAATCCCATGTGTTTATCAAGATTTTCTTTAACAATTCCTTGATTAATTAAAGCAACTAAAACATCTTTAGCTCTTTCCACTGCGTTTCCAGAATCCACTAATATTCTAAAATCATCTTTAACAACAGCATTATTAACAATAGCTGTATTTTCTAGAACAGTAGCATCTCCAGAAAGGTATCTATTAGTATATTCTCCATTAATCATTTCAGTATATTCAAATTTGATTTTATCTCCTTTGTTAAAATTTAATGGTTTTTTAGTACTAATCCAAGCAGTTTTACCTTTATCATCTAAGAAATCGTGTAGACAGAATGATTTCCATTCTCCTCTTGGAGGTCCAATTGCCTTAACAATTCCTTCTTTTTGTATTTTTGTCATTTTTATTCCTCCTTTGTTATTATTATGAGGTTCCTTTGTTTGCCTCTAAAAAAAATATAGGAATTAGACTTTATAAACCTTTCGGTTATGAGAAATGTTTCATTTCAAATATTGCCAAAAATGGAAAAATATGAAATGAGAGGATGCCAGTTTCGTTTAAAGAGTTTATTTGCAGGATTTAATCTCTTCCTCTCGGTGTCCTTAAGGACCATGATTTGATTTTTGATTTTTATTCTTTGTGAAGTTTAAAAAAGAAGTCTCTCTTATACATCCAACTGCACACAAACTTCTGGATAATAAACTTTCTTCAATTAAATGTTCTCTGTTTTGAATATTATCTTTTTTATGTTCAATTTCTAAAATAAAAAGAATTTTTTTATATCTTCCAATTCATTTTTCTTTAATAAATATCTTTCTTCCATTATTTTAATTCCTCACTAATAGTCTTCACAGGTAAATTAAATGGATTTACACCATTTATATCACTATTTTTATCACTATTTTTTTCTTTAGTTTCCTTTATAAACTTTTCTTCTTTGAAAGGATTAAAATTATCTTTTTTTGAATCTAAATTTGGATTATATTCAAAAGTATTTTTTTCAGTAATTTCTTTACCAATAATATAATAAGTATTTTTTGGACAAACTAATCGATAATCACTATAAATACTTATTCCCATTACTTTTGTTTTAAGTTCTGTTCCATTAACTAAAGCGAGATATTCTACACCTTTAACCATATAATTTTCTACCAATCCACAAACAAATGAATTCCAAAATTTATTTTCTGCTGTTGAGAAAAAAATCCATACATTCAAGTGATTTAATCTATTAATAAACCTTTTAAATCTTTTCTGTTGTTTACTTTGAGAAGAAACATCAAATACATCTGCTATTTCGTCTAAATAAATTATACAATTTCTAATGCTTAGATCTAATATATCTTCTTTATTTTCAATAAATTTAATCCCTTTAGATTTAAGATAAGGTTTGAGTATTTCAGAAACCCCATAAACATATTTTTCTATCTTAATATTTTCTCCTGTTTTTTTATCAACATAAGTTAAGTTACTAAGATTTATCAGTTCATTTAAAGCTAAACTAGTCTTAGCTTGATGTCTTGACCCAACTAATCCTACAACTCTATTGCTGTCTCCAAATAATTTTTCTATTGCCATTTTTTCTTATTTTTTAAAGATACACTTCTTTATATATCTTTCTATTTTAATTGATAAACTCTCCGGGAATTATTATTAATCATTATAGTTTTAAATTTTACAGTCAAATAACTATTTACTAAACTATTTAATGATTTTCTTATGCTTCCAGCACCAATACCAGTAATTTTAGAAATATCTTCTGCTGATTTCCAAGTTTCTTTATCTAATGCCTTTTCAGTTTCACTTGCCCCCATTTTAATTACCTCTCTTCATTTTAATTGATAAATATAAGTTTTACAAGGATAAATATACTCTTGTCTCCATTTAATTTCTCCAGCATCCCTCATACTTTTTAAAGCTCTATTTACAGAAGCTTTCCCTTCATCAACTCTTTTACAAATTTCAGTAAAAGTTAATTCTTCTTTTTTAGATTTAAATACCTTTTCAATTTCTTGTTTTCCCATTTTAAAATTTATTTTTAATCAAATTATCCTCTGTTTCTTGAATTTCAATATCTTTATACATCATTTCTTCTGCTAATTCCATCATTTCCTCCCATTCATCTTCCTCAAGTTTACAAAGGGTATCTTTATCTGTTGGAATACCTCTTTGAATTGCTAATTCAATTAATACTCTTGGTTTATTATACGAAAACCAGTCATTAAAATATTCTTCTTTATTAATATTCATTCAAATTCCTCTAAAAATTTATCTTTATCTTCAGACTTAAAATATTTAGTTTTAAATCTTTTAATTGATTTTTCATATTTTTTTCCATAATCAAAACCATAATGAAACAAAACAAATTCAAAATCTGTTGGTTCTCTTCCTTGAATTGATCTGAATTTCTTTTTGAACAATTCAAATTTCTTCTTCTTTTCAGTTTCTTTTATTTTTGTTAAAAGTTTAAAAAATCTCTCTTTAGTATTCATTTCAATATTTCCTCACAAATTTTAATTGCTTCTTGATTTTCTTTTCTCCTTTTTCCAAAATCAGATAAATAAAGATTTTTCTCACTCTCAATCTTTTCTTTTAGGTCTTTTGCTTCTTTTAATATTTTATAAGTTCTTAGTTTTGTGGGATACCAACCTTTGAGTTCATTAAATTCTTCTTTCAATCCTTTTGCTTTTTCTAAATTTGTCATTTCAATATCTCCTCACAGATTTTAATTGCTTTCTCACAAGTTGAACAAAGATAGGGAGGAGTTGTTGCTATTCCACCACACCAAGTATTTATCATCCCATCATTTACTTTTTCTTTTCTACAACCATCATTCTCAATCTTTTCTTTTAGGTCTTTTGCTTCTTTTTTAATTTCACTTAATGTCTTTAATTCATATGAATTTAGATATTTTACACCTTCAAGTAATTCTTTTTTTCTAAATTTCAATTCTTTTGCTTTTTCTAAATTGTTTGTCATTTTAATTTTCCAAATCTCTTTCTATTTTATTCATTCTCTATCCTCTATTCCGAAATTATCCATTCCACATTTACATTTATCTGGCTCATCCCCATATTCATCTCCATAATAAGTATTCCCACACTCATTACAAATAAATATTATTTTATTCATTTTAATTCAACCTCCTCAGTTAAGATAACTTCGGATTTTGTTAAACTCCAAACTTCTAAACCAAGTTCCTCAACAAGTTCAAGTGCTTTAATTTGTGCGTCAACAATTTCTTTTTCTTCAATATTTATAATACACTCGTCTCTATTAAAGTAAATATCTTCATTTTGAGATTTCCAATATTCTTTTATTTCCTCACAATCACTATCAAAAAGTCTTTCATCAATCCAACATAATGTATAATTTGTCATTTTAACTCTTCATTAATTTCAAGTATTTCTTTACAAATTTCATTAAATCTTTCAACATCATCAGATTTAGCGATAAATTCATTAGTAGAAATATTACTCCAAATCCATTCATCATCTAAAGTTTGCAGGTATTTAAGGTCTTCAATCATTAAATCTTTCTCACTTTGTCTATCACATTCAGAAATCCAATTGAATAACATATCAATTTCATCTTCTCTGTAACAAGGTTTATAACCACTTATTTCTTCTTGAAATATATCTTCATTAATTAGAATATCATTAATATAAACCTTATCATTAACTTTTAAAGTGTAATTTGGTTTATCTTCTCTCTCTTCAAAATTTATAGTGTATTTAATATCCTCTCTTGTTAAATTATGTTCTTCTAACCAATCATCAATGTGTTGTTCAACACTATCCTTTATTTCTCTAAGATTTTGTTTATCATCCCAATTATCAAAGATAAATGTTTTATAATTTACCTTAATCTCTGTTATTACTTCCATTTTAAATTTCCTCTATCTCCCATTGTTCCCAATAACCTTTTTGAGCTTTATCTGAAAGTTCTTGTCTTGTAGAATTACCTATTAATTCATCAGCATTATTAACTGCTTCAATTTCATTTATAGCTTCAACTTCCAAATCTAAATCATAAGTTTTA
>CAZRBZ010000011.1:0-21566 GCA_964598515.1 Candidatus Woesearchaeota archaeon
GATTATAATGACACATAAGTTTATAAAGTAATATATAAGAAGATACTTTTTAAATATTTCGTTTCACGGAGTAGTTCTTTTATAAGGGGGTATGTCATACCAAAACCACCTAGGAAATAGGTTAAGGATTTCTCAAGACCATGAATCTAAACTCCGGCTAGGTCTTCTGGATAACTCAAAGAATATTAAAATATGGAATATTAAAATATCAAATATTAAATATCAAATAATATTTTCACCCAAAATATTAAAATATAATATGAAAAGTTAAAAAATTTTTTTAAAAATTTTTAATATGCGGTACACTGAGCCCTATATTGGACTGGGGGAAGGCATATATGAAAAATTTAATTTTAAATTATGGGGGGTGTACTAAGCGATGCGTAGCAGATATATATTATTTTAATAGGAAGAACTTATTTAAATCCAGGAGTATAATAATGGGGTTTTAAATAAAGTATTCCAGAAGTAGTAAGATAATATTTAATATTATACCCTATTGATTTATAAAATAAAGATTTATTTATTAAAGCATGATATGACACAATACTAGAATTATATTTATTTATTTTTTGTGTTAAATTCTCTTCAGATTCAAGTAAAATTTTAAAAAATTCTTTTTCAGAAATTGATTTATCTTCTCCTTCTTCAACCTTATCATCTAGATTTTTAGTCATAATATTAGATGATGTTATATTATTTAAACTTTTATGTAAAAAATAATATTTATAATTCAATAATCTGAGAACATTTATTTGGTTGAAAGGAGTTATTATTAAGATTTGTTTTATTTTTTCTTTATAAACTTTTCTATTTGATCATTATCTGTTGTTTTTAATTGAAGAGACATTCTTCTTAACACTTCTTCAGGAACATATTTATAATATTCTCTTTCTTTATTTCTTTTAAGACATTCTTCTAAGGGAACATTTGAAAAATCCATAATTTCTAATTCAAATTCATAATCTTCACATAATTTAACATATGGTTTTATTGATTTCCAAGTGATATTTGTTGCATCTAAAATAGTAAAAAACCCATTTTTCATTCTTGTTTCTAAAATATCATTAATTATTTTCCATACCTTACCATCATATGATTGAGATATTGTTGGATTGGGTGTAGCATACATTAATCTAATTGTATCTGGACAGATTGCACATATTTCATAACCTTTCTCTTTTATCCAAGTACTTTTTCCACTCCCAGGCAATCCCCTCATCAATATTAATTTATTCATTTTCATTAAAATAATAGTTTCTTTTAGTTTATAAATCTTTCTAAAAAATACATCTACCATGAATCGAACATAGAGTCTTGGCTCATGAGGCCAAAGGGTTACCATTACCCCACAGATGTGTAATAAAAATAATCATGCTAGTTTCAACATTAAATTCAACCCCTCTTATTTAGGTTTTTTCAAGGCATATGTGTGAAAGCCCCTAATTTAACTCCACCTAACTCTAGTCTGTTCCCAGTGTAACACTTTAGTCATCAATCACATGATTATAAAAACTAAGAAATAAGAGTATATAAACCTTTCTATTTATATCTTTCAGCCCATTTACTAGACCAAGTTTTCCAAACAAAAATTCCTCCAAGGAATACCCCTAACCACATTAAATTACTAACTACAATACCCAGAAATTTTTTATTAGATTTTATAAATTCTTTAGAGATATCTTGCTTAAGAAGTAGGTCAGCAGACCATTTAGAAATTGTTCCTTCTTTTGAGTAGTAAATATCATGTTTTTTACAAGGGCACCCTAGATATACACCCCAGACAATATCATTTTTAAATCCTAATAGTTTTATAAATGAACAATAATGATTCCACCCCTTTTCTAAATTTATTTTTTTATTACAAACCATTATTTCTTTTTTATAGAAATTTCATAAAGTGAATCATTTATTTTAAATTCTCCACAAAAAATATCTTCAACAATTATATTTTGTATTGGTTTAATAATTTCTTTTTTTACTGAATTATCCATATATTCTTTAAATTTAGCTTCTCCTTCAGGATTATAAATTTTTATAGATTTAATGTTGTGGTATTCTCCTTTTAAAATATATTCTAAAATTACATTATCTCCTTCAGAATAATGGCTATAAGGATCATCATCGAGGTTTCCAAAAGCAGAATAAAAAAATTCAGAAGAATCTAATTTAATGGAATAGAGTCTCCACTTTTTCCCAAACTTTTCTCCTTCTTTTGTTACTTTAATATAAGTAATTAAACCATGGACTTTTTTTATTTCTTGTTCTTCCATATAATTTAGAGGTATAAATACTATTTAAACCTTTCGGTAGTTGTTATTTATTGGTGACAAATTATTCTTTTATGAAGGTTGGTCCAAAAAGGAGAATTTTACTAACTTTATCTGTAATTACTTCTCCTCCTAGAGTTACTTTAATTCCTTTCCAAACCTCATGATTAGGTCCTAAAATAAATTCATTTGGTCCAAAAAACATATCCCTTGTATTAGAATATGCTTGAGTTAATAAGTTTGTTTGTTGAGCAAGAATTCTTTTTAATCCAATAATTTCTTGTTCCATTAATTTTATATCAGATAACATCAATTTAGAATCTTTTTTTAATTCTTTTAATTCTTTTTTAAGTTTTTCTCTAGTCATATAAAAATAAAGAATTGGTCATTTATAAATCTTTCTGTTTTAATTCTTTATATTTTTTACGTTTTTTTCTTTCTTCAGAAGTTTTTTCTTTATGACAAGCTTTACATAATACCTGTAATTTATCTGCAGGACAAAATATCCTTTTTATTATTTCATCCCAAGACATTTCTTCTATAGATTTATTAACTGGAATTACTTCTTCAAGATGATCTACTTGAACATTATTTCCACTAAAAGTCTTTTTACATTTTGCACAGATATATTGTTTTCCCATTCTTGGACCTTTTATAGTGGGATGTATTGCTTTTTCCATACATTCTTTATGTTGGGGAGATCTAGTAGAAACTCTACGTAAAGCTCCTTTAACTTGTGTTTTTAAATTCCAAGTGGGAGCTTTTTTTTTATTTGATTTGAATTTTATTTTCATGAGTGAGCTGCAGACAAGTTAATCTTAAAGCATTATATTTAGCAAAATATTTCATTTGTTCATTAATTAATTTATTATATATATCTAAACAAAAATTAAGATAGGACTCATTTAAAGGTTTATTTGTACAAATTAAATTAAAATTATTCAAAAAATCAAATTCTTTTTTATTTTCAATGGCCTCATTAATCCTTTTTTCTAAATTATTCATAAATATTTAAAGTTTGTTTATTATATAAACCTTTCTATTTTTTCATTTTGTAAGAGAAGTCTAATAAAAGCATCTTCCCAAACGTGTTTTGGTAAATCAAGTCCATTTGGAGAGTAGGTTATCTTTGTTTCATAAAGATTTATTTCTTCCCACATTTCTTGAACATTCTCTTTACCATATTTTTCTTCTGCTTCTTTTGGTGTCATAAATTTAAATATATTTTTTAGTATTTAAAGATTTATATGTTAAAATAATTTATTTTAAATAATTTTAAGGATAAAATTGTCATTATAAAGTAACAATATCTAAAAGTTTAAATAAGGTAATAAATTAAATAAAATATGGTAAAAAATAAATCTATAGAAGATAAATTTTCAAATTTAAATGAGAAATATGATTCTTTTATAATGTCTGAGGAATATAAATTAATTAAAAAATTAAAAAAAAAGGGCTATGATCTTGATGCAATTTCCTCTCTTGCTAATGCTTCTAAAAAATTAAGAAGACAGGATTCTAGTGTTTATAATATTTCTAATGACCATACAAAAATGTTGGTTTTTGGAGACACCCACATAGGACATAAACAATATGATCCAAAATTAATGAATACTGCTATTAAGGTGGCTAAGTCTGAAAATGTTGATTTGCTTGTGTGTACTGGAGATATCGCTGATGGATGGTATCAAAATAGACCAGCAGCAATTTTTGAACAAGATGCAATTGGATTTGATAATCAATTAGAGAAATCTGTAAAAGAATTTAGTAAATTTGGAGAATTAAATAAACCTCTTGTTTACATAACTGGTAATCACGAATATAATACTTTTGTTCGAGGGGCTGGAGTGGAATTTGGAAATGTATTTAAACTAAGATTAGATAAAGAAGGAATAGAAAATTATTATTTAGGGAATGCTGAAGCTGATATTAAACTAGAAACTGGATCCAAAATTAAATTATTACACCCAGATGGAGGAAGTTCATATGCAATAAGTTATAAAAGTCAAAAGATTATTGAATCATTACAAGGTGCTGGAGAAAAATTACCTGATGTGGCATTTATTGGACACTTTCATAAAGCAGAATATATTTATTATCAAGGAGTTCATACATTTCAAACGGGAACTTTAATGGGACAAAGCAAATTTATGAGGGGTAAAGGGATTCCTGCACACAAAGGTTTTTGGATAGTAGATTTATATTCTAAAAAAAATGGAAAGGTTGATAAAATTATTCCTCAATTCTACCCCAGCAAATAATTGAATCAATTTTTGTTAAAAAACCTGTTGTTTTCATAATGGTCCTAAATTTTATGGTTGGTTCATCCCATTCATCTTCCATGTTATTACTTCTAACAGATTCCATTCCATTTACCATTCTCTATAATCATTGGAATATTTCTAGGAATCCCATTAATAATTAATCCACAACCCAATATTGGTCTTTTCATATTAGTTTTATTATATTCCATAGCAAGAGATTTATCATCAACCCCACAACCAGTACTCATCCCCCAAATAAGTTTTCTAGGATTACTCGAAAATTGAATTCCCATATCTTCATGATAATGGCCTTGTGCGACACAACAACCATATTGTTCTGCAAGCCTTAATGAATTCTTTTTTAATCCATGAGTAACAAATAAATCCTGCCCATTAATCATTGTATATAAATAATCTTTGTGCCAATTCCAACCCTTAGGAGCTTCAAGTATTTCTTTCATGCTTCTAATAAATTTTAAAGGGATCCCTCCAACCTTTGCTTTTCTAAAAACCATACTCCCATGATTAGAATCTACTAAATCCATTTCTGGAAAAGCTTCATATAATTTTGAAAGATATTTTATTGCAACATCAAGTTCTTCTCCACCTCCAATATTATCTGGATTAGTATCATGAAAACTCATAACGTGGTTATCTATCTCATCTCCCGTACAAATAATTTTTGTTGGATTATATTTTTTATTTATAGCAAGTAGAAATTCAATATATCCTTCCCTGTGAAATGGAAAATGGGGGTCTCCCCAAATAAGAATAACCTCATCACCATTTTTATTAACTTTTCTTTTAATGATTTTCTTTTTTTCAGAAGTTTCTCTAGTTTCTCCATTTTTTATACAAGTTTTACATAAACAAGTTCCATCTATTAAATGAGTTGTTGTTCTCCTATTACAAGAAACACAATAATCCCACCTATATTTACTCATTTTATATTAAACCAGTATTTAATAAATTTAGAGATTAATTCAAATTCTTGAATATCTAAAAATGGTTCATCCAGTATTTTACCCATTTCATTTTCATCATCATAATCTTCATCTGCGTAAAGGCCCCAATTGTTAGGATTTAGATATTCCATTATAGATTCTCTAATCCATTCCTTTTGTTGAGATTCCCCAGGTTCATATTCTTTATGAAATATATCGACATCTTTTAACGTTTTCATATTAATTTAAGTTCTATTTACTTTATAAATCTTTCTATTTTTATATTTTACTGATTTTCTGCTTAAATAATTTAGCAGTTGATTTACCAATTGCTTGTATTGCTTGTTTGGATTCGACAATTTCTCCTTTTGCTTCACGACGAATATCTTCAATCATTGCTTTAATAACTATCCCGGTTTTTTCTATTTCTGTTGGATTATTTAATTTGTCTAACACATGTGTCAATCTCATGAGTGTTACCCATTCTTTTGCGATTGCTTTTGCATCTTCTATTACTTTTAATTTTTTCGGATCAACTTCTCTTTTAGTTCTGGTTTCAATAAATTCATCTCTTTTATGTTTAACAATTATTCTGTCACCATTGTTTTTTTTTACTTCAATTAAAGGTCTCAACACAATACCTTCCCTCATTTTACCAATTCCACAACCATTTCTAATTGCTTGAATAGAATCACTATCTCTTTCAAAATTTAATAAATTCATATCTGTTTTAATTTTATTATAAAAAACAAAATCCAAATTGAATTTTTTAGTTACATCTTCAGCATTTGGAACATCTAACCAATTATCATCAATTTTAACATCAAATACAATAAACTTTAATTCTTTCCCATAAGTATGAGACATGCCTTGTTGTTTTCCACCATATGCTTCTCCATAAATTATTATATTAGATTCTTCTACTCCAAATAATTCAGTGAATTTGTTTATTAAAAATTGCTCATTAAACAAATTAATAAATTTCTCGTGCTTTTCTCCCCCAGAAAAAAATCTAATTTTTCCATCTTTCCATTGAATATGTGTGGAGGTTCCATGAATCTTTTCCATAGCATAACATTCTTTAAATAAAAGAATTTCTGTATTTTTGTAAAGATTCGGAATATGAAGATAACCCATTTTAACGCACCACTACATTAAAGTGTTTTTTTAAATATGTTTGCATTTTTCTGATTGATCCAGTTCCGTTTTTATTCCAAAAAGCACCAGTGTATTGAACCCACCAATCAAATTTAAACTTTTTCCAACTCCAAAAATATTTGGATTTAAGATACATGGGAAACATAATTTTCAATTTTTCTTTATTATTTAAACTAATTTCCCCAATACCATTTTTATCTAAATGTAGGGTTTTTTCTTTATTGTATTCTTTCATATTATTTTTAATTCCTTTTAGTTTATAAATCTTTCGTTTTTAATAAAACAACTATTTCCAAATAACTTTATCTGCTGCAGATTTAATTGCATTAGTATTTTTAATTATTTGCCACTTTTCAATAGTATCATCACAGTAAATCTGATAATATTTAGCACTTGTTTTTCCTTCAACTACTCTCAGACTTCTACCCAGTCTTTGAATAGTATCTCTATCTTGATTAGTTCCAGCTACACGAATACCTACATCTACATCTTTTACATCTAATCCTTCATTTAAAGATTTAACAGAGATAAGTATATTAACTTCTCCATTTCTAAATTTCTCAATAGCTTCTTGATTTTTACTTTTACTATGATATATCTCTGATTCATAACCATTTTTTTTAAGTAATTTTCTCTCTGTTTCAGCCATTTTTATTGTTTCATTAAAGATTATTACCTTTTTTCCATTTTCTGCCCTCACAATGCTTAATAACGCTTCCATCTTGCCAGTAGCATTAGATATAACTGCTTTTCTCCAACTAGTTGCACGCACAGCATTTATTGCTTGGAAAAATTTAGGATGTCCTTGATTTCTTGCTACATCAAACATTCCTTGAAAAGAATTTTTCTCTATTGTTTTTGTGTGTTTATCATATTTTTCTTTTTCAATTTCAGTTAATTTTATTGAAACATTGATTATTTCAAAATTACTTAGAACACCATCATTTACTGCATCTTCTGTATTATATTCATAAACAATTTTACCTATTAATATTTCAAGAATTTTGTGTTGCCCATCTGATCTTTTAAGTGTAGCAGTTATTCCCAATTTATATTTAAATTCATTATTCATGATTGGTTTTATGTTTTCTAATGACCCATATCTATGTGTTTCATCTAAAACAATCATTTCAAACATGGAAAGATTTTTATCTCTTATAGAATTAATAACAGCTACTGTTATTGGTTTTTGTATATTTTTTCCATCCCCTATTTGACCACATTGAATTCCAAGATTTTTATCTAATTCTTCTGTCCATTGATTCATTAAAGCAATAGTTGGAACCACTATAATTGTATTTACTGCTTTTTCTTGAATACAATACATCGCAGCAATACTTTTCCCAGATCCAGTACAACCTAAAAATATTCCATTAGCTTTATTTCTTTCCCATTCTTTATATGCTTTTAATTGCCAATTTCTTAAAAATTCTGTTTTAATCATTTCAATAACTCTGGATTTTCATAGATGTTTCCTATTATTCTTAATTGTCTTTCTCTAAAATGATTAAATGCTTCTGAATCTCCCAATCTTATTTCAATCAATTTAAAACAACCATGTTCAAAAATAACTTTACTATCTAAAAATGAATCTGAATTAATTCTAACAACATCTCCCTCATAAATCTCAACACCATTTTTATCTTTTAATCCTGTGAACTGTTGTATATCTCCTAACTGGACACATTCTTCGTTTTCATTATCATCAATCCAAAAAGTTAATCTATCCCCCTCTCTTCTTATTTCAAAGTCTTTTTCAAACTTTTCTAACCATCCATTCCAAGCTCTAAATTTTATTTCTCTACTCATGATAATTTTAGTTAGTGAGTCTTTATAAATCTTTCTGTTTAGAAATTAACTATTTTTACAGTTTTTTTATAAAAATAGTTAATTTCTCTAGAAAACTACCGAAAGGTTTATATACCCTAATTTCTTGAAAGTTGTATGATAAATAAAACATTGATAAAACTTAGTAAGAAGTTAGCAGTTAATGTTAATTATCATGGGATTTCTTTCGATAGACAATTCGAACGTAATCCCTACAATGATACGTGTCCGACACGTCAATAAATTCATTGTGGGGTCATAACATAGTTTAAAGGTTGTTATTATATTAATTATAAAAGTGACCTCACATTCATAAGGGGTGTTGAGGGAACTTGGTAACCTCCGTGGTTTGGGACCACGGTATCTCGGTTCAAATCCGAGACACCTCATCTGCCGGTATAGCTCAGTGGCATTAGAGCAATTCCCTTGTAAGGAATAGGTCGGGGGTTCGAATCCCCCTACCGGCTTAGATGTGGGATGGGGGGTCCATGGCATTGGCTGCAACCCTTTGCATAGGAGTTCAATTCTCCTCCATATCTCTGTTATTTCTCCACAAATTAAGGGCCTATAGTAGTAATGGTAGAATACTTCGCTTGCACCGAGGAGATGTGAGTTCAAATCTCACTGGGTCCATCAGGTTAGGTAGTAACTTTCCTAGTCTTTAGATATTTAATGCGTTCATAGTATAGTGGTAGTATGAGGGATTTCCAATCCCTAGGTTTGGGTTCGATTCCCAATGTTCGCATATGATCTTGTAACTCAGTGGTCAGAGTGACAGACTGTTAATCTGTTGGTCATTGGTTCGAATCCAATCAGGGTCGTAAACTCTTCTAAGTCGCGGAGTGCGACAACAGGCTGTAACCCTGTGGAGGTCTGTGCAACTCAGGCAGGAGAGATAAAAGGCCTATGGTGTAATGGATAGCACGCAGAGTTTCTACCTCTGAAGTAGGGGTTTAATTCCCTTTAGGCTTATATAGGCTGTTGGTGTAATGGTATAGCACACAACTTTTACATGGTTGAGATAAGAGTTCAATTCTCTTACGGCCTATTTATAGGGCCATCGTCTAGTTGGTCAAGGACACTGGGCCTTGAACCCAGAAACGTAGGTTCGAATCCTGCTGGCCCTATTTTGCCTACTTAGTCTAGTGGTAAGACACCTGCCTGTCGCGCAGGAGACCCGGGTTCGATTCCCGGATTAGGCGTTAGGATTTAGTGTAGCGGTCTAGCACGTAAGGTTGTGGTCCTTGAAGGGTGAGTTCAACTCTCACATTCCTAATTTGCTCCTATCGTATAGAGTTCAAGTACAATTGGTTCTCTACCAGTAAACATGAGTTAGAATCTCATTAGGAGCATTTTGCCCCCATAGTACAGTCCGGTCAAGTATATCAGGTTTTCAACCTGAAGACGTGAGTTCAAATCTCGCTGGGGGCGTAAAGGGCTATAATTTAATGGTAGAACACAAAGAGTTCTATCAAAAAGTTTAAATATTAAAAAAGAATAATGGTAAGATGAGAAAAAGTCATGAAGGAGAAACAAGAACTTGTAATTGTTGTGGTAGAAGATATATTTATATTAGAAAATCTGGACATAGATTAAACACTTGTAATTCTTGCCAAGTAAAAAAATTTAGAAATAAACTTAAAATAAAAGCTGTTGAATATAAGGGTGGAAAATGTGAAATGTGTGGATATAATAAATGTATGAGATCTTTATCTTTTCATCATAAGGACCAATCAGAAAAAGATTTTACTATTTCAGAATACACACACCTTTCTTTTGAATGGATTAAAAAAGAGTTAGATAAATGTCAGTTATTATGTTTTAATTGTCATATGGAACTTCATGAAGAATTAGATAGAAAAAAGATTAAGGAGTATTAATATAGAATATTTCGGGAATGTAGCATAGTCTGGTTAATGCATCCGTCTGATACGCGGAAGATCAAGGGTTCAAATCCTTTCGTTCCTATATTAGTAATTTATTTTCATAATAATCAGGGATGGGAGTTCGATTCTCTCTAGCCCCATCATAAAAGGCATATAACATGGTGGTAGTGTGCAGACCTTATGTGTCTGTGATCTGGGTTCGATTCCCAGTATGCCCATAAGCCTTTATGGTGTAAGGAATAGCACATAGGGTTTCGACCCCTAAAGTTTCGGTTTAAATCCGAATAAAGGTATTTGGCTGTATTGGGTAATGGTAGCCCGCGAGGTTTGAACCCTCGGTCTTTATGACATATAGGTTCGATTCCTATTACAGCCGTAAGTCAAGTTGGCAGAGTGGTAATGCAGCGAATTGCTAATTCGTGACCTTTGGTCTCGTAGGTTCAAGTCCTACACTTGACGTAAGGAGATGTAGCTCAGTATTTAGAGTATCTGGCTCTTAACCAGAATGTCGCAAGTGAAAATCTTGTCATCTTCATAAGGATCGGTAGTTCCAATGGTAGAACACCTGGCTTTTAACCAGGGCGTTGCGGGTTCGAATCCCGTCCGGTCCATAAGGGTTTGTAGTACACGTGGGAGTATGGGTGACTGAAGCTCACCAGAAGTAAGTTCAAGTCTTGCCAAACCCATAGCGGGAAGTAGATAACTGGGAAAATCACAGGATTTAAGCTCCTGGCAATTAATTGCTGTGTCGGTTCGATTCCGACCTTCTCGATAGCGGGGTATGGTAGACTGGGAAATACAATGGATTCAAAATTCATGCTTATTAGCTGTACATGTTCGATTCATGTTGCCTCGATTATAAGTGGGTATGGTGGAGTGGAAAACACATCGGGTTTAGAACCCGAGCCAATTGGCTACCTAGGTTCGAATCCTAGTACCTACATAATAGAAAGATTTAAATATGGTAAATTCTTTTATTTTAAATGCCTTTAGAATTTGATAACCTGGTTAAGAAAATAAAATATTCACTTAAAGCACAACACCCTAGTTGGAGCTCTGAAAAGATAGCAGATTCTGCATATGCCATATCTGTTTCTAGATGGCAAAGCACACATTGGGGACAATCTCCTTTTAAATAAACCAAAAGATTTATATATTTTAAGGGTGAATGGTATAATGGCATTACGGAGCGCTCCAGACGCTTTAATTTCGGTTCGATTCCGAATTCACTCATTTATATAAAACTTTAAATATAAATTTTAGATTTTCTTATTATGAAGCTTAAAGAAGAAATATTAAATGGGATGTCTTATCCTGAATTTAATATGCGTTGTGAATTAAGTTTTAAATTTTTTGTTGAAAACCTAATTGGAGTTACTACTTTTGGAGGAGTACATAAATTTCAGGAAGATTGGATTAAAGCTATTAAAAAACACAGATTTTTAGTTATTGAAGCTGCAACAGGACATAGTAAAAGTACAGTTATTGGAGTTTGGCATACTCTTTGGTGGTGTTGGAAATATAAAAATCAAGAAATTATTGTTTTATCACAAACTACTGGGCAAGCACAGAAAATTTTAAGATCCATAAGAAACATAATTGAAGATAATGAATTACTTGCAGAATATTTTGGAACTGAAAGAACTGCTCGTGTTTGGAATAAAACAGAAATACACACAAAAGAAGGAAACAATACAATAAGAGTTGTTTCATATGAGAGTGTAAGGGGTGAAAGAGCACATTTAATTTATGCTGATGAAATTGATGCTTGGGAAGATACAGAAGTTTATTTTGAAGATGTTCTTTCAAGACTTCATCCTGGTGGGCACATAGTAAACACTTCTACACCAAAAAATAATACTAATTTATTACATCAAATTAAGGAAAGAGATAAGAAAAAAGAATTTTATTGGATGAAGACACCTGCTATTACTCGTAAAGATGGAACTTTTTTTGATCCAAAAACATTTTCTGAACAAGATTTAAATAATGCAATCCCAACTTGGCCAGAATCTTTTCCTATGGAAGAAATAAGAATTAAATGGGCCACTCAAGGTAAATTTAAATTTATTTCACAACAATTAGTTACAATACTTGGAGAAACAGAAAATGCCCCTTTTACTATTAAAAATATTTATGAATGTTATGATCAAAAATTAGCTTTTAGTTTTTCAATTAATCCAAACGCAGTTTATTTTATTGGTGCAGATTTTGCAAATAGTGATGGACAAAAAGCAGATTATACAGTATATACTGTTATTGAAGTATTAAATGGAATAATGACTGTCAAATATATTGATAAATTGCCTAAAGGAACCAAAACCCCTTATAAAGTTGAAAAAATGAAAAAACTTTATGATAAATTTAATAAATATGGTGCATGCAGAATAGTTGCTGATGCTACAAATATTGGAACTGAAATAGTACCACAAATGAGGCTGGCTGGAATGAGTGTTATAGAACAACCTTTTCAATGGAGATTAAGAAGAGAACTTATTCAAACATGTAGTAATATAATTCAAACAGGGGCTGAATATATAAAAATTCCTAAAAAAAATGGTCCAGAATATATTAATGAACAAAATTTAATTGATGAAATGCAAGAACAATTAGCAGGATTTATATTAACCAAAGGTTCAACTGGAAATGAAAATTATAAATCAAAAGCTCCCCATGATGATATAGCAATTTCTTTTATGATGGCACTTAAAGAAGCTAGTAAAATGATTTCTTCTAGTGTGAAGCCTATTATCTGTAAAAAGGGACACAATGTAGGACAAAATTTAGATTTAAAAAAAGTACAAATAGATTCGCCTACTATGCAAGAAATTAATTTTAATCCAAAAATTCAACCAAATAAAATAAGCCTTATTAGAATAATTCCCAAAAGAGAAGATATATAAAAGTTTAAATACAATTTTAATGATTTTTAATTATGAGTAGTGAAACAATTAAAAAATCAAATAAAATTGTGACTTATAATCCAGATTTAAAATTATCATTTTTTAAAAAAATACAAATAAGAAAGAATATAATTCAAGAGAAATTTAAATTTTTTAGACAAAAAAATAAAAATTGGATTTTTTATAAAGAAATGATTGGAGATATTTTTATTTATTCTGTGTGTGGAACTCTGATTATGTTACCCTTTTCAAGTACTCCAATGTTAGTTGGTTTATCTATTGGTTCTGGAATTTGGTTATATGTTAATAGAATACATGAAAAAATAAAAGAAATTTTAGGATCAATAAAATTAGTAAATAGTGTGAGATATGAAAAATGAGTTTTATAGATGAAGTTATGAGTTATAGGGGGCCAAGCATTCAATTAGGTTCTAATAATTTTGCAAAAGCAGCAATTTCTAAAACAACAGATACTCAAAAAGAGGTTACTTTAAGGGTAGAAAAATCAAAAATTAGAGAAGTTTGTATTAGTGATGCTATTTCTTTTAATATGCTTAATATTTATGTTAATTTAATTATGAAGGCAGGATATAAATATATTGGAGATACTGATGAATTTGATAAATTTTTTAAAAATATGCAGAATTATGGGGATAAATCTAGTTTAAGAAGACTTAAAAAAGAATTACATAGAGATAGAGCACAATATGGTGCAGCATTTTTAGAATTTATTCCATTTTCAAATGGAAAAGGTATAGCTGATTTAAAAAGAATTAATGCCTCAAGAATAGATTATGCTAGAGATAAGAAAAAAAATGTTATTTTAAATAGGGAAGGAAACCCCTTTGGATTTATTATGGATTTTGGAGTTAATGCAAAATTAAATTCAAAAGGAGATCCAATCCCAAAACAATTAGAAGCTTTAGGTTTATTTAATTTAAAAAGAGGACAAATTTATTTAAAAGCTGAAAGAATTGCTGTATTTCCCCTTTATAGGTTGGATAATAGTTTTGATTATTTAGGATTAATCGAACCAGCTTTTCAAGACATTATTGATAGATTAGAAGCAGCTCAAATTCAAATAAATGCACTTAAAGTAAAAGCAACATCAACACCAGTTATTACTGTGGGAGATACAACACATGAACCAACTCCTCAAATGATGGATGATGCTAATTATTTAGTAGAAAATTTAGAAAATGCAGCGGGATTAGCTATGCCTAAATTTATGCAAATAGATACTTTAGAATACAAATCTTTAGATATTGTAGAGCAAACTATTAAAATGCTTTTATCTAGTTCTGCAGCAGCTTCTGGTACACCTTTAGCTTTAATTACTGGGAGTGGAGAGGCCACAAATAGAGCCACACTTCATGATCAAATACAAATGATGATTTCAATGTTACAATCTCAAGTTGAAGATTTTGTTGAAGATTGGAATTTATTAGTTTTAGATAGAATTAAAACTGAAAATAATTTTAAAGGAAATGCTGCACTTGTTTGGGAAGGAATAAGATATGAAGATAGATTAGAAGAATTAGAAACAATTCAAAAAGCTTTTGATAAAGGAGCTGTTTCGAATATTGAATATAGGTCAATTCTTAAAGATAAATTCAATTGGGAATTTAAAGATGATTATGAAAAATTATTTGGAGAGTTTGTTCATTTGACTAAATTTACAAATGTAATTGGTGGGAAAAATAAAAATTTATTTATGGAAGAAAATAAAAAAGAAAGCAAAGATGAAAAAAATATTGAAAAAGAAGAAGAAAAAGAAGAGGAAGAAAAGGGAAAAGTAAAGGGAAAAGAGGATAAAAAAGGAGACACTAAAAAGTAGTTAATATATAAAAGTTTAAATATTAAATTAAATAGGATTTATCATGGTAAAAACATATAAAATTGGAACACATATTTCTAAAGAACCAGACTTAATTTTAGAACAACAATTACTATTATCTCCAGGGTTATGGAAAGGAGTTAATTTTACTTCTGAAGAAATTATTAAAGGAATTAATAGAACAAATTGGAATGATCCAGAAGTTAGTGCAATATTAAAAAATCATCCTCAAAAAGGAGCTTTGCCTTCTGCAGATGATTGGATAGGAAAATTAACAAATATTAAATATTTAACATTAGATGATGGTGTAGAAATAGAAGGAATGTATGGTGATGCAGAATTTTATGATCCAATATTAGCTAAAAAAATAGTTTATGGAAAAGCCAAATTAGGTCTTTCTATTGATAGTCCATTTAGACATTCTAATTATGGGGCTACTGATTTATCTTTTCATAGAACAGCAACAGTTTATAGGCCTGGTTGTAAAGATGCTTATATTCAATTATCTGATGATGAAAATAATTTACAAATGAGATTTGTTTCCAATGAATTAAAAATTCAATTATCTGATGAAATTACAAATGATTCTAGTAAAGGAAATGAAGGAGAAGATATTTCTAATCAACCAACTAAAACAGTAAATTTAAGCGATGAAGAATCAAATTTAGATATTATTAAAAAGGGGGAAACAAAACGAGTTATGCAAAATAAAACTTCAGACAATTCTGTTCAATTAGATGTTGCTCCAACAACTGCAACCCCTAAAGAAGAAATTATTGCTACTACCCCTACTCCAGCTGAACAACCAGTGCCACAAGCACCTATTGTAAACGCTCCAGTAGTTAAGACTGAACCAACTCCAGTACCGGCTATGCCAGTTAAAGAAGAAGTTCAAGTTGCTAAAGATGTAGTAATTGATAATTCAAAAGAAATTGGTGAATTAAAAGAGCAATTTGGTGGTTTTCAATCAGAAATGACTAAACTAACAGGTGCGATTTTAGAATTGGCAAAAACTAAGGAAACTCCACAAGAGATTCCTAAAGAAATTCCAAAGGAAGAAGCTAAGGCTGAACCCAAAGTAGAACCAATTACTGAAAAAACAGAAGAAGTCAAAAAATCGGCTATCTCTCAAACAATTGCACAAGTAGAGGATAATGTAAAGGATAAAGTATCTAAAACATTACCTGAAAATGGGCAAAAATTTGGAGAAGCATACGCAAGAATAAACTCTAAAAAATAAAAATGTACAAAGGATATTTTACACAAGAAAACAGAGTAGTTTTAAGCGACGAAGTAACAGATTCAACTTCACAAGGAAGTTCAACAACTGTCTATTCAAATCAACCAGTTAAATATGGTGGTGAAATGGCAGAACCAGCTAAGAAAGAGATGGTATTTTTATCATCTGTTTTTGAAGATAAATTAGAAGCAGGAAATGGGCAATATTTAGCAAGATATAGAGCAATCTATGACGATGCTGATAGTGTTACATTAGGCTCTGGTGAAGCAGTGACTTCATCTATGACTAATTATGCTGGGAACTTTAAAGCAGGTATTTGGATTATTCCAACACCAAGACACGAAATGATGAATATTGGTTATGTAGCAAACCATAAAAATATGGACGACATACCAGAAGATTCAATGGAACAATTATCTTACATCTTTGCTGACACAGTAGATCAATACATTGCAAATGCATTAGCAAACGCAACTGAAATGACAAACTCTGTAAGAGGAGCAGGATTAATCTACGCAGGAGGTAGAAAATCTGATGACGCAATTACAAGTTCCGACACTATGACTCTTAGCTTAGTTAATGAGGCAGAAACAGCTTTATCTAAGAAAGAAGCATATTATTGGAATTCTACAGTAAGAACAAAATCAGCTTTAGCTAAAAACCCTTGGAAGAACACAGCAAACGACCCATTTGTTTTAATTATCGGTAAAGACCAAATTAAAGCATTTAGAGAAAGTTCAACTTTTATTTCAGCACAAGAATACGGGGGAAACCAAGTAAGATTGAGCGGAGAAATTGGTTCAACTATCTTTGGAACGAAAGTTGTTGTATCAGATAATGTACCAACTACAACAGTAAATGTTGCAGCATGGGACGGAACTACTAATACAACTGTAGACTTAGCTAGATGTTTCTTAATGAAAGGAACAGCTGCCTACGTATTCATATGGGGAAAAGAACCAGAATTTGAAACAATACCAGTTCCAACTTATCTTAGAACAGAATTAAGATTATGGGGAATGTATGCTGGATCAGTACTTCACGCAGACGCTATTATGAAATTAGATGTTGCTACAAATGTACCAGTTTATTAAATAAGTTAAAGCTTATTTTATAAATAAATACATATAGTAATATCACTTTTTTTAAAAAAAGGCAGGTCGAAAGACATTCCGATTGGAAGTGCCATTTTTTACTTTTTTTAATAAAAAACTCACAAATCACACTCAATTAAATCAAACGTAATTAAATAAAAAAGGAGGAAGAAAACAGATGAAAGGATCAATTTCAAGTGGAAAATTCTACGCTGGTAATAACCAAGCAGTTAAGGGTACAATCACAACTGATGCTAATGGGGATGGGACAGTTTCGTTAACTTTTAGACAAAGAATGAAAAAAGTACCAGTAGTTATACCAGGTATTCAAGAAAGTGATATCACAGGAACATTAGTTGCAAAAACTATTACTCAAAGTGGTGTAATTTTACAAGTAGATGGCTCTAGTGTTACTTCTAGTGAATTAAGCGTAGGTGCTATCGCTTTTGATGACACATACTTTTAAACATAAAAGGAGGTAATCAAATATGAGTGAGAAAGTAAAGCTTAAAAAAGAATATGTTAGGCTTAAACAACTTGGTAAAGAAAAAGAAGCTTCTGAAGTTCTTAGAAAAATTTGGAATTTTAATAAAGAAAATTCAGAAGAAGAGATAATTGTTAAACCATTAAAATTAGAAAAATTAATTCCCCAAGAAAAAATTATTTTAACTAAAAAATCTAAATTTAAAAAAATTAAGGATTTATCTAAATTGAAAGGAATTGGTAAAGAAACAGTTAAAGACATAAATTCTCTTTATTCCAATTTAGAAGATTTAATTAAAGATCTTAAAAATAATAAAAGAATTCCTTTAAGAAATGATGTCTCTGTTAAATTAAAAAAAGAATTTATTTAAAATGGTAAAAACAACTATTTTACAAGAAATTAGTGAACTTAAAACAGATTTTGCTGTTTTAAATGAAAAAGTTCTCAATATGGGGGTTTTATTGAAAACTATAAATAAAGCTATTTCAGGTAATGGACAACCAGGATTAGTTCAAAAATTAGAATTTAATGAAAATAAATTAGAAAAACATTTAATTGATGATACCAATTGGAAAAGTAAAAAGGATGGATCTATTTTTGGAATAAAATGGGCGATAACAATCGGTTTTTCTATTTTAGGAATTGCAATGGCAATTTTCTCAATTATATAAATATTTAAATATATTTTTATTATTTATAAACTATGGCAATTATAACATTAACTGAATTAAAAACTTATCTTGGAGATAAGGCTACAGAATTAGAAGATACAGAGTTAGAGGCAATTATCTCAGAAGTTAATTCTGTAATTCAACAAGAATTAAATGTGGATGTTTTTAGGGAATGTATAAAATATATAAATTTAACTAGACAAAATCTTATTGATGGAGAGAACAAAACTTATTATATTAAAAATTATGTAAATAAATGGTTTGCAGATAAAAATGGAGATGGTTCTATAACAGTGGAAGATGTTAAAATTTATACTATAGATAATGATGGAGTTGAAACCAATCCAACTATTTCTTCAATAGATAATACTAAAAGATCAATTACTTTAGAAACCGCTCCAGAAAATGTTACAATGTATCTTGATTATTCATATAGTTTTTATGATATGTCTACTCCAGATAATAGAATTAAAAAATTAGCAAAATATCTTGCATTAGCATATTGTTATTTTGAAATAGATTTTGATTTAGTTGGAACAAGTATTAAAATGGGAAATCAATCAATTTCTGGGATAGGAACTAATTCTAGAACAGCAAAATATAATAAAAGATATGAATATTTATTAAAAGAATTATTGGCTTATGGGACAAGTAAAAATAAACCAGTAAATTTTAATGTAACTAAACCTTTAAATTATAGACCTAGCAAATACTATGGTTATAGAAATTGGACTTCAAATAATTCTTTAGGAGGTTTCTAAATGGCAATAGATTTATCTAGTCAAATGTCTGCAGTAATAGATTTAATGGGACAATCTTTGACCCTTAAAAGAAAATCTTCTACGATAAATAAATTTGGAGATTCTACAAATACTTATACTACAGAAATTATTTATGCAGGGGTTAATGATTTTAATGATGAAGAAGAATGGACAAAATATGGGATTTTTGTTCCAGGAGATAAATTATTTTTTATAAAATCTATTGTAACTAAACCCTCTGAAGGAGATGAAATAATTTATAGGGGAGAAACATATGAAATTAAAAAAATTAGGTTTCCAGATAGTGGGTATATTAGTCATTATGAATGTGGGGCAAAAAGAATTTAAATTAACCCAATATTTTTGGTAGGTTGGATTAAGTTAATCATTGTATTTTGTATTTGTTATTATTTATTTAATGTAAGAAATTCCAATTAAAAAAATAGTTCCATCATAACCAAATTTTGTCCAAATAATATCTTCGCAATCAACTGATTCCATGATATCATCCCATTGATCTGGTAAATCAACTACATCTTTATTTCTAATAATAAATCCATAATTCATATTAGCTAATTCAATTCCTCTACTAGCTAATTGATCCCTTGTTTGTTTTACTTCTTGAACAAGGCTCATTTCATCATCAAAATATACACAATTTATTTTCATATTAATTTAAGTTTTCTTTCCTTTATAAATCTTTCGGTTTTAAATAGGTTGGATTGTAACATCTCCCCTACTACAAAAGGCTTGTTTAATTTGATGGGGATAATTTAAAGTTTTATCACACCAAATATCTATTCCTAATTTTTTAAGTTTCCTACTAAAATAGATGTCCTCGCCAGTTTCTAATGCTTTATTATTGACAATTTTATATTCTCTAGCATAATAAGGATATTCCATTCTGTTGAATACATTTAATTTAATGAGACTTCCAACCATTCCACTAGCTTCAATTTTTTCTAATCCTTCTTCATCTTTAAATTTACAAATATTATTTTCAATGTTAATTTTTTCTAAATCGCATTTTTTATATTGTGTTTGAGTAAAAGGAGGAACACTTTTATTAGTAACTCCTAAAACCATCTCTTTTTTATGTTCTAAAAGTCTTGTTATTAAATCCTCTGGGTAAATATGATCATCATCCAATTGTAAAATATGGGTGCATCTATGATTCATAGCATCAATAACACAAGCATTTCTTATAGAATCAACAGCTGGTCTTTTAGGATTATTAATTAAAACTTCTATTCCATTATCTTTAGCATGTCCAACAATTTGAATTAAATTTTTTGCAAAATATGTTGGAACATAAGGAAAATTAGTAATTATGCCTACATATACTTTATAATATTTATTTTCTAAATTTTTATCCGAAATTAAAGCCTTTTTCCAAAGATTTACCCTTTCAATCATCCAATCATGATTTGGTTTTTCTTCTCCCCAAGCACGTTTACTAATCCAAGATTTTTCTTTTATTAATTCATTTAAATATTGAATTTTATAAGCCCTAACATATGAGGCAAATTTTTTTTCATCTTGTGGAAGATTTGCTTCTTTTAAATTTTTATGTTCTTGATGAAACATTGGAAGATTTAAATCAATAATTGACATTCCTAAACCTTTTGCTTGTTCATAAATCCGATTATCCATTGCTCCCCAATATAATCCAAGACCTTCATCATATCCCCCAATTAAATTAATCCATTCTCTAGGAAAAATTTGTATTCCTCCATTTGCTGCTGAATATATATTTCCTCTACTCCCTTCTTCAAACCAAGGTTGTGATTTTGTTAACATTTCACTAAAATTATTATTGATATCTTCTAATTCTATTCTTCTTACATTTGTATTAAAAATAACTGCTTTTTTATTTACTTTATTTAAAATTTCATTTAATATTTTTTCAGTTAAAATCATATCACAATCAATAGTACAAATATAATCTGCTTTACTTTTTTAATTCCTAAATTAAGTGCGTGTGATTTATTCCAAATTTTACTTTCAGTAGTTCTTATAATCTCACAATCTTTTAATTTTATTGGTTTATCACTATTATAATCAACAACAAATATTTTATTAGCAATTTCTTTAAATGAATTTATACATCTTTGAATACGTTCATTTTCCCTATTTCTAACTGCTAAAACGAAGTCTATTTTTTTAATTTTAATTTCTCCCCACAAGCAAAAATACCTCTTGTTTTTTTATAAGCATAAGGTCTTTC
>CAZRBZ010000012.1:0-20170 GCA_964598515.1 Candidatus Woesearchaeota archaeon
CTCTGAAATCAAAAACGTTACTTCAGCTCAAATAATTGATATGAGAAAGATTGCATAAAAATTGATTAAGGTTTATAATTTTAAAATAAGTAAAACAAATTTCACGAAGTAGTTCGGAAATTATTAAAAAGATAATTAATTAAATTTCTATTTACTAAACCTATTTCATGTATTCGCCATTGGCCTGCGTAAGCAGGTTCTCGTGCTGGGAGCAAAGCGAGATAGTAAAGATAAATTAATTTTTAATAATAAGCGAAGCGAACAATTATTCCAACTAAATATTTAAATAACAAATCTCCCTCTCTTCAATATGACAAATACTGAATTAGATTTAATAAATATCAAATCAAAATTACTAGAACAAATAAAAACTCAATATGATGAAAAGCAAGCAAATGAATTTATTTCTAAAATAAATGATCTGACAGATGAACAACTTATAGAATTTTTAAAACAACAAGGAATGATTCAAGGAGACGACAAACCAACACAACAACAATGTATTTTCTGTTCAATGATTTTTGGAGAAATTCCAACAACAAAAATAGGAGAAAATGAAAAAGCAATTTCAATTTTAGAATTAAATCCAGTAACACTAGGACATGCACTAATAATTCCAAAAGAACACATAGAAACAGAAGACAAATTACCTTCGGAAGTAAAAGAATTAACAAATGAAATTTCAGAAAAAATAAAAAAAACATTTAACCCTCAAAGAATTGATTTAATCCCAGGACACGTAATGGGACATCAATTAATTAACATCTTACCAATTTACAATAATGAAACAATCGAATCCCCTAGACAAAAACAAACTCCAGAAGGATTAACAGAATTAAAAAAACAAATTGATACAGCACAACCAGAAAAAAAAGAAGCTCCAGAAAAAAAAGAAGAAAAGATAGAAGAACCCACACAAGAAGAAAAAGAAGAAATCAACGAAACAAATACTTGGCTACCAAAGAGGATTCCTTAAAATTATTTCTTAGAATATTCATTAATTAAATTATCTATTTCCATCAAAGCTTGATGAAAATATTTTGATGTATCTCCATCAGTCAGAATATATTTTTTTCCATTTTGCTCTAATTCAGTTCCATAAATAGAACCAGTTTTTATTTCATTAGTCCATATTTTTTCTACATTACTATCATCAGAAAAAATCATTCTCGCTAATTTTGATTCAGTTCCGTTCATGAAATAACTAAACAATCGTGTTTTAATAAATTTAACTTCCATAAATCTAAACTCAACCAATATCCTCCCCGATTGTAATAATTAAATATATTAATTATTTGCGAAGCAAAACTATTTTTTTAAAACCCAAACCAACTAAAATAATATATCAATCCTAACAAAATAAAACTAATCAAAAACACGGGTGCAAACTGCACCCCATAACGAATATAAACTTTCCCTCTTTTCTTCCTCAATAACTCAATGTCCTTTTCAGTTAAACCATCCCATGTTGCTTTCACAATTTTTCCTCCAACTTTTTCATTTTTATACAACCAATCCCCCAAGGTTAATTTATCTGTCTTAACTTTTCTAACCATACAAGCTTCATCAACAGATTTAACATAAATATAAAAATAAGGAATAACAAAAAAGAAAATACCAAAAGAAAAAAACATACTTTCCATAAATCCCAAAATTAAAATCGCACAAGCAAAAGCTAAAAACACAATAACGAAATTTCTCCTTTGATTTAATTGCTTAACAAATTCTTTTTTAAATTTATCAAAATTTTTAATTCCAAAATATAAACTAGCACTCAAACCATAGGCTGCACCAACAATCAGAAATAAAAATATAAAACCGCCTAAAATTTTAATATTATAAACAAAATCTAAAGAAAAAGGCAATATTGCACCTAAAGCCATCATCAATTTTTGATCTCCTCCCGCAAACATTTTTCCATAATAAAATAAATTACTCAAAACAAAAAATATTCCAAAACCAATAACTCCTTGATAAAAAAATCCAAAATCACTCATCTCAAATAAAGAATAAAAAAATCTAAAACCCAAAGCAAAAATAATCAGACTAAAATTTAACCAATTAGCAATTTCTCTAGTTCTAATATCTTCAATAGTTGCAAATAAAATCCAAATCAACCCCAAACCAAACAAAACATAAACCTCTATCATGAACTAAGATAACAAAATATAATTTATAAAACTAACAATAAATAATTAACTCAACATAATTCCTCAAATTAATTTTATATCTTTCTAAAAATTTAACCCTCTCTTACAAAAAGATTCCCACATAATCACTTTCTTTAAAATTCACAGTATCACGTACGTAAATTTTAGTTATCAATTCTGAACTTGTTCAGCAAAACTATCTTTTCCTCTTCTTCTTTGCCTTAACCTTCTTAACATTCGTAACTTTCTTAGAAGTATTATCTGTTTCCTTTACATTTGTAAAAGCCCTAAATCTCCCCCCAGTTTTATAAGGATTTTTTTTCTTTTCTCTTCTTTTGTCCTTTTTCTTATTCCTACTATCCCTATAAACATAATCATCTGACATAAAATAAATAACCAAAGAACATTTAAATTTCTTTTCCTAAAAAAGCTTAATTCATTTTGTTCATGATTTAATGGATAAAATAATTATCTTGCATACTGCCTAGCTACACTCCTGGCATACCAATGGCACTAGAATACCGCTTCGCTACACTCCCAGCACAAACCTTTCTTCAAAAAACAAGAACCTACTTTGCAGGTATTGGATACATAAATTATTAATGAATTCTAAAAATACATCAAATCAAATTATATTTGTGCCATAGCCTACAGAAGTAGGTTCTTGTACTGGGAACGAAGTGAGAAAGTAGTAATAATTAAATATAAATTCTAAGTAAAACAAAGTAAAAGTTTTCTTTCCCCCTTTAAAAATTAAATTTTATCAGGCAATAAAACAAGGCTCTTCAGTCAACAAACTAACATCATAAGTTCCTGTTTCTAAATCAGTCTGTCCCTTTTCCCCATCAATAACAATATCCTCACAACTCAAATCACAATCAATAGAAAGACATTCTTCAATACCATATTTTTCAAAAGCAGGCAAAGTAGCTAAAACAGCACAGCTTGTCTTAACTTTCAAATCTTCTTCATTAACATTCAAAATTCTTTCAGCAGAACAATAACTAAATTTATTATTTAATCCGCAAACAGTTTGACATTCCTCAACTACACTATCCACATTAGTAGGATTTGTAATTTTTTTAAAAGATTGCCAACTAGAGGAAAATCCCCAAATCAAAGCAACTAAAACAATCAATCCCAGAATAAGTAAAATAATGGTATTCGTGCTCATCCCTTGACCTTTTGTAGATTTCATTTTCACCTCAATACTATTCTATAACCAAAATACTTTATAAAACTTACTTAATAAAATATTGTTCCCATAAATACTTTACACCCCCGAAATTTTAAATACTAAACGTAAGCTAAAATTCCTACACTAAAAAATTAAATTATCTAAAAAATAAATTCTTAAAAATATTATTAGATTTTTATAAATCTTGTAACTAAGCCTGTTAAAAATTTAAACTCCCAATGTACCCCGCTGCGATGGATAATTAAATATTAATCTGAACTTTAGTTCAGCAAATTTTGTCTTCACATCTCCTAACGAGGTATTGGATATCTAACAGAAAACAAAAGAGTTTCCTCATCACTAAAAAGTTTATTTGAATGTTTCTCAAGATACAAATATTTTTTACCATCTTCCTCAATTAATCGATAATAACTTTGAATTTTATCCGTAGAAATTCCTCTCAATTGATAATAATTGTATTCATCAATTTGTGTATTCATTTTGGCCATAACATCCAGACCAACAAAAGAATTGCTAATATTAAAATCCGAAATAAAAAAAGTTAATAATGCTAAACTGCAAACTCCAAAAACCCCTATAACTAAAATAGTTATCGGGACATCACCTTTTTTTCCTCTCATTAATTTCCCCTCCTTGAAATTTCAATTTTAGTTTCATTCAAAAGTAAATTGAATTTTCCTTCTTTTTCCCACTTAATCAAATCTTCCATCATTCTTTCCCTTTTATTCTCTGCTTGAACAAAATTATAAGCAAAGAGAGATTTTTTCAAAAATAAATCATCTCCTTCAAAACTAATTTCAGAAAACAAGGACCGTTTATAATCTCCAATTTTTTTAGTTTGTCCCAAAGTAGAAGCTCCAAAAATAAAAAAAACCATTACAGCAACAATTATGACAGTTGCAATTAACCAAGTCAAAGTATCTCCAATTTGTCCATTATTATTTTTATTTAACATTTTGATCAGATTTGCCAACTATTGACAAGATTTTAATTAAATAAACTCCTTGAGTAGAATCCACTGCATAAAAATCATTTTCAACACATTTCACCAACTTCTCTTGATTTTTATCTTTAAAATTGCAATCTTTTTTCCAATTCAAATTCCCTTCAATTAATTTAAATTTTTCTCTCTCCAAATCTCCCTCCGTATAAAAACCAACCTCAACATAATATTCGGGTCTTTCAAATTCCCCTTCCACATCAAAATTTAGAGAGCAAAATTTCATAAAATTATCTTTAAAAGATTCCCTAAATGCTCCAGTCGGGCTTGTTAATAATTTATTTATTTCCCCCCCTTTAACAAGACAATCTGCAACTTTTGCAGACAAAATTTCAGCTTCAGCTTCCCTAACGTCATAAGGAGAACTATAAAAAACATTAACCATCATAACAACACCTCCAGCAATAATAACTAAAATCGCAAACCAATAAATTGAAATTAACTTATTACTTCCTTTTTTATTTTTAGAAAATTTTGAATTTTGATTTTGGTTAATTTTATTTGAAAATTCGGTATCAGAATTAGGGTGGGCCTTCGAACGAAGTCCGAACTTGAAGAGAGAATTTTCAAAATCAAAATTTCTATTCAAAATTTTCATTTTTTAGAAATTGTAAAAACATACATCCCATTATATTCATTCTCTTCTTTATCCGGATAAGCCGAAACATTCACATCATTAAAAAATGTATATTTATACCCTCCTTTATCAGTTAATTTAACATTAACATAATTACTTCCAACTTCAATCACATCAGAAAACTCAATCCCGTTTTTTTCGGCTATATTCCTTCCCTTTTCCATATTTAAAATAAAAATCATTCCAGGTTTTGCACCATCAATAAGAAGTGCACTCTCTTTAGCATAAGAACTTTCCAATAAAACTGTACCCTGCCCCTGCTTCATCAAAAACATAACAAGAATAGCTAAAAACATAACATTCAAAATAATGAACACAACATTCTCAATTAAGATTTGCCCCTTGCAATTTTTTCCTAAAAAATTATAACAAAAAACATTAGATTTTCCTTTTTTATCCATGACAACTTAAAGAAAATTCTTTTAATAAATATTGCTTTTTCTTATTAAAAAATTTTCAACCAAGAAAACCCAAAACTAAAACAATAAACCCAACAAATTTAAACTACATTTTCCTTTTCAAATTATGGAAGAGGTAGCAAATAATCCTGAATATCATCAAAGAGGAAATGTGCAAGAATTAGAAGAACGTCAAAGAATTTTAAAAGATAGATTATTATTAATCGGACAAAACTTAATTGAATTCAAAGAAAATAATGAAAAGGAAATTTTAGAATTAAAAAAAGATATAATAATATTAAAACAAAGTGTAGAAAAATTAAAATCTTTTTTAGAATCAATATCAGGAGAAATTTCAAAATTTGCAAAAAAAGAAGATTTGGAAATCTTAAAAAAACAAGCAAAAATGTTTCAACCACTGGATTTTGTAAAAAGATCTGAATTGGAAAAATTAAAAAAGAAATAAAAACATAATATAATATGGTCGCATTAGAAAAAGTAATGCAATTAAAAAAAGAAGGATTAGTTAATCAAGAAATTATTTCAAGATTAAAAAATGAAGGGATATCACCAATGGAAATAAATGATGCATTAAATCAATCAAAAATAAAAGAAGCTGTAAGTAGTGATCAGCAAGGACAAAATCAAAACATGGTTCCATCAATAATGGAAGCTCCTAAAATTCCAACTTCCGAACCTCCAGAAGAAACTTATACTCCCCAAGCCCCCGCTCAAAATGAATATAATGCTTCTCCACAAACAAGCTATCAACCATCATATGATCAAGAACAAGGATACACCCCACAAATACAACCAGAAACAGAATATTATGAAGAAAGTGCTCCAGATCAATATGCAGGAGGATATGCTTCTTCCTCAGACACAATCATTGAAATAGCAGAACAAGTATTCTCAGAAAAAATAAAAAAAATAGAAAAACAAGTAAAAGAAATTTCAGAATTCAAAACAATTTATTCAACAAGAATTGATGATGTGAATGAAAGATTAAAAAGAATGGAAAAATATTTCGATAAAATGCAACTATCAATTCTTGAAAAAGTTGGAGAATACGGAAAAGGATTAGATTTGATTAAAAAAGAAATGAATATGATTGAAGATTCATTCTCTAAAGTAATGAAAAAGAAATAATCTCTTCTTCTTGTTTAAATTTTTACTTAATTAATTATTAGATTTTATCATACTCACAAAATTTTAACTGCTAAATATGAGCTAAACTTTTTCCGCTAAAACTTAAATTACCTGAATAACACTCTCTCAAACTATTTTCTCAACCCAATAAAATTTTGTAAATCTACTCTCAATCATTGTCCTCCAGCGAAACAGATAATTTAATAATTATTACGACCGAAATAATTTAAATTCAGAAAATGCAGAAGAGGAAATAGATACTTTTGAATAAAAACATATATAAATAATATTCTTGTAATTATATCATGATTAGTGGATTAATTAGTTTAGCTTCTTATGGTCTTGGAACTGGTGGTGCAATTGGTAATGCTTTGTTTCAATTTGAACAAATGGGCGTTTTTAGTTATCTTCTTCCTTTTTTATTAATCTTTGCATTAATTTATGGTATTTTAAGTAAAACAAGCATTTTGGGAAACAATAAAGGAATAAATGTTGTTTTGGCCATGGCTATTGGTTTAATGGCTTTACAATTTAATTTTGTTTCATATTTCTTTGCAGAGATATTTCCTAGATTAGGAGTTGGATTATCAATTTTATTAGTAATAGTTATTTTATTAAGTGCATTTGTTGATCTTCAAAATAATCCTTGGATGAAGTGGGTGTTTTTTGGAGTTGGTGCATTAACAACTTTGATAATTATCTTCCAAAGTCTTGGAAGTTCTTTTGGATTTATGAATGGTTGGGAATCTAATCTAGGGGTATGGGGATATAAAATTCAAAATATTTTACCTGTGTTGCTTGTTATAATAGGTGCAATTGTAGTTTTTGTAGCAGTTATTAAAGGGGGACCAAAGAAGTCTCCTCCGACAATACCAAAAGTTTAATTTAATTTTTGAAAAAGTGATTTTATTTTTGTCAATTGAAAGGAATTTAATTCACTTCATTTACTATCTCACTTTGTTTCCAGTACAAGAACCTGCTTTCGCAGGCATAATTGATAACTAAATTATCCATTCCACTGAAGGACATGTATTGTACAACTTCTCTAAAAAAATATTAGTAATCTAAACTTAAATAATGTCTGTGCCACAGCCTACGTGAGTAGGTTCTTGTGCTGGAAACGAAGTGAGACAGTAGCGAGAATAAAACTAAAATAATGGGCGGTAGCGAACAATTGCTTAGAAACAAAACTACTTAACTTTCATAAACCCATCCATCTTTGTCTTAAACGGATTCCACTCAAGAGCAATTGCAATTACTAATGCAACCAACACAACAATAATTACATTCATCCAAAAAGTTCCGCTCCAAGAAGAATCAAACAAAAAACCAAATAATTTCTGCAAACCAGTAACAAATTCATCTCCAATACCTGTTGCCCAAACAATACCACTTACAAAAGAAATAATAAATAAAACTGCAAACAATTTGTGAATTTTAGAACCACTTTCAATTGTAAAACCTTCTCCTCCAGAAACAAAACCCCAAAGAATCAAAGCCACCAAAACAATAACCAAACCAATCGCCAAAAACAAAATCATATTTGCAGCAACAATCTTTGGAAAAACAGATCCAACAAAAATCAATCCAACAACTAAAGAAATAACTGCATTAAGTTGTTTTTTATCTTTACCTAAAATGCTAGTTTTTTCCAAAATTCCAAATAAAATAAAAAATACTAATAAAAAAGGATATAAAAAATCAGTGAATAATTGATGTTGTAATATTGTTGCCATATAATTTAATAAATTAAAACACATTTAAATTAATTTCTATTTAATTAAATAACTTCAAATTCCCAATTATCTTCAAAAGTTTCTCCTTCTACTTCAAAACTAACATACGCACGATATGTGCCAATACTATTTGTAATAATATTTTGAAAATTCCCTTTGTTTGCTAAATCAAAATAATCATTAGCGAGAATACTAACTTGTTCATTTGCAACAATTTTCTCATCAATCCAAGACTCGCCAATTTTCTTTTGTAAAACCATCCTCAAATTTCCAGAAACATCAAAATCATTATTATTAATTATTTTTGATTGGGGTCTCAATGGAATAACTGAAATGTCGTCGCAGTTATAACAACCAGTGTGTTGAGGGTCGTGCTGAAACATTGGCCAATCCATTGTTGAGGAATTGTAAGGAACACCTAGATTGAACGAAATAATCCCATCATCAAAATTTTTATTATATCCAAAACCAACAAAAATATCTAACATCCCATCATAGTCAAAATCAGTTAAAAAAAGACTTCTTTCAGCAAAAGAAGAAAATCCTCTAACAATCTTGCTAAAAATTTCTTCTCCAAAACGATTAAACCCTATCAAATAAAAGCTGCATTTATTGGAAAAATCATCATATTCAGATTCAATTAAAGTCCCCTGCAATAAAAAATCAGGGAAACTATCTCCATCTATATCTCCAATAACCAAAGATTTGGGCTGAGCAAAATCAAAATTAGAAGAAAGGTCTCCATCTATTTCAATAGGAAAACCCTCCAAAAGTCCTCCTGTATGATTAAAACCATAAAGATAAGAAAAAAGTTTAGAATTTCCACTTGCAGAGTTATTTTTACCAAAAGAAGTGACATAAACTTCTAAAAAACCATCCATATTTGTATCCCCCACTGCAAAATTGTTTATATTTCCATGAACAGAAGGAACAAAATTTTTCGACCAAATAATTTGCCCTTCGTAATTTCTTACTACTAAACTTTCATTGACTAAAAAGAAAGCGTTAGGAGGATCTTCTGATATGACTTCTAATTGTATAGAATGAATATCAATTCCAGAATAAATTATTTCCAAAAAACCATCACCATTCAAATCAGCCAAAACAGGGGATCCTGTTGAAATGCCACTATTTTCATTCCAACCTTCAATCTCCACACCATTATAATCAAAAACCATTACATCTTGTCCGCTTTGTGCACTTCCCCAAATTTGTCCAGAACTTAATGATCCAAAAAAAGCTCCACTTGAACCCACAACTATTTCTTTTTTTCCATCTGAATTTATATCACCTACCCCTAACATAAGTTCTCTGCAACTTGTTTCACACAAGTCCCAATTAGAGTCACAAAAGTGGGGAATAACCCAAAAATTTTCAATTGAACCCTCGCCATTATATATTACAATTCCCCAATCTATTCCTGTTTCTCCATGAAACCAAAAACCGACCACAATTTCTAATTCTCCATCATCATCAATATCACTTATTATTGGATAAGTGTTGTAACCTATTTCAATATTTTCTCCAGTTCCAAAATCATCAATTAATAATTCAATTAAATCATAAACGCTAACAGGCCAACCAACCATATAGGAACCATCTTGTTCAAAACAAAACAATAAATTTTCATAAAGGGAAGGTTTTGGTTCCTCAGCAAAACAAAATTCATTAATCCCATCTCCATCAAGATCTCCAATAGAAGCTAGTGAAGGATTATGAACTCCCTCTCCCCACCTCTCCAGATTATTATCCTCCAAATAAAAAAAACTAATTTGATCAACCATGTCCAAATGAGAGGTAAGATATAAAACAAAACTCCCAAGATTTCCACCAGAAATACCAACTACATTCAAAGATCCAAGAGGATTTGAATCTGACACTCTCACAGGCCACCCTTCCTTTATCGTCGGATCCAAATAAACATCTTCAACAAATTCTTCATAACTTGAACCATCTAAATAATTTACAACCAATCTAATAGAATAAAAACCAGCTTCTGTTATTGAACTTGTATCCCAATAACCCAAAACATCTTCAACAACTTCTTGATTTCCATTATTAACAAGTTCAATTTCATCACTCAACCATTCTCCAGAATCTCCTTCCTTATATTCAACAGAATAACTTTCAAAATTACTCCCAATAACATTCCCCTTTATTTCAATGATATCTCCGGCTCGATAAATATCATTATTCAACGGAGAAAAGATTTTAACATTATCAACCTCAAAAATTCCATAATCCTCACTAATTTTTCCACCAACACTTTCATCAACCAACTTAACTTCATAATCTCCATCAAGCAATATTCCAGTATTAAAATCTAAACATAAAACATCCTCCTCTACCACAGACTCCCCAGAACAAATCAAACTCCAATCATCCATTTCTTTTAATGAATAATAAACACTATAACTTTCAAAACCCCCTCCCTTTGCTGTTCCATAAATATCCACCTCTCCAAAAGGTAAATAATCCATTGCTTCCAATTCAGCAACCAAAGGTCTTTCATCCAAACTAACAGTTTCCAAAATATCAATCCTGCCCTGACCTTGTGTAATAATATTCTCACCAATATCAACAGCAGTATTTCTCAAAGCCATTTTAATTTCCAAAGGAGTCCAACTTGGATTTTTCTGGATTAACAATGCAGCAGCACCTGCAACATGAGGGGTAGCCATTGAAGTTCCAGAAATAGCAGTATGCTCCGTATCCAAACATTCTCTATCTGTCCATGCTTCATCCCATTGTGCAGCACAAATATCAACACCTGGGGCTGTAACATCTGGTTTAACTAATGCCTTCTCAATTCCTTCTCCATCCTCCCAAATAACAGGGCCCCTTGAACTAAAACTTGCAATATTATCAAATTTATCAGAAGCTCCAACAGTTATTGCTTTCCTCGCTGTTCCAGGACTCCCAATACAATTTTCACAACCAGAATTTCCAGCTGCAATCACTGCAACAATTCCTGCTTCAACAACAGTATCTATTGCCTGACTTGAAGAATCATCTGGATTTCCATAACCTCCTAAACTCAAACTTATCACATTAACATAATCATTTTTATCTTCCATCGGAATCCCATCATTATCCAAATCAATTGATCTTTCAATTCCTGCAATAATCCAATCACTATATCCACCTCCACCTTCATTCAAAACCTTAAACCCATACAACTTAGCATCAGGAGCAACACCTTTCAAAACTCCATTCCCCGCAGCAGTAGCAGCACAATGAGTTCCATGACCTTGATCATCCATTGGATCTTCATCTTCATTTACAAAATCATAACCCCCAACAACCTTACAACCCTTCCCAAAACAACCACCCAAATCAGCATGAGTATGATCAATTCCAGTGTCAATAATAGCAATTGTCACACCTTCACCAGTTAAATTATTTCCAAAAGAATCCTTTATTTGCCAAACATCATCAGCATTAATCAAAGAAACAGAATCCATCAAAGTAGCTTCAACCTTATAATTACGATAAACCTTTTTTACCCCCCTAATTTTTTCCAATTCCTTAGCTTCCTCATCAGAAATTTTCATTGATACACCATTAAATGCTGTTGTAAATTCCCTCCCCATATTTGACTTCACATCCTCCCTCTTCACAGCATTTCCAGTGATTGATTTCTGTCTCACACCATAAACTTCATCCACTATCTTAGATTTTACCAGCTCATTTTTTTCTTTCAAATCAACAGAATACTCTTGAACTTTTTCATCAACTTCATTAGGCATCAAAAGAAAAAAATCTCTTACATTTTGAACAATTTGAGCTCTATCTTCAGAATACACAAAATTCCTTTCAGCCTTTTTTTCTAAATTTATTTTTTCAACAAGAACAGGCTCCTCTTCAAATTGAATAATATAACCATCATATTCTTTTTCTTGTTCAAACATTTCATCATAAATAACTTCTCCAGAAGAAATAGTTTGTTGAAAAAAAACTTCATCAGAAAAACCAGAATCCCCCAATGATTCAAATCTTTGATAATCTTTTTCATAATCAATTTCTTCCCCTCTAAAATCTTCATTATCTAAATCACTAATAACATTACCAGTTAAACTTAATCCAGTTATTCCAGATTTCACTGAACCACTTGTCAAATTAATTTGTTCACCAAAAGAATAAACATCTTTCTCTGTTGAAATAGAAATTTCAATATTCATAAATTCTTCAACACAAGCCCCATCTTTACAACCATTAGGACATAAATAACCTTGATATGCACAAGAATTACTCTCAGAACAATGAGCTTCATTCAAAACATCTCCTTCACACCAATCCTTTCGAGGCACACTTGAAAAAGTTGCATAATCATAACAATCTCCTTTTTCATAATAATTAATGCCTCCATCAAAATCAATACAATCATTATCTTCCAGGATGGGCATAAACTGAACCAAAACAAAATCATTCATTTTTTCAATCTTATAAACTTTAACCTGTAATTTTAATCCTAAAAATTCACTTCTATCACATTGATACATAATGCCACTTTTTATTCCATCAACAATTATCTCAACTTCACCACCATCAATATCATCTAAAAGAATTTCATGTTCATTGTACAAAATTGACTTTCCTTCCCACAAAACACATTTGAAAGTTCCATCATCCGTATCCTTACAACTAGATTCTTCAACTAATGCCTCCTCAAATCCTTCAAATTCTTCAAATATCTCTTCTTGTTCATTTACAAAGTTCACATATTCAGAATCTTCATCAATAATAGGTATAAATTGAACTAGCGCAAAATCCTGAATTTTCTCAATTCTATGTACTTTAATTTGTAATTTTAATCCTAGAAAATTATTCAAATCACATTGATACATAATGCCACTTTTTATTCCATCAACAATTATCTCAACTTCACCACCATCAATATCATCTAAAAGAATTTCATGTTCATTGTACAAAATTGACTTTCCTTCCCACAAAACACATTTGAAAGTTCCATCATCCGTATCCTTACAACTAGATTCTTCAACTAATGCCTCCTCAAATCCTTCAAATTCTTCAAATATCTCTTCTTGTTCATTTTCAGAAATCCCATACTCTTCTTCAACAACATCTCCCGTCCCTTTAAAAAAATCTGAAAACAATCCTGCACTAACAAAACTTAAACTCAATAATAAAATAAACCCCAAAACAAAAAATAACTTCTTCCCCTCTTTCATATCTTTAATATAAAAAAAGATTTTATAAATATTATTATTCACAAAAATTATGATTTATCCTTCCCTTCAGCAACAGCCTTACCCTTTAAAACAACAACCACAGCAATTGCAATTAAACCAACAAATAAAACATTAGTCCAAAAGGTTCCACTCCAATTAGAACCAAATAAAAATGCAAACACAGCTTGAATACCAAGAAAAACGCCTCCTCCAAGTCCACTAACCCATAAAACCGCAGTAACAATAGAAATACTTAATAAAATAGCATAAAACCTATTCCATTTAGCTCCAGGCTTTGGTACTTCACCTGTAATAAATCCCCAAAGAACAAGCCCCACAAAAATAATTACTAATCCTACACTCATAAATAAAACCATGTTTTGAGCAATAATTTTAGGAAAAACAGCTCCGACAAAAATCAAACCAACAACTAAAGAAATAGCTGCATTAAGTTGTTTTTTATCAGAACCAAAAATATTTGTTTTTTCCAAAACTGCAAATAAAATAAAAAATACTAATAAAAAAGGATATAAAAAATCGGTCAACAATGCACTTTGTAAAATTGTAGTCATTTGTTTACATTAAATCTACCATGCCATCTTCCATTTCTGGTTCTTGACTAGGTAAAGCAGCTTTATTTATAATAAAAATATCACTTATTGCCTTTACAAATTGATGGGGAATAATAACTCCCTTTGCTCCACCCAAAACAGACATCAAATGAGAACTAACCTTAATTCTCCAACCATCAACTTTATTTTCAAATAAATTAGCTTCTTCTATTTCACCAAAAAAATCACCTAAATCAGTATAAACCTTTCTTCCCAAAACACTTGTAATCTTTTCAATCCTCATGTTAAGAAATAGCTCATTTCATTTAAATAGTTTTCCATACTGCAGTGAAATATACTCTCACATTTCAATTGGGTCCTTAAATTTTATTTCTATCTAAAAATCCCCCAATCTTCCAGATACTCAGTAAAGATCATTAAATTGACGAAATAAAAATAAATTTTATAAAAAACAAACAATTAATCCAAAGGTTTAAGATAAACAAACAATATTTGAACATAATTACGACGGATAATTGTATATTCCCTCTAAAATTTAATTTATCAATTTTTTGTTCAAGAACATATACGTTCCACACTAACAAGTTTTATAAAAAAATATATCTTACAATAAACATGTTAAATCAAAAAGAAATTTTAGCAATTTTAAGTTCAACAATTGTTTTAGGAATTCTAATCTCACTAATTGAAACTTGGAACATTTTTTTTATAACAACAGGATTAATATTAATAGTAATTTTAATTAATATTGTCGCAAAAAAAGTAACTAGTTTTTATTTAGAAACAGAAACAGAAATCTCCTTATGGGAATTTAAAAAATTCTGGTATAAAAAAAATCATAAATTTTCAAAACCAATTCCTGCAGGAATTCTAATTCCCTTGGCAATAAAATTCTTTTCAGTAGGATTAATAACTTGGATGGCTTGTCTAACTTTTGAAGTAAAAGGAAAAATATACAAGGCAGCAAAAAGACACGGATTATATTCGTTTTCGGGAGTTACAGAAGAGGAAATAGGATGGATTGCAACCGCAGGAATAATAATGAATATTTTATTCTCAATTTTAGGATATGTCTTGGGTTATGGACAATTTGCACAACTAAATATTCTTTATGCATTCTTTAACTTAATACCTCTCTCAAACTTAGATGGTTCAAAAATATTTTTTGGAAATAAATTAGTCTGGACTATCCTTGCAATAATTGCATCAATGGGTGTTTTAGGAATGTTAGTTATTGTTTAAAACGCAGGAATAATTGCTAAACTAAACCAAATTTATAATTAAGAAAATAAACCTTAAATCTTTTTATCCATAATTTAATTGATAAAGTAATTATCCGTTTCACTGAGTACATGAAATGTTGGAGGAGTTATCAAAATATTTAAACTCAAACAAAATTAATAAACTAATTGTAGCAAATTGTAGAGTAAAATCCAAAAAGGGATTTAATTAATCAATTTTAACATCAGACCACAAATTATAAATCCTAAAACTGATTTTTTTCAACTTAAAATATGTTTTAATATGTCCAGAATTCTCAAGAGGAATAAGTATAGCTCCTTTCCCCAATTTAATGCCCTGTAATTGTTGAACAATACCTGAATAATGTTTTTTGCCAACATTAAATCCAAATAATTTTCTAAAAATCACAACTCTTTTCTTATCTGGCTTAATATTTTCAAAAACAAAAAGAGAATAGGAAGAAGATTTCTCCACATTTGATTTATATGCTCCATAAAGAATAATCCCTCCATTCAAAATCGCCCTATTAAGATTATTCCATTCTTTACTTTCTAATTTTCCAACAAGAATAGAAAAATCATGTTCAATCCCTTTTAATTTTGCTTTTCTAGAAGTTTCAGTATTATAAAAATCTTGTACTAATTTTTGAATTTTCTTTTCATTTTTTTTATCTGTTTCCACAAATAAATCAATATCGGAATCCTCTCCAAAATCCCCTCTCGCAACAGAACCATAAAGAATAATTTTATTTATATCATCAAGATTTCTAACCAAAAAACTAGAAAATTCCAGAGCATAAGATATCAATTTATTTTTTTCCATTCTTCAATTCTCGATTTATAATTTCCCTCAATTCATTAAAACTTTTCAAAACTTTTTCCATTCTAGATTTAGGCTTTCTTGAACCATAACACAAAGCTATTCTCTCAAATTCAATTTTCTCCATAATAGAGAGTATTTTCATTTTCAAAGGAAAATCAACAGGAAGCTTTCTTTCAATTAAATTTTTATTTTTAAAAATTCTATGATCAAATTGATCTCCCGATCCTTCAATTAAATGAAGTTTATGTAAAAATATTGCAAATAATTCAACAGAACCCTGTGAAACATTAAAACCAATATTTCTTTGATTTTCCTCAATACCTTCATCTATAGCTCTCTCAATATTCCTAATATGTTCCCTAAAAGCTTCTTCATGTTGTTCTATTTTCATATTAAATAAGAGTTACAAATGTAACATTCTTTTATTACAAATGTAATAAACTATTTAAGACTTTCCAATATTACAAAAGTAACAATCTTTTATTACAAATGTAATAAGTGAAACTAAAAAAGTTAAAGAGTTATTAAAAACAAAAAAAATAAGTCAACTCCTCATGAATAAAGAGGAAAAGCAAACTTTATCGCTAAGAAATCATAATAAAAATAAATTCCAACCCAAAACCAGCCCCCAAAATTTATAACCTCTTTCCATTTTCTAACCCCATGGAAATTCTAAATAATATAAAACCAAGAAAATATCAAGAAGAAATTTATAAAACTTGTCTAGAAAAAAACTGTATGATAGTTTTACCAACAGGTTTAGGTAAAACATTAATTGCATTAATGGTAGCAATAGAAAGAATAAAAAAATACCCAACAGAAAAAATACTAATGCTCGCACCAACAAAACCCTTAGCAGAACAACATTTAGAATCATTCAAAAAACAACTCCCAGAACTCTGGGCAGATATTCAATTATTTACCGGAGCAATAAAAGCAGAAAAAAGAAAAAAAATATGGGATACAGCAGACATAATTTTTTCAACCCCTCAATGCATTGCCAACGATTTGAAAAACCAATTATACTCTTTAGAAAATGTTTCATTATTAATAGAAGATGAAGTGCATAGATGTGTAAAAAATTATGACTATACTTATATTGCAAGAGTCTATTTAGGACAAGCAAAACATCCAAGACTAATTGGATTAACAGCGTCCCCAGGAAGTGATGCAAAAAAAATAAGAGAGATTACACAAAACCTTTCAATTCAAGAAATAGAACTAAGAACAAGAGAATCAGAGGATGTAAAACCATATTTACAAGAATTAGAAATAGAAAAAAGGAATATAGAATTCCCTACACAACTAAAAGAAATAAAATCCATCCTTTCAAAAATTTATGACGAATACATAGAAGAACTAAGAACAAGAAATTTTCTATTCGGAACAGTAACTAAAATATCTTTAATAGAACTTCAAAAAAAATTAGGAAATCAAATTTCAAGAAATTTTCATTCTCCCCAAAGTTATTTAGGAATTTCAGCATGTGCCCAAGCAATTAAAATTTCCCATGCAATAGAATTATTAGAAACTCAAACACTTGAAAGTTTTTTTAAATACATAAAACAAATATTTGAACAAGCAGCAAAAAAACAATCAAGAGGTGTTGTAAAACTTGTAAACAAACAAGAATTCAATTTAGTTCATGCGAAAACCTACAATCTTTTAGAAAAAGGATTTGAACATCCAAAAATAGAAGAAATAATAAGAACGATTAGAGATGAAAGCAAAAATCATGAAAATTTAAAAGTAATAATCTTCACTCAATTCAGAGAAACAGCAAATATAATATCAAGAAATTTAAACAAATTATCAAAAATAAAATCAAAAGTATTTGTAGGTCAAGCAAAAAAAGAAGGAATGGGCCTTTCACAAAAAGAACAAAAAAAAATAATTGATGAATTTTCAAATGGAGAATTAAATATTTTATGTGCTACCTGCATAGCCGAAGAAGGTCTCGATATACCAGAAGTTTCAACAGTAATCTTCTACGAACCAATATCCTCTGCAATCCGTTCAATACAAAGAAGAGGAAGAACAGCAAGACTTTCAAAAGGAAAACTAATAATGTTGATCACAAAAGGAACAAAAGATGAATATGCTAACTATGCTTCAATTGCAAGAGAAAAGAAAATGGCAAAAGAAATTGAAAAAATAAAAGAGGAATTAAAAAGAAAAGGAACACTCAAAGAAAAAATTGTTCAGAAGAGGTTGTTTTAAAGTCAAAGTATAACCCATCAATCCATTAAAAATTTCCACATTAATTAATTCCCTTAAATCTTAAAACTACTTCTAAAAATTTATATTCTTGTTTTAATATTCCCTATTCATCAAAAAATAACATTCATCTATGATTTTTTCCCAACTATTATCCCCAGACCAATAAAATTTAGTATATTTCTTTAATTTAGTATAATCAAAAACTTTTTCTTGTCCTTCAATAACTCTAATTCTTTCATTTTTATTTTTTTTGTTATGAAAATACTTAAACTTGATATTATCCCTTACCAAATAATGCCCCTTAGAAAACTCTTCACCTTCTTTACAAAGAAATTTGATTTTATCAATTAAATTTTTATTCCCCATTAAAAATATTAGAAAAACTTCTTTTAAAAGATTGTTATATTTAAGTAAGATTAAGGATTAAATTTTTCCCCTTAAAATTAATAAAAAACTCCAAAAATCAATTTATTTTATCCAAATTCCAAAACAAACAATAAAACAAATCTTTTTCTAACTTTTTAATGATTCATGATATCTTTTCCACAAATAAAAATATCCTTTCCAAACAAAAAATCTCCATCTCCAAAACAACAATAATAATAGACTACCGAGAAAAAAATTCTCTTATTCCAACAAAACTCATTTCTTTAGGATACAAAATAATTTTAAAAGAACTAAAAGTTGCAGATTACATTATAAAAGATATAGCAATAGAAAGAAAAACAATTCAAGACTTTATTCAATCAATGATCAATGGTAGATTAAAAAAACAATTAAACGAATTAAAACAATATCCAAATCACTTACTACTGATAGAAGGAGAATTTAATAAAAATAGATTCAAAAATCAAAATGCCCTCAAAGGATTTATTCTTTCAATAATCTTAAACCATAAAACCCCAATAATATTCACAAAAAATGAAGAAGAAACAGCAACATATATTTCACTTCTTGCAAAAAGAAAAAAAACTAATGCTCCCTTAAATCCAACAAAATCAAACTTATCTGAAAAAGAACAATTAAAATATATTTTACAATCATTCCCAAATATTGGTCCAATAAAATCAAAACAATTATTAGAAAAATTCAAAACACTAAAAAACATCTTCAACACAAAAGAAGAAAATTTAAAATCAATTCTTAACAAAAATTCTTATAAATTTATTTCTTTACTTAATTCAAATTACATACCCTAATATTTTATTTATTTTAAATTTAAATTATCTTAATTTAAATCCCCCCTTAATTATTTTTCCTCTAAATTTCCGAACTACTTCGTGAAATTTATTTTATCCTTCTAAATTTGTTTAACAAATTCCCCTTCTTCTCTCCCCTTAATCATCTTCTTCCAAACAATAAATAACAATATTCCCAACAAAATAAAAAGACCAATGAAAAGAGAATATCCTTGAATACCAAAAATTTCTTGATTATTAAAAACATTCGCCACCCTAAAAGAAATTATAGAAGATAAACCAAAAAATAATAACAAAGCCATCCAGAAAACAACACCTAAAATAAAAACTGGTTTTTTAGTTTTCTCAGAAAAATCTTTTACAAGTCTTTTTGATACATCTTTAATCTTATTAGAGACACCAATAACTTTTTTCACAAAAATAAGAAAAAATAAAATTACATTAATTAAATCAAAAAAATTAGGATAAAATTAAATCATAATAACCCATAATGCCACATTTCAGCCCCAAAAACAATAATTCTAATCTACTAAAAAAATTTATCAATCTCAAAATTCAAAATTATTTAAGTTGGGGGTAGCAGATTTTAGCGAATTTATGATTTTCATAAAATAAACAAGAAAATTCTTTTAATAAATGTTTTTGAATTCAATTA